>JAURBE010000004.1 GCA_030829145.1 Verrucomicrobiota bacterium | reverse complement strand
AGAAGCGCACCTGCTTCGTACGGGTGCCGACGCTTTCGGCATAGTGCTCGCCGAGGAGCATCGCATCGAGTGGCTTCATAAAGAGCAATGTGATGCTGAGGCCAACTAGAATGGATGGCGCGAACACGAGCATGTGGCTCCAAGTGACGTTGCCATAAGTGCCAAATGACCAATTCATGAAAGACTGTAAGCGTTCAGACATACTAAAGAACATTAGTATGCTGACGACTGCGCCAATAGCATAACTCAGCATTAGCCCAACAATCAACAGCGACATCACATCTACTTTACGCGACAGCGATAAGGTGACCATGAGCGTCGCTGCGGCACCCGTAGAGGAGGCTATAACGATGAGGGTTTGGCCTGAGAAACTGAGGCTTTCGGTAAGGTTGATACCGATCGGCGCTAGCAGCAAGATGACTATTGCCACGCCGAGACTCGCGCCAGAGTTGATCCCAAGGACGAATGGGTCGGCGAGCGGATTGCGGAAGATGGTTTGCATCATCAATCCCGCGGTGGCAAGCGCGGCGCCGGCGAGGGCGGCAGTCAGGATACGAGGCAACCGAAACTCGAGGATGATCTGGCGCAGCACGTCGTCGAGTTCCGGGGAGGCAGTAAGCGCCTGTAAAATGACCGCGGGTGAGAGCGGCGTGGATCCGAGGCAGGCACTGAGTAATGCGATGCTGAAGACGGCCAGCACGAGTAGTACAAAGCGTGAACTACACTTCGGTGTCGTGGTCGATTGCTGTGGGTGTGCGCTCATCGGATTATTGCAGCTGCTCATAGTAGATGAAGCGGTGGTCCTTGGCTAGCTCGGGGTGAAAGATTTTTATCAGGTCGGCGAGTACCTCGTCTGGATGTACGATCCCGCGCTCCCAGATTGCGTTCCCGCCGTTTGATTTAAATTGTTTGCTGTTGTTATACACATGACCGGTTTGAGCAGCTCGAAAGTGATTGAAGCGATGGTCTGTTTCAAACAATGAGTCGAGGCTCTTGTAGCTGTCGAGGTTGATCCAGAAGCTGGCGTGGGCTGCGGTGAAAAAAACACGTTCAAAATCGAGCGGAATACCACCACGGCTGTCATCTTCAGACCAGAGATAGTTCGCTCCCGCGTCGTCGAGTGTCTTGGCGACGTAACTTTGCCCACCGGGCACGTGCCAGGTGCCTGCGTAGGGCGTGCCGCAAAACACGGTCGGCTTTTCGGTGACTACCGATGCCCGAGCGGCGAGTTTTTGGTAGCGTTCAGTGATTTCATTGAAAATTTGTTCGGCTTGAGCATCGACATGGAAGAAGGCGGCTACGAATTTAAGCCATTCGGCCCGTGCCAGCGGATGTTGCTCCATGTAGCTGGCGGAGAGCACTACGGGCAGGCCCGAGCGTACCAGTTGTGGGTGACCGTCCAGCTGTGGATCGCTTGAAGAACTAGTGAGAATCAAGTCAGGGTTGAGTAGCAGTAAACGTTCGATATCGAGGCCGGGCCCTGCTTGAACTGTTTGAATTTGCCCCGAGCGGATACGCTGCTGGATGGTTTGGTTGTTGATGAAGTCCGGAGTCGCGACGCCGATGAGTGATTCAAGTTGAGCCAGCGCGTCAATATAACCGATGAAAGTAGTTGCCATCACAACTACCCGATCGACCGGTGTGCGGATGATCATTGTGTTCGCTGGAAGTTCGGGGATGCTTTGTCCTTTAGGTACCAATGCATAGGCAAAGTGGTCATCGGAAGCGCGACTGACGTTGATGACTGTGATCAGGCGATGCGTCGCAAAAGTCTCGATTTGCAGATTCTGTGCGTAGTCAAATTCAACTGCGTCGGCTGCCTGAAGGTGAGGGAGCAGAGAGCAGAGCAGCAATACGGCCAGCGTGTGGAAAATGGAATCTTTGATTGTTGCCGGGAGCATAGTGGAGGTCAGTCAGTGCAATTATCCGTCTCAGTGGGCAAGTGCCCATCAACGTATGTGCTGAGCAAATACGATCTTTTGCGTTTCGTCTAGCAGTTGATGCATCGCAGGGCTGATAATCTTATGTCGGGCGAGTTCGGAGAATCGATATTTGACGACTTATCGAAAGATTATGGAGTCAATGAGGCGCGTCTGATTATCGGCCGAAAGCTTCTTTGTGTACGATCGCTGAGCAGGACGAATCATGTTATTTAAAATGTCTACGGCTCTGCTATTTCCCCTTAAAAATGCATAGCTGCTATACTTCAGCAGATTCGCTTGATAAATAGTTAATAAATGAGAACCATTCTCACTGATTGAATTACGGGTTCCATTTATCGGAGGAGTGTGGCGGTGGTGCTTCTTTTACGTTCTTCCTAGAATCAGTTTTAACTCTATAAAATGCTTATTACTAATAGGATGTGTCTCTTTTTAGACATCGCTACAAGGAGATCAAAGTGTTTGGCACTAAATGGGGCATCACTACCAAAATCAACTAAACAAGAAATAACCGAGAAGATTTAATGAGAATGATTCTCTATAATTAAATATGCTTGTCGCGCTGTTTGTTCTGGCAATATCTAGCTGAAGTTATGCATGAAACAACGAATACAATACGCCTAGCGTCCGTCCTAGGACTCGCGCTTACCTGTGCCACTTCCGCGTTGCGGGCCGAAGCGATTACGACCGACGATGCTGCCAGCCAAGAGCTGTTGCCTTACGTGGTGGTGGCTACCCGCACACCCATAGAGCTCGATCGAGTGTCGCCGTCGGTGAGCTACGTCTCGGCGGCTGAGATGGAGTTCTGGCAGGACCGACGTGTGGTCGATGTGCTGTCTCGCGAAGCGGGCATGGTCGTCGTTTCATCGGGAGCAAAGGGCGCACAGACGTCGCTATTCACTCGAGGCACGAATAGTGATCACACTGCATTTTTTCTCGATGGTCGCCGTTTGAATGCGGGCTTCGGAAATCAGTATAACTTGGAGCGCCTGTCGGTCTCGAATCTGAGCAGTGTGCAGATTCAGAAAGGTGCCTCGTCGGTGAATTATGGATCGAGCGGTATTGGGGGAGTTGTTGATCTACGCTCACGCTCTGCTTTTGATAGCGATGAAAATACTTCGACAGTCGGCGCGGAATTTGGCTCGCATGACTATATCGCGGGCTCCGCTAGCACCTCATTCACTCAAGGCGACTTGGGTGTCTCTGTCACTGGTTCAGCGATGGATACAGACAATGACCGTAAAAACGATAATTACAGCAACGAGGCAGTGAGTTCTCGGGTCGACTATTTACTGACTGACACGCTGAGCTTAGAATTCGTCGGACAATACGATAGCACCGAGAAGGAGTTACCAGGCTCGACGGCGAATCCGACTCTGAATGATGAGCAGAATTCAGAGGATTGGTTAATCTCTCCTGGTATTCGCTATGCGACGGACGAATTGACCGTACACCTCTTTTACTCCCGTAGTGAGAGCAATATCGACCTCGATCAAGAAAAGGCAGCGTATGATGATTTCGGCGGATACCTTGGGCATTTTCCTGTTTCGAATCGCAGTGAGGTGACATCCGATGAAGTTAATCTTCAAGCGGATTACTTAGTCTCAGAGGATCTGCTCCTGACCTCTGGTATGGTCTACCGTAACGATGAAGTCAGTAATAGTAATCTGAATACATTCAACCCATTGGAGGCTGCGATTCCCTATGACGAACGTTTCGAGCAGTTCGGTGTATATGTCCAAGCATTATGGCTGATGACCGAGTCGATCGAGCTACGTGGTGGTATTCGTTACGATGATTATTCTGATTACGACAGCCCTGTGACTGGCCAAATCGAGACACTCTACCACTTTCAAGAGACTGGACTGACATTGTTTGCGAAGTATGCGAATTCCTACGCACCTCCAAGTGCCGCCGATCTCGCCTTCGATGTGAATGTGCTCAATCAAGGGCCGGCCAATACCGATTTGGATGCTGAAGAGAGTGACTCCTACGAAGTAGGCGCGCGCTACATTGGGCTCGAGGAGTCTTTGACATGCTCGATCGTGCTATTTCGCAACGACATCAGCGACTTGATCGGCTATATTTACGATGCGGATTACACGAACTGGCCAGATGTGATCGAGATCTCAAATGATAGCTATAATACTGGTAGTGCGACGACCGAGGGCGTTGAGTGTTCCGTCAGTTATGCGATCACCCAAAAGCTAGATTTGGCCGCCGCATACACCTATTTGACCGCGACCGATGATGACGAAAACGAGCGTCTTGTTCGTCGTCCGCGTCATATGTTGCAGCTGTCCGCTGATTATCAATTCACGGATTCGCTACGAGCCAGCGTTCAAGGGATCGGATATTTTGATCGCGAGGATTTCGATGCATTGACCTACGAGCGCATTGATCAAGAGGATTCCTGCGTAGTAAACCTCATAGCAGATTGGCAAGTGACTGATCAGTTAACCGTATTTGCACGTGCTGAGAATCTATTGGATGAATCCTATGAGCAGGCCAATGGTTATCCCGCACTTGGTTCGACTGGCTACATCGGAGCTCGTCTAAGTTTCTAATCTTTCCTTACTCAGAAAAGTAGGCAGGCTGTTGCTTCCTTTTGGGGAAGGGGCAGTCTGCCTTTTTTGTTTTACACATTCTGTGCTGCAGAAACGATCTTCTAATTTCTTCTTCCTGACTCCTATTCTATGGCGAATACTCAACAGCGTGCAGTCATCCTATCTGTCTTGCAAGAGGCTGGCAGGCCGCTAACACGGGAGGAGGTGCTGCGACTCGGCCGGGCGCAATTGCCGCGGCTGGGTTCGGCGACGGTGAACCGTGCGATCCGTGAGATGACGGATGCATTTCAAATTATCGGCGTGCAGTTTCCCGGTCAGCCACGTCGTTATGAACTGCCTGCGGAGGCGGAGCATCCGCATTTAATTTGCCGTGTTTGCAATAAAGTTTTCGACCTGCCGGTGGCGATGCAATTGCCTGAAATCGATCCTCCGAAGGGATTTGTCGTGACAGGTGGCGAGGTCGTTTATTCCGGCACATGCCCTAGTTGTTCTTAAACGCCTTTGTCGTGTAGCGTCATATGAGCTGGGGGAGTGCCTGTAAATATTCAATAACCACTTTAGCCTGTGAACGTTACACGCCAAACAGCTCGCTGTCGGTACCGGCATGAACTTGTTTGGCAACGGATAGAGAGTCTTTGGCTTAGTTCGCTTAGTGAGCTTGGCGCGCTTTGTGAGAGGCAACTACACATCCACGGATTTATGTATAATCCGGATTTAAATATGATTCATCTTCAACTCGCGGGCAAGGCATTGATACATGTTGGGGGCGATCGAGTTGTTTCCTGTTTTTGGGAGGGACGACCTCCGTGTCGTCCGCTACCGATAAGGAAGCGTCCGGCAGGATTATCCGCTCTTGTAGCATCCCAGATTTATTGTTATTTGATTTCCAAAGTCTTCGCGGACGACACGGAGGTCGTCCCTCCCCAACAGAGCTCCCCGGCAAATGACGATGAACCAATACTGACCCATTGCAAAAAGCCCTGCGCCTCCGCGCCTCTGCGCGAGATAATTCTATTTGCTAGGCGAGCCTGCCGAGCGATTGCTGCAGACAGTCCTTAAAAAAATCCATGCGACTTGCTTGTTTCCCGCAGAGGCGCAGGGGCGCGGAGTGAACACGCTCACGGCTTTATGCAATAGAACTGCCCATACTGATGACAGAATCAATTTCTCACAAAGTTCACCGAGCTCACAAAGACCAAGACTTGTGATCGAAGAAGCACTGAAAAAAGCCTCTCAGTTTAACCAGACGAAATTTTCCGCAAAACCTAAAGGTTAAGCTGCTAACTCTCTGTGAGCTTGATGCAGTGGAGGCGCAGCCAAGACTTGAATTTGCTCTGCGCGACCAAGCTTATTTCGCCTCAGCGTATCGTCTCATCTATCAAGTAGAGCGGCGGGTGCCGGTGGTCAGAGCCATCTGCGCTTGAGCCTTGCGTCAGCGGAAGTATTTTTTGTAAATCAAAGTGAACAATAACCGGGTACAGCTGATTCGCGGATGAGGATCGCGCTTATCGTGTATTAAATTTCAACCGAATAGTACAAAGATGGCGACTGAAGATGAGCAGATGGCAACGCAATTACTGCGCACGGGCGCCACGGTACCAGAGCAGCAACAGGCGCTTAGTTGGCTGGCGGATTATTGTGAGGAGAGCTATATTCTGAATTTACCACCCGCATCAAAGGTGCTGCAGGCGCTGGATCGATTTTCGAGAAGGGCTCAAGCCGATCCTACTTTGAAGCGGCACTCGGCAAAATTGTATAAACAATATAAACTTCGCTAGGCGGGGTTTTGATATGATTGATGACTCGATGTCTAATGTGCGTGCTCGCTTGGATTCAATCGAAGCGATGTTGCCCGATTTGGAAGCCATGCTGCTTGAAATGCAGCAAGGTGAGCTAGGGATCGATACCAAGTTTACGGAAGTGGAGCTCGTGACTAAGGCCGACTTTGCTAGTGAGCAACGAATCATCGCGCACATTCACCAGCACTTTCCTGAGGATGGGGTTGTCTCGAAGGAAGGCAGCCAGAGTGCGGACGAGGCGAGTCGTTCTGGCTCCTTTCGTTGGATATTCGACCCGATTGATGGCACCGTGAATTATGCGAATCGGATACCTGGTTGGGCTATTTCGATCGGCTTGCTGTTGGGCGATGTCGTCATCGATGGGATTGTGACCGCACCTGCTATGCGAGAGCGCTTCCGATCGATCATGGGCAAGGGGGCGACTTTGAATGGTCGGTCGATTCGCGGGAATACGAAGCCGCAGTTACGTGACGGGCTCGTGGTGACTGGTTTCCCATACGATCGAGCGCGCCGCGCCGCGGTGTGCCGCCTTAAAAATATGCTGCGCGTGAGCGGCGCGCAGATTACGGATATGAGCGGCGAGCCGTTCGACTTATTTGCCAATCGAAGCGTGGTCGTACGTCAAGGCCACTCACCCGCTACCGAGGGCGAACTTCAACGAAGGGGTTATGGGTTAAAGCAGTCATAAAAATCAACTACTCAGCGGGTAGCGGGTTGGGTGCGCCGACTTGTTCGGCTTTTCTACTATTCTTGTTTCGTAAAACCAGTGAGACAATCCAGCAAGGGATCATAACTGGCAGTGAATATATACCAATAAAAAGAAGCGTAATAGCGCTTTGCGCATCGATATGCCAATAAAAAGCACTGAGAAACACGAAACTAAACCATACCCCGTAAACTACCGAACTAACTCCAAGAATAATCTGACAAGATCGATATGGTGAATATAAAGAAATTGCTAAAGAGATAAAAAGTGGCCCTAAAGCAAAAGGGATAAAAAACAATGCTCCGGCCATAGGATCTGATTCAGACATCAAAGCAAATGTTCCTATCAAAATCAGAAAGGCTGTAATCAAAAAAACAGGTGATTTAACTCTTTGTTTCATTCTGTGTCGTACGGTGGAGGGGATGAGCGGAGAGTAGCGCGGTAGCGCTACTCGGAGTTGTCATTTACCGTCTGGTTAGGTCTTCACTTCTTCAAGGTGACGCCGAATAAACTCCGGATCACGTCTAAGGTCCACAACTGCATAAACTGTGACAATCGCCTCCTCGAAAGTGTAAAATATTCCGTAGGGAAACACTCGGGATAAACTTCGATAAAACTGGCGATGAACTATCCTATGTACACCGCCTGTTATTCTGAGCACATCAATGTCAGCTCGCAGACAGGACGTGAAATAATCCCCAAGCCCTTGATTCTGCTGCTCGTAAAAAAGAAACCCTTCATTCAGATCGGACAAGGCATCCGATGAAATCCGAATTCTCTTCATGAACGGCCGATGCTTCCCTTTACCTTGTCCCAGTCAAAAAGCTCCGCCTCGCCTGATTCAATCCGAGCCGCCCGTCGGTCCAACAGCTCAATGATTTCAGGACTTTCTGGGGAATTGCTGACACTTTCGCGCATATCTTCCCATAAGTTCCTCATCGTGATAAACTTTTCTTCTTTTGTCATTTTTTTCAAGTCAGGCAGCATAAGGGTTACAATGTCATTTGCGGCGGAATAGTCAACGAAATCGGTGTTTCATTCTCTTACCCAACGTAGAGCAGTGACGCGCTGTTAGGCGTTGTCACCTGTGACTGGTTCACATCTATTTTGCGTTTCTGGTTAAGAATCTGCAGATCGTCTGACTGCGTAGTGTGATGAAGATGGATAGAATCATCATTATGGTATAATGAGCTATTTCCATTCCATATTGAGGTGGCATGCCGCTTGGAGTGATTTGAGCTCTGGCTTAGCTTCGAGAGCGGCTCAGCATGATCTGATTGCCGTCGGTATCTTCGCACATAGCGAGGTGTGGCGGTTCGCCGTCTTCGGGTTGAGGTTTGCGGTCGCATTTTCCGCCAGCGGCAACGATCTCGGCTGCGCCGATGACGACGTCTGCGACTTGAAAGGTCAGCCCTGTCCAAGTGTGTTTGCCTTCGCCTCCGCCGTGGATGGCGATCAGGCCACCTGCGACTTCGAGTTCGGTGATGTGAGGGTTCTGCCGCGCGATTGTTGCACCGAAACAGGTTTGATAGAAAGTGGCAGCGCGGTCTGCATCGGCAGCCCAGATGGTGTATTTCAGTTTTTCGACATGCATATTTTAAAGGAGATCAGTTGAACCGTTAATGGACGTTTATAAACCTTAATATGATCTCAGCATCAAATGATAAACAAAGATGTGTGGATTTCGGGAACTTTTGTTTTGCTTCCGACCAGTCGCCAAATGACTTCGTCCTTCGGTTGAGTGTCGCTACGCATGGAGGCCGGCTTGCTTGATTAGCGTAAATTAACGTTCATTGACGGTTTAAGGAGTTGAGCCTATGCTGACTTTCGCGGAGTCAGGCGTAGATACTTTTTGCGCTTTTGACTGGCACTGTGCTAACAAGCGACAAGAGTGTCGCTTCTACCTTACCTATGAAAGTTGTCTTAGCGGAAAAACCCTCAGTCGCACGCGATATCGCAAAACACCTTAAGGCGACCAGCCAGGGAAAAGGGTTTTATAAGAATGATGAGTGGACCGTGACTTGGGCCTTCGGGCACATGGTAGAACTGCAGGAACCAGAAGATTATACGCCCGAGTGGAAGCCGTGGCGGCTCAATCGCCTGCCGATCATACCGGAGGAGTTTAAGCTACGCTCACGGCAAGATGGCTCCGCACATGAACAACTGTTGATCATCAAAGGCTTGTTCGAAGCGGCGGATGAAATCATCTGTGCGACGGATGCCGGTCGTGAGGGCGAACTGATCTTTCGCTATATTTTGAACTGGACTGAGTGCGAGGCCAAGCCATGCCGTCGCTTGTGGATTAGTTCGTTGACGACTGCGGCGATTGCCAAGGGCTTTAAAGAACTCGCGCCGAGTGCGGACTTTGATGGGCTGTATCATGCGGCGAAATGCCGCAGCGAGGCGGATTGGGTGGTGGGGCTCAATGCCACCCGTTTCTTTACGGTAGAGTATGGTAAACGCAATTTGCTGCTCAGCCTGGGGCGGGTGCAGACGCCGATTCTGGCGATGATAGTGAATCGTGATCTCGAAGTGGAGTATTTTAAGCCGAAAGACTTTTGGGAGGTGCATACACTCTGCCGCGAGGCGGTCTTTAAGCATACTGGCGGCAAGTTTGAGGACCAGACGAAGGCGCAAACGATTGTCGACAAGGTGACGGGTCAGCCATTGGTGGTACAAGCCGTTACCAAAAAGAACGAGACGGCCAACCCGCCTCAGTTGTACGACCTTACTTCGCTGCAGCAGGATATGAACAAGCGCTATGGCTTTACCGCGGATCAAACGCTGAAGCTGGCGCAAAGCCTTTACGAAAGTAAACACCTGACTTATCCGCGCACGGACAGTCGCTACATCAGCACTGATATTCAGCCTACGATTGCGCCGCTACTCGAGGCGCTGCGCCCGCTTAAGCCAGATGCGATTGCCCCACTCGATCTCGATGACCTTAAATTTTCTAAGCGTATCGTCGATGATAAGAAGGTCTCCGACCACCATGCGATTTTACCGACTGAAGTACTCGGTGATCATTTGACTGGCGATGAGCGCAAGCTTTATGGAGCCGTGTTAACGCGTTTGATCGCAGTATTTTTTCCGCCCTGTATTAAAGCGGTGACGGTGGTCGAGGCCACTGCTGCTGAAGAGCCCTTTCGCGCGCGTGGCAAGGTGTTGGTCGATGCCGGTTGGCAGGTGCTGTATCCCAAGGCGCAAGCGGAGCAACCTGAAGCGCCGAAAAAGAGCGCGAAGCCGCTGGAGGCAGTGCAAGAGTTGCCCGACTTTAAAGAAGGGGAGAGCCATCCGCACGAAGCGTCGCTGCCGCAGTTTAAGACCTCCGCGCCGAAGCGGTTTAATGAGGCCTCGCTGCTACAGTTAATGGAGACGGCCGGTAAGATCGTGACGGATGAAGCCCTAAAAGAAGCGCTCAAGGATAAAGGAGTCGGCACGCCGGCGACACGAGCGTCGATTATTGAGGTCTTGATTCAGCGTAAGTATATCGAGCGTAAGAAGAAAAATCTGATCAGTACCGAGTCTGGGCGCGGTTTGATTTCACTGATCCAAGACGAGCGCCTGAAATCGCCCGAGCTTACAGGTGATTGGGAATTTCGCCTCAAACAGATAGAGCGCGGCGAGTATGACCCGACGCAATTTATGGCGGAGGTGGCAGCCTACACGCGTGAGATTTTACAATGCACCTCCGCGAAAACCGTAAACACTGCTAATCTGGGTGCCTGCCCGATCTGTAATGCAGCGATAATCTGTGGAAAGTCGGCATATGGCTGTTCAGATTGGAAGCAGGGCTGTGCATTTGTGTTGCCGATGGTACAGTGGGGGTTGTCGATTACTCCAGAGTTGGCGCGCGAGATTTTTGCCCACAAGCGAAGTCTCACACCACATCCGATCGAGGTTGAGGGTCGTCGACTATTTGCGACATTAATTCTAGATAAAAAAGGCACTCTGAGCTTCGAAGAAGCCGAGATTACCAAGAAAGAAGACGGCCAAGAAGCAATCGGTATCTGCCCGACTTGCGGCGGCGATATTGTGGTCGGAGCCAAGGCGTACGGGTGCTCCAACTGGCGTAATGGTTGCCAGTTTGTAATTTGGAAAACGATGGCTCAGCGTGCCATTTCGCTCGAGGCGGCGCAGCAATTACTGAGCTCCGGTGTGACCGAAACATTCAGTGATTTTAAGTCGAAGGCGGGCAAGGAGTTCGCTGCCAAGCTCAAAATCGTCAACGGCGAGGTAACCTTTGAGTTTGTCTAGCGACGCAGTGTTAGCATTGCGCTAGTTTGAGAGCGTCTGGCTGACTTGAAACACGCTCGTCACGATACCAATCGCGATCAGTGCGACCATCAAAAATGCGCAGATTAACGCGCCCGACGCCACCAGGTTGGTCAGTAGCCCGAGGCGCTTGGTCAGTTCGAGGCGGAAGCCTTTAGTCACTTCCGACATGCTGTGCCCTAGATTGCCAGTATTTTCACCGACGGTTAAAATATCGACTGCCAAATCAGGCATGAATGCGTTGCGCTTAAATGCCTGTGCGATCGAGAGCCCTTCGTTGACCTGACCGCGGGCGGTATGGAAGCGTTCACGCAGTTCGGTGTTTTTAATGGTGCGTTCAGTCAGGCGCAGTACTTCAGTGGTATTAATGCCACTCTCAAGTAGGGTGCTGACTAGATTGCCGGATTGAAACAGGTCCGAGTAGTAGAAGATCTTACCCAACAGCGGTAGTTTTAAGAACCATTTATCGGACTTTTTGCGTCCTGTAGGGCGCTTGCGCCATTGGCCTAGGGCCACGGCGGCGAGCACTAGAGCAATGAGTAGGAACGGGCCAAATTTGATTAAAAATGCCGAGCCGTCCATGAGCAGTTGCGCACTCCAGGTCATTTCGCCCCCGAGACGGTCGAGCATGCCTTGAATCTGCGGCAGTAGTACGGTGAGGAAAATAATCACCACGCCGAAGGCGACGGTGCAGATGAACCCCGGATATGCCATGCTGGTAATCATTTTTTGGCGAATTGCCTGCTTTTCCTCCAGAAAATCGATCACCTTGCGCAAAATAGGTGTGAGATTACCCGTGGCTTCGCCCGCTTCGATCACGTAGCTGATCGATCCTGAGAAATAGAGAGACTGCCGAGTCAAGGCACCAGCCAGTGTCGCACCTTCGCTGAGGTCGCGCCAGATGGAGCCAGCCAGTTGTTTTTGCTCTGAGTCGCTGAGTCGCTGGCTGAGGATGCGGATTGCGTCGCCGATCGGCAGACCCGAGGCATGTAGCTCCAGCAAGCGTGTCAGGAAGGCGAGGCCGACTTTCTCGCGCTTGGGAGTACCTTTGCTAGGTTGCACACTGAGTGGGTCTGTCTCTGCGCTCTGCCGTTTGGATGCGGTGAGGGACTTGGCCTTTTCGCGTAGCGTGCCCAATGCCGAGCGCTTTGCGGTGCGCGCTTCTTTCAATGTGATTGGGCTGAGCTTCTGTTCTCTAAGGCGCTGCGTAGCCTGGCGGCGATCGGCAGATTCGATCGTCCCAGTGGTAGTGGTGCCATCTGGTTGGCGAGCTTTGTAATCAAACTGAGGCATAGTAGCACTTGCTGGCAGATGTGAATAGGTTCTTTGCGGCTAGTCGATGCTTTATTGGCAATTAAGGCTAGAGTGACCTAAGCGTCGTTCGAGTTTAATAGTCACGCTTGAGCCCAGTTTTGTCAGTTACGCGCTACCTGACTTAAAACTCGAATATAACAGCAGTGACCAACCGCAGAGGAAGCTGATACCGCCGAGCGGAGTGATTGGCCCCAGCCATTTAGGGCCGTCGAGAGCGAGACCATAGAGTGAGCCCGAAAATAGCACGATGCCGACGATGAAGCAGATGCCTGTGGCGCGCCGTATACGCTGCGATTGTGGGCAGTGAGGCAGTATCAATAAGGCGAGAGCGTGCCACATTTGGTAGCGTACCGCGGTTTCCCAAGTGGCGACTGAGTCGTGTGCGATGAGCGTCTCCTTGAGTGCATGCGCACCAAATGCGCCTAGCAATACAGCGCTGAGAGCAAAGAGACTGCCGCAACAGTGGTAAAGTAGAGAGCGATTGGACTGCATGATTTGGAAAAGAGTGGGATTTTCTGCGCCATAAGGGCGCGTTTTCTTAAGTAACGTAGGATTTTTGCTACGTAAACGGTTATTTTTTTTTGCTTGCTTCAAGCTGATATAAAAGCCTTATAGGTTTTCAACATATGCGTATTAAACTACCTCATGCCCGTGTTGCTGTGCTTGCAGCTACAGTGTTGTTCACTCCTTTGTATGCAGCCGACACGGATGCCACTGAAGACCGTATGGCGCGATTAGAAGCGCGTCTGTTGGAGATGGAAGCTCGTCTCGCGGATTCTGAAAAGAATCAGCCAGCACCTGCATCGACCGTCTCTGAGCAGCGCATTGCAGAGCTTGAAGCACGCTTAGCTGAAGCGGAGCAAGAAACCAAGGAGGTCAAGGTATTAGCTGCAAGTGGCAGTCAGTCGGTGCCGAGTCAGGGTATTTTAGGCAATACTGCGACGTACGATATTTTGGCTAACAGCGCATGGCGTAACCTGCGCTGGACACAGGAAGCGCAGTGGGAGGCCGTCCGCCCCGGTGTGTCTGTTGAGACGGTCATCGATGCCTTGGGAGCGCCGCCGCGTTCAGTGGACTCGCTCAAGCCCCGCGTGGATGAAGTTTTTTATTACGAAACCAGTATCCGTGCTGATCCGAATGCGCTGCGCGGCAAGGTGAGTTTCCGTAATGGTCAGGTACTGACCGTCCTAAAACCCAATTTCCAGTAGTCACCGCAGGCTCATCTGAGCCAGCGGGCGCTGCTGAAAAGCAAAATAAACAAAACAAACAATACAAACTACACTATGAAAAATAAAATAGCTATCGCATCTGCATTTGTTGCAGCTTCCAGCTTTTCGATGGGTGAAATCGTTGTGAACGATTTCCTTTCTTTCGAAGGCTTTGTTGATTCCTCTTATTCGCACACTGATACTGACTCAGACAGCCCTTCGATGGATGGCGGCGAAAACAGCTTCGAGGTCGACCAAGTTGAAATCAGCTGGTTGTTCGATTTCGACACCGTCACTGCACAAATCGATCTTCAGTATGAAGGTGACAGCCTGATTCCTGCTGGTGAAGATGGTGAGCTCGTTGAGCAAGCGTTCGTGAACTATGCACTTGCCAATGGTGATGTTGTTACTGCTGGTCGCTATGCATCGATGCTTGGTTTCGAAGCTTTCGAGCCAACTGGTCTTTACCAGTACTCTACAGCCTATTCCGTGTCTGGTCTTCCAGGCTATGCACAGGGTGTGAAATACACTCGCGAATCTGATGCCACATTCTTCGGTATCTCGATTCAAGATGAAGCCTTTGCTGGTTCCTTTGCGGCAGGCAAGGGTGCTCTCGGTGGCGATGGTAACAATAATGGTGACGGCAGCTATGCTATTGAGCTAGCGTACGCGCAAGACCTTGGTGACGGTGTCACTGGTTTTCTTGGAGGTGCGTTTGAAGATGGTGACGCTGATGGCGATACTTACATCATCAACACATATGTAACCTACGAAACAGGCGCATGGCTTTTCGCTGCTGAAGTGAACTTCGGCAACAGCGAAAGCGGTGCGTTTGACGCCATTACTGAATCTAGTGATGATGTTGATGTTCTTAGTGGCTTGTTGATGGCTAATTACGCTTACAGTGATGATTCGTCTGTGACTGCTCGCCTTAGCTACGAAGAAGTTGATGATGGTGCAGCTGATGCGCTTGAAATCATGAAATACACATTGGCTCACAACAAAGCGCTTGCCGATAACCTCGCTCTGATCACAGAGATCTCTTATGGAGAGTTGGAGGACGGAGCTAATGGAGATGATGACGTAGTCGAACTTGCTGTTGAGTTGCTCTTCTCTTTCTAATTGGGCCCTGCCTGATTAGATCGTAAAGAAAAATTACATTTCAAAAGCCCCCCGGTTTCCGGGGGGCTTTTTTGTTTAGAAGGGAGGGACCACCTCCGCGTGGTCCGCGTCGGTGTGGTGCGATCGCTCGAGGTGGCACTTGGGCCGTCAATTTCGTGGTGTCCGCGCTTGCGCGGGCCTGCGTCGTGTTGGTGCGTTGCCTTAGCTCCCAAGCACTGCGGGCGCGTGTCAACTCGCACGCCACGTTCGATGGCTGACATCGATTAACATCACCCACTCGCAAATCCTGCCGCTTTCCGCTTGCATCTGTAGCGCCTTCGCCTAACTCCTAAAGAGATTATGAAAATCGTTCTCGCATACTCAGGGGGTCTGGACACTTCCGTTCTCGTTAGCTGGCTCAAGGAGCACTATAACGCTGAAATCATTACTTACGCGGCTGACGTCGGCCAAGAGGAAGAACTTGATGGTTTGGCTGAAAAAGCCAAGGCGACTGGTGCCTCGGCGCACTATACCGTCGATCTGGTCGAAGAGTTTGCCCGTGACTTCATCTTCCCGATGATGCGCGCCAATGCGATCTACGAAGGCCAGTATATGCTCGGCACTTCGATCGCCCGTCCGCTCATTTCCAAGGCGCATGTCGAAATTGCGCAGCGCGAAGGCGCGGATGCAGTGGCACACGGAGCGACGGGCAAGGGCAATGATCAGGTGCGTTTCGAGCTGGGTTATGCGGCGCTCGCGCCTGAACTAGAGATTATTTCACCGTGGCGCATGGAAGTCTTTCGCAAGGCATTTCCCGGCCGCACGGAGATGATTGATTACTGCCGCGAGCACAACATCGATGTCGAAGCGAGTGCTTCGAAGCCCTATTCGATGGATCGCAACTTACTGCATATTTCTTATGAAGCGGGCATTCTTGAAGATCCTTGGTTTGACCCCACAACGCCAGACAACAAGGCGATGTATAAGTTGACCGTCGATCCCGAGGATGCGCCGGATGAAGCGCAGTATGTTGAGCTGGACTTTGAGCGTGGCGACTGTGTGGCGGTGGATGGTGTGGCGATGAACCCTGCGGCAGTCATGAAGCACCTCAATGCACTTGCTGGTAAGCATGGCATCGGTCGTGTCGACATCGTCGAGAATCGCTTTGTTGGCATGAAGAGCCGTGGGGTCTATGAGACGCCTGCCGGAACCATCCTGTTGCAGGCGCATCGTAACATCGAGACGCTAACCATGGACCGTGAACTGGCGCACTTGCGCGATAGCCTGATCCCGCGCTATGCAGAACTGGTATATAATGGTTTCTGGTATGCACCTGAGCGTGAAGCCCTGCAGGCGCTGATCGATGATTCCCAAAAGACGGTGACTGGCACCGTTCGCCTGAAACTCTACAAGGGCAACGTCACCACAGTCGGTCGCAAATCGCCGCTATCGCTGTATGACGAAGACATCGCCTCGATGGAAGGTGTGGACAGTGATTACAACCCTGATGATGCCAGTGGCTTTATTCGCCTGAATGCATTGCGCCTACGTCGTCGTGCACAAGTGCAGGGTGGACCTGAGATTGCATCAGAAAGTAAGCTACAGAAGGATTAGTTTTAGTCATTTAAAACAAGCGATTCAAACGGGGAAATGCGTCACCGCATTTCCCCGTTTTGTTTGGGAGGGGGTTGGGGAGCCTAATATGAGATCAGATTTTTTATAGCAGCCTAAAGGCACGGCTTTATAGGCACGCCATGTAAAGGTAAGCGAGACGATGCTTATTGGCCGAAAAGGCCTTTGATGCTATCCGTCGCTTTTTCCAGTGCATCTTCACCTTCTTTGAGTGCATGTTTTCCCTCTTGTCCGAGGACGTTGCCGCCATTTGCGATCGCTGGGCCAATGGACTTGAGCACTTCGGTTACTATCAAATCGAGCACTTCGGCCATGCTCTTCTGGTTGCCAGTCTCACCTATATCTTTCATCTGGATACGAGGCAGCGGTATCGTCGTACCCGCTCCCATTAGCCCTACAAAAATAGTGCCGTCCTCGATGATCAGTTCGCGAATGATCACTTGTTTGGAAGATCCATCAGCTGCAGAACTGCCGTCTTCGGACTCTGCAGCCGGTGTTGATTCCGCAGCCTCGGCAGCACCGGCAAATGCTTCGATGTTTTGCAGCAGTGCTTTGATGTTGGAGCTGATCAAAGTCTTTTCATAGCTGATTTCGGGTTTTTGAATATGAATGTGGTTGATGACAATCTGATCGCTAAAGACCGAACTCGTATCGATATCGATGTCTATTTGGCCGAGCGCGAAGATGTTTTCGCTGTTGTAGCCATCAGGGTTGCCGACATAGAGGCCAGTAAGTGTGCCGTTGCCCGACAGGATTGACAGGTCGACCGCATCCAAGCGGATAGGTGTCTGAGTGACCTCTGGACCGAATTTCTCAACGCCTGTTTTGATGCCTTTGTTGAGTGCGCTTGAGCCAAAGAAATAAATCACAGCAACGGCAGTAATTGCGAAAATGACAACGTAGAGGAATATTTTTTTAATCATAAAGGTGGTGAGTTTATTAGTTGATTGTGAAATTAAGATTAGCGCATGATGCTGAAGTGGCGAGCTTGAAAGCGGAGCAGGACTCAATCGATCTAGTTGATTTCGGTTTGGATGTCGGGCTAGTGGTTGGCGCTGGGGCAAGAATGCCTTGGGCAAAGTGCTTTACCTTCTTGCAGGAGCAGGTTAGCTCTATGATATGAGTAAAACAGGTCTTAATCGGCTCGAAGTCGGGCGACAGGCGATGCAGGCAGAGGCAGTTGCGATTCAAATCGCGGCAGAGCGGCTTGGTGAAGCGTTCGAGCGTGCACTGGATGTGATTTTAAAAGCAAACAGTAAGCTGGTCATTTGTGGCATAGGTAAGTCGGGGCATATCGGCACGAAGTTGGCCGCGACGTTGTCGAGTGGTGGTATACCCTCGGTTTTTTTGCATGCAGCAGAGGCGATACATGGTGACTTGGGCGTCTATCAGCCTGGGGATCCCACCATTGTTCTGTCGAAGAGTGGCAGTACAGCGGAAGTGTTGCGCTTGATGCCGATGTTTAAAAAGTTGGATTCTTCGGTGATTGCGATTGTGGGTAATATGGATTCTCCGATCGCGGCGGCGGCTGATGTGGTGTTGGATGGTAGTGTCGAGCGTGAGGCAGATCCGCTGAATTTAATGCCCACATCAAGTTCGACGGTGAGCTTGGCAATTGGCGACGCCTTGGCCGCGGCACTGGTGCAGGCGCGGGCATTGACCAAGGAGGAATTTGCTACGTATCATCCTGGAGGTCAATTGGGGCGAAATTTATTAATGACAGTGGGCGAAGTGATGCACGGCCTGGAGCAGGTCGCCTGCGCGCAAGTAGATGAGACCTTAAGAGAGGTGGTGATTCGAATGACGCAGTACCCACATGGTGCGGCCTGTGTGGTCGATGCCGAGGGAAGATTGATGGGAATTCTTACGGATGGTGATATTCGACGTATATTGTCGGAAGCGGGGGATATATTGAATTTCAAAGCAGTGGATTGGATGACGCAGTCACCGGTTTCGACGCAACTAGGTGTTTCGTTAGGGGACGCGGTCAGAGTGATGGAGGATCGGAGCTCGCAGATCTCTGTGCTGCCAGTGGTCGCCGAATCGGGAGGCAAGTTATTGGGGCTATTACGCCTGCACGATGTGTACCAACCGAATTTTTCGTAACATTTATGAGAGCTCCATCTGTTGCGCCTCGTGAATGGGCGGTCGTATTGACTGGCGCACTAACGCTTGCATTTACTGCTTGGGGGCTTGCCGGTGTACAGCTTTGGTCGCTGCATACTTTACTGGCCGGAGGCTTACTGACGTTGTTGTTTTCAATTGCACCGCTACCGCAGCGTTTCAACGGCACTGATGGAGAGCATGGGAATCGAAAAAACATGCATCGCTTGCTGCGTTTCCCTGTCTTTTGGCTGGGGTTGGCGTTTTTGCTTTATATTACACTGCAAGGCTTGAATCCCGCTTGGGAGCAAGTGCGCGATGAGCGTGGCTGGTGGGTTGAAGCAGTTGAAGCAATCAGTTGGTTGCCTACAGGGGTGGACAGTAGCTACGTGCCGATGAACGCGTTTCGAGTGCTCGTTAGCTTTGCCGCGATGTTTACTTTGGTCTGGGGCTTGTGGATCGGTGTGCGCAGGCGTAGCAGCGCGGTGCTACTGCTGTGGAGCTTGGTGATTAGCGGTGTAGGAATGGGAATTATTGCAATTTTGCAGAAGTTCTCCGGCGCGGATGCGGTGCTCTGGTCGGTGAAGTCTTCAAATGCCAATTTCTGGGGCACATTTTTCTACCGCAATGAGGCTGTGGCGTATTTGAACGTAATCATTTGTGCCTGCGCGGTGTTGTACTTCTACCATTTTAATCGAGGAGAGCAACGTGGTCGGAGTGGCGGCCCGCACCTGCTGCTGTTTGTTTTTGTGGCGGTGCTGTACACTTCGATTGGTTTGGCGCTTTCGCGCGGGGGTATCCTGTTTGGTGGTGTGATGACGGCATGCTTCTTTATCGCAACTGCCGGTCGCTGGTTGTTTTCTACTTCAAAACGAAATTCGATTGTACTGAGTTTGGTCGTCGGCGCACTGATGTGTGGAGGCGGATATATGATGTTTCAATACGTTGATGTGGAAGACATTGAACAGCGTTTTGGAGATATCGAGGAAACCATTATGACTGCGGACGAGGACTCCCGTGCCATTACAACCAAAGTGACCTGGGAAATGGCGCAGGAAGAGTTGTGGCTAGGTTGGGGTGCGGGTACATGGCGTTATATTTTCCCGATGTACCAGAAAAGCTACCCAGAGATTTACTACGTGCGCTACCATCCTCGAAAGGGATGGTTGGGGCGTAAGGTGTATCACTATGCACACAATGATATTGTGCAGTTTCTCTGTGAATATGGGATCGTGGGTTGTGGCTTTTTGTTACTCACCTTCGGCTATTGGGTGTGGTGCCTGTTGTTTCGAGCTTCAGGGAATGCGATGAGTGCGTTGATGCTATTAATCGGGATGGCTGTGGCCTTTGGTCATGCCTTTGTCGACTTTATCTTCCAAAGCCCTGTATATTGGCTGGCTCTCAACGGCCTGCTGTGTGTCAGCGTGAAGCTACTCTCACTGCATAGCCAGCGTCTCTACCGTTAATAGAGATACGCGTTGTTTAGGACAAAAAGCGCGCACTGAGCTGCTCAATAATCGCATCACGTGCCTGTTCAACGGTGTCGACGATCGTAAATAACTGGAGGTCTTCAGGCGAGATGGTGCCCCATTCAACCAGCGCGTCAAAATTGACTACACTATTCCAGAACTCGCTGCCAAATAGAATGATCGGTGGCGCATCAGTGACTTTCCCAGTTTGCACTAGGGTAAGAGTTTCGAAGAGTTCGTCCATCGTGCCAAACCCGCCTGGAAAAGCGACCAAGGCTTTGGCCATTAGGACGAACCAGTATTTGCGTACAAAAAAGTAGTGAAATTCAAATTTGAGTTTGTCTGGGATGATTCGTTAACGCCTTGCTCGAAGGGTAGACTGATACCTAGCCCTATCGATTTCCCGCCAGCATTATGTGCGCCCCGATTGGCTGCCTCCATAATCCCCGGGCCACCACCAGAGCAGATGATAAAGCGGCGCATGTCTTGCTCTGGGAGGTTCATCGACCACTTAGTCAGCTCTTCAGCCAATTCAGCAGCCATGTTGTAGTAGGGGGCTGCTTTTACAATGCTGCGCGCTTTTTGGAGCGATCGCTGCTCGTCCGCGGTCGGGTGTTCAAGGTCGCCAATAGAGGCCTGGACGGCCTTTAGCTGTGCGTCTGCTACATGAACCGGTACAATACGTGCCGAGCCGAATAAGACGATAGTGTCCTTTATTTTTTCTTCGGCGAAGCGCAGTCCGGGTTCAGTCATTTCGCAGAGCACACGTATGTTACGAGCGGCATCACTGTTGAGAAAATTCAGGTCTTTGTAGGCTTTAATCGGCCATTCGTCGCGAGAGCATTGGGTGGGGGCAGTCATAATAGATAAAATGAATGATGAGATTAGATATGATGCGGCTCAGTCATCGCACTAGCAACCATTTCCCCGCGATCTTTTAGGGTTGCGAGCAACTCGATGCGCGATTTTTCTGGTTTGCTTGTATTCATTTCCCCAAGACCAAAACAGCATCTATGTATCTCAAAGAGATCGTCATCAGTGGATTTAAGAGCTTTGCCGATCGGACTAAGCTGGATCTGCGCCGTGGCGTAACTGCAGTGGTCGGTCCAAATGGTTGCGGTAAGAGTAATATCGTGGATGCGATTCGCTGGGTGCTCGGTGAGCAGAGTGCTAAAGCGCTACGCGGTGCGTCGATGCAGGACGTTATTTTTGAGGGCACGGATAAGCGTAAAGGCCTGCCGACCTGCGAAGTGTCGCTCACTTTTACAGATTGTGAGGCTGAGCTCGGCACCGCATTTAATGAGGTAGAGATTTCACGGCGAGTGACTCGCGATGGCAGCAGTGATTATTACATCAACGGCAAAGTGTCGCGGCTGAAGGATATTCAGCGCTTATTTGCGAATACGGGAGTGGGGCGCGTGTCGTACTCGTTTATGCTGCAAGGGCAGATCGACCAGATCCTGTCGACTAATCCGGCTGAGCGGCGCACCATCTTTGAAGAGGCTGCCGGGATTACCTTATACAAAGCGCAGCGCAAAGAGGCGCTGAACAAGCTTTCATTGGTGGACGCGAACCTTGCGCGTGTAACTGATGTGATTGAGGAAGTGAGCCGACAGATTGGTTCATTGAAGCGCCAAGCGAGTAAAGCGTTGCGCTATCAGCGCATAAAGCACCGTCTGACTCATTTGGATCTGGCTTTTAGCGCGTATCGTTTTTCCACTTTGAAAGAGTCGATTGATGGAATTGCCGGCCGGGCTGAAGCGTTACGAAAAAAGCTCGAAGCACATTCCGAATCGATGGTGGCAGATGAAGCCGTGCTGGCAGCAAAAAAGACCGCGCGTGCGGAACTCAATGAGACGCTACAGGAACAACAGCAGCGTGTGTTCAATTTGCGCTCCGAAAAAGAAAACTACGAAAATCAAGTAGAGTTTTCTGGAATTCGCCTAAAAGACCTCGAGGGTCGTATCGCAGAATATCAGAAAGAGATTGAAGCTCTGGAGGCGCAGCAAAACGACTTAGCTGAGCGTGCTCGAACTGAAGCGGAGAATAAGCAGTTGCAGCTCGATGTAGTGGATGGTTCGGATCGTGTGTTTCGTGATCGCAATGAAGATTTGGCCAAGTCTCAGGGGCAGTTAGGCGAGATGGAGGCGCAATTGCAGGAGCGTCGTCAAGCGGTACTGCATGCCGAAAATCGTATCAATCGAGCTCGCTCGAGTTGCACTACTTTAGAAGTCGATTTAAAAACGTATCAGGTGAAACATGCTGCCCTGACAGAGGCGCTCCTGACCTTGAAGGAAGAAGTCAGCGTGCTAGAGCAGGGGCATGTAGAGATCCATCGTTTACTCGCAAAGCGGCGCGAGGAGCAGCAGCAGAGTGAGGCATCACTAGAGAAGGCCCGCGTTGATTCGAAAGCAATATTACAACAGTTTCGTGCGCTGCAGGAGCAGATCCAAGAACAGGATAGGGGTATTGCGCGTAAGACTGCTCAGCTAAATGTACTCGAAGATTTGCAAGCTAAGTTTGAGGGTTTTGGCGAAGGTGCTAAGGCGATTCTGGGTGGCAAGCTCGCGGAATTAATTCCGCAAGAGAGAGTGTCGATCATTTCTAAAGAGCTTAAAGTACAGCCGACCTACACACGAGCGCTGGAGACTTTACTCGGGCGGGCGACGGATGCCTTGTATATTAGTGATTCCAAACTGGTGCTACCTGTGATTCAGCAACTGGATAGTGAGCAACTCGGACGCGCGTGCTTACAAGTGAACTTCGATGCCGGACACAGTAAATTACCAGGTGTTGAACTGCCAGCGCACATCGTGGCTGCTGCGTCAGTTGTGCTGGCGCGTGACTCCGGCTTGAGTGAGACGGTGTCTCGGTTGCTCACCAACTGTTATTTCGCAGAAAGCCTCGAACAATTTTTATCATTTTGGAAAGCGCATCCAGAATTTAACTTTCAGCTAGTTGCCACGCGGAATGGCGAAATGATTGACTGCCGAGGATTGGTCTATGGTGGCCGCAATACTGGCAAGCAGTCGTCCAGTGTGATTGAGCGCGAGGCTGAGGTCCGTAAGCTTCGTAGTGAAATTAAAGCGGAGCGTAAGAGCCTCAATGGTTTGCGTGAGCAATCTTCGAATATGGAAGATCAGCGCTATGCAGCTGAGGCGTCCGTGGAGGAGCAACGGCAGCGCTTGAGTGAATTAGCTAGCGAAGTATCAGGACTCATGGCAGAGGAGCGTAATCAAGCACAGAATGTGGAGCAGAACGGACGTTCTCACCACAAAAGCCAGGAAGAGCTCGAGCGCCTGGATGCAAAGCATGGGGATTCAGTGCAAAAGCTGGAATCTTCAAAGCAAGAACTCGTGGCAGCGGAGAAGGGTTTATTAGAAGAACGCCAAAAAGTTACTGACCTAGAAGATGCGATTGCGCAGGCACGTGAAGTGCGTGACCAAAAGCGTGAAGCGTTGGCGGATGTGCGTTTCGAGTTGGCCGAGAAGAAACAGCGTCTCGAATCGGTCGATCGCGTACTTGGTGAGGTGCAGCGCGAGACTGCTAGTTTACAGAGCCGTATCATTCGCCGTAACCAAGAAATCGATACAATTAATGAACAGATTACTCAACTTAAAGGCAGTGGTGCACGTGAACGAGAGAAGAGCTTAGAATTAGAGAAGACTTTACAGGTCGCTACGGAGCAGCTTTCGGAAGACCGCCTTAAGTTAAAAGCAATCGATGCCGCGATTAGTGACATTGATGGTGGCCTGACTGGACGCCGTAATGAGGGCCGAGCGTATGACCAGGAAATGACTCGCTTGGAGGTTCGTCTGGCAGAAGAGCGCTCGCAGCTCGGTTTCATAGAAAGTGGTGCGGTTGATGAATATCAAGTTGAGTTGGAGCGTGTCGACTGGAAGGCAGAGCTATGGGAAGGAAATGTCGAATTTGATAAACGTGTGAATCTCGACGAATTAGATGATCCTGATCAGCTATCCGCACAGCCTAAGCATGATCGACGTGATCCGACTGCAGAGGACTTGGCAGGAATGGATACGACCAATTGGGCTTTGATCGAGGAAGAAGTCTCGGAGTTGAAGGGGCGAATTGCTAATATGGGTCCAGTTAACCTAGATGCAATTAGTGAATACAGTGATTTGAAAGACCGTCACGATTTCCTTAAGAACCAGAGCGAAGACCTTTGGAATGCAAAGAATACATTGGTGAAGACGATCGATGAGATCAATGAGACGTCACAGAAATTGTTCCGAGATACGTTTGAGCAGGTACGCAAGAACTTTGCATTTACCTACGAGAAGATATCCGGAGGAGGTGAGTCAAATTTGATGCTAGTAGATTCAGATGATCCCTTGGAGTCTGGTATTGAGATCATAGCGCGTCCTCCAGGTACTCGTTTAAAAAGCGTTACGCTCTTATCTGGCGGTCAGCGAACAATGGCTGCAGTGGCTCTGTTGTTTGCGATCTATTTGGTGAAGCCAAGCCCGTTTTGTGTGTTGGATGAAATCGATGCGGCGCTGGATGATGCTAATATAGGCCGCTTTTGTGAGACCTTGCATGGCTTTACCGATAAGTCTCAGTTCCTGATTGTCACCCATAATAAACGCACGATTTCGAATGCCGATACGGTATTTGGTGTGACGATGCCTGAGAAGGGTGTGTCGACGCTGCTTTCGATGCGTTTTAATAAAGACACCAATCGTCCTGAGCTTGCAACTGGGGATAATGCGCAGCCGTTTTAAAACCTTAGAGCGTGCTCTGCCAGTTTGTGTTGAGAGTGCTTTGCTACGGCGCTTACCTGTAGCTGGTCACTTCAATTTTTAGCGGTTCTAGTCACCAGGCACTACTGGGAATTTGAAATATGTTGGATCGTTGTTGTCGATCGTTGGCTGGGCAGTGAGTACTTTTCCAATTTCAAATGGTTCCCAATAGTGTTGATCTGCTGAATGGCTTGGTTTTTGCCAGGATAGATAATCACTGTTGGCGGGCGGTAGTAGTAATTATAGGGCGTCATATAGTCATTTCGAAGCCGTATTAGGGAGTTGTTTACAGCATCTGCCTCTTTGCGAAGCTTTTGCGTTTCTAGGCGTGCATTAGCCGCCTCTCGCTCGGCTTGTGCAACAAGTGCTTCAAGTTGGGCGATTTTATGTTGGCTCTTCAATTCGGCCAGCTCGACTTGGTAGCTTTCAAGGGCTCGGGCAATTTCTGGTGCGACCTCAATGTTCGGAAAGCGAATCTGAAAATTGCGCCAGTAATCAATACGCTCTTTGGCTGGCAGTGCTGCGAAGGTGCTGCTTTGTAGTTTAAAAGCCTTGAGTTTTTTGCCTTCTTGGTCCCGAGCTTTAGCAAGCTTTTCTTGTTCAATAAGCCATGCCTCGCGTTCGGCTTTGAGACGTGTTTGATCGGCTTCGAATTCTGCCTCACTCATCAGGTCAATCTGTGAGATTTTGTTGTCGCGCAAGGTGATCCCTCCCTCTGGGTAGAGGAGTAATATTTTGTCTCTCAGGTCGATACTGCCAATTGGTTGGCCAAGTAGTGTGAGGGTGGTTTCGAGTGTATCGCCGAGCTTGACTGGAGGGCTGGTCGCGCAGAGTAGGGTGGGGAGCAACAAGGTAGCAGCGATACGGTATGCAGTCATCATGCTAACAATATAGGGCGAATTGCAAAAATGGCAACTGCAGGCCGCCGGATAGATGGGCGCGCTTTCTAGTGGAATTAAGCAGTCCTATTGGGTTCGCTACTAATCGGCCCCTTGAGCAAAATCCACGTTATAATCAGACTGCTCCAATAGGTGATGCCGCCGACGGTTTCATGCATGAAGTGGTAATACTCCATCATCGATGGGGCAAGTAGCACAATAATGAGGATGCGTAATGTGTTAAAGGCGAAGCCTAATGTGATACCTGCTGCGATATTCAGGATGGCATCGAGGGGGTTCAGTTTGCGGTAGATTGCGAGTAGTACCGAAAGTAGCAAACAGGTTAAAATGACGCCGAAGCCATTGCACTCAGAAGCTACATGAAAGGGGAAATCGTTCACGATCATGATCAGTTGCGGAGGCTCGGATACGGTAGGATGGTGAACTCCGAGTTCAACAGTTTTTCCCAATGCGCTTAGACCAGCACCACTCCATTTACCCGCGAGGGAGCGTAGCGGCCAGTCGAGTGGCCCCATGAAAATACTGACGAGCATGAAGGCACAAAAGGTACCTGTGGCAGTGTAGGCAATACGGCGTGTTTGCTCACCAAAAACAAATAGCACTAAGGATGTCAGGCCTAAGCAGTAAGCCGGGATCGGTAAGAGTGCGGAGTATTGAGCTAGCTGCACGGAGGGCGATGGTAGCAGCTTTTGAAAAATCAAACTAAATAGCATGAGCCCATACGCAGCATAAAGTGCCTTGCGTGCACTTTTATTTAGCATCAACGGGTCATCGATCTCGATACGATTGTAAAACAACAGAACGAAAATTGCCATTATCAGCACGATGAGTGCATGCAGTATCCGGCTTTGCTCGTAAGCAGTATTGGCTATCCATAATGTAATTGGCAATAAAGCAAGGCCAAGGCAGACGTAGAGTCCGCAGTTTAACCAGAATTCAGGTTGAGTGCGCTTTGCTATAAAGCTGGCGCGTATCTGCTGTCGTTTGGACATTTAAGAGCTACTAGAAGTTTAAAGATATAAAAAGCTGAACGGTCGATGAAAGCAGTCTTGTCTCAACAGACCGAAAGATATCGTCAGGGTTCCTTGCGAAAGGGATTAAAATCTTTTCTTGCTTTTTTCCCAACGGCGGCGGTCGTCGATTGGCTGTACTGGAATGGATTGGATACGCACGCCTGCTAGCGCTGGATGACGCCGGAGTTGTTTGTAGTTGGAGCTGGTAATGGTGAAAGTGAGGGACTGTGCGGTCTCGGTTTCGACTATTTGATTGTCGATTAAGAAGCTTAGATTGACCTGGGTGGAACCATATTCCAGGTCGATCATTTCACGGAATTTTTTAATGAAATCAGTCGCCTGTACTTCCTGCGGATGCAGGATGAAATTAATGCGTTGTATGATACGCGGGATCGATTGCTCCAAGTCGAATACTTCGTGTGCGGTCAGGCTCATCTCGCCATTGCGCCGGCTAATTCGCCCATGGATTAAGGCAAGCTTCCCGTCTTCTAAGCGCGAACCATTTTTCTCATACGGATCGGGAAACATGATCATCTCGTAGCTGTGCGCCGCGGTTGCGAGATTGAAGACGGCCATTTGACGGCTATCTTTTCGGGTATATTTGATTTGTAAGTTACTGATGATACCACCTAGGCGATACGTGGTACGGTCATCAAAGTTAGTCAGTTCCTCTGGAGCTGCAAAGGTGTCGATGACCGTGTCGAGTCCCGCAAAGGCATCCATCGGGTGACCAGAGATATAAAAGCCTAAAAGCTCTTTTTCGTAGCGTAGCTTCTCAGTCATTGGCATCACTGGAACGGCTTTACGCGATGGCCCGTTGCTGTTTTGATCGTCCAAGCCGGCGTCGCTGCCCATCATATCGAACAACGAGCTTTGCCCTGCTTCGCGATCGCGTCGTGTACTCTCAGCTTCGGCGAGTTCCGAGTCGAGGCAGTCGAGCAATGTCGCGCGATCCTCGCCCAGTGAGTCAAACCCACCGGTCTTAATGAGTGCTTCAATGACACGCCGGTTCACTGCCTTGTCAGCTGAACGGACGATGAATTCAGTAAAGTCCTGATAGGCTCCGTTGCTTTCGCGCTCGTTGATAATCACTTCGGCTGCACCTTCGCCCACGCCTTTGATCGCTGCCATCCCAAAACGTATGCTGCCTCCATCACCGTGTATGATCGGGGTAAAGTTACTACCCGAATCATTGATGTCCGGACTGAGCACAGGCACGTTCATTGCGTTACACTCTGCAAGGAAGTTGGAGATCTTGTCAGCGTTGCCTTGCTCGGAGGTGAGTACGGCTGCCATGAACTGAATGGGGTGATTTGCTTTCAGGTATGCGGTGCGATAACTGAGCATTGCGTACGCTGCAGAGTGCGATTTATTAAAGCCGTATTCTGCAAATTTTTCTAGCAAGGCGAAGATCGCGGTGGCTGTCTTTGGATCAATGTTGTTTGTTTTGCGAGCGCCATCGATGAACACTTGTTTCTGCGCGTCCATCACTGATTTAATCTTCTTGCCCATCGCACGGCGTAAAATATCTGCGCCGCCAAGTGTGTAGCCAGCGATGATTTGGGCTGCTTGCATGACTTGCTCCTGATAAACTAGGACGCCGTACGTCTCTTGCACTAGATCTTTTAGCAGCGGGTGAGGAATTTGAACGGTGGATGGATCTTTCTTACCTTCAATGAATTGAGGAATGAACTGCATTGGCCCTGGCCTGTAGAGCGCGATCAAAGCAATGATTTCTTCAAACGAGCTGAGGCCAATTTGGCGGCAGAGCTGCTGCATGCCGCCGGATTCCAGCTGGAATACCGCAGTGGTGCGACCACTGTTGAGTAGATCAAAAGTGGGCTGATCATCGAGCGGTACTTTTTCGATATTAAATTCCGACAGCGTTGGTGCGTGGCGTACATTTTTTTGCGCATCATCGATGACTGTCAGCGTCTTCAGCCCCAGAAAGTCCATTTTTAGAAGACCGAGATCTTCACTGGGGCCTTTCGGATACTGCGTGGTGAGATCGCCCTCTTGAAGAGTGACCGGAACCAAGTTTGTAATGTCCTGGTCGGCGATGATGACGCCACATGCGTGTTTGCCCGTGTTGCGAATCATCCCTTCAATGACTCGGCCTTGCTCAATAATGACTTTAGCAACTGGGTTATGCTGAATCTCCGCGGCAAGTTCCGGAGATTTTTTGACTGATTCGTCGAGCGTAATATTCAGCTCGTCGGGTATCATCTTTGCAATTTTATTGGATTCAGCGAATTCGAGGTCGTTCACGCGAGCCAAGTCACGAACGATCATTTTTGCCCCGAATGTGCCAAAAGTGATGATGTTAGCGACGCGATCCTTGCCATATTTATCGCGCACGTAGTTCACGACTTCATCGCGGCGGCGCATGCAGAAATCGACGTCGAAGTCGGGGGGTGAGACACGCTCCAAATTCAGCATACGCTCAAACAGCAGGCCGAAGCTGAGTGGTTCGATATCGGTGATTTTCAGAACGTAGGCGACAATACAGCCAGCACCCGAGCCGCGCCCAGGACCAACGGGAATGTCTTGTTCACGCGCCCAATTAATAAAATCCCATACGATGAGGAAATAGTCGACGAATCCCGTGCCAGTAATGATCGCGAGTTCATAGTCGAGTTGCTCGCAGAAGTGCTTGTCATCCGCAGCAGCATTGTCCCAATCGGCGCGACAGGCATCGTAGTCCGAACCGTAACGTTCTTTGAGCCCTGTTTTGCAAAGCTCGAAAAGGTATAGGCCGTTGGACTTATGTTTGATGCGATCGGCTTCGCTTAGGCCGATCGGATCGTGACCATCGCGTACGAGGATCTCGTTTTTCTGTTCAACATAGATATCGAGTATTCGGTCGAAGTTTTCGTGATCCTTGCCTGAATCTAGCTCGATCGGGCGTTCATAGACTGGGTAGTGGTCGTCCCCGAAGGGCAGTTTGACCTCGCACATTTCCGCGACTGCGGAGGTGTTAGTGATTGATTCGGGTACTTCTTTGAAGGCGAGCTCCATCTCTTCGCGCGACTTTAGGTAAAATTGGTGCGAGTCGTAGCGCATACGTTTCTCATCACGCACCTTCGCGCCAGTCTGGATACATAGCAGAGAGTCGTGTGGCTCCCAGTCGGTGCTATTGACGTAGTGCACGTCATTGGTAGCGACGACTTTTAGGTCGAACTCGGTCGCTAACTTAAGCAAGCCAGGAATGATGCGGCGCTGCTCTTCGATGCCGTGATCCATGATTTCTATAATAAAGAAATCTTTACCGAAAATATCGATGAACTTGGCGGTGGCCTCGCGGGCTTTGTCGTATTCGTCCTTAAGTAAAAATTGCGGGATCACTCCGGCCAAACAGCCTGAAAAGCCGATCAGGCCTTCGCTGTATTTGGCGAGCGTCTTCATATCGGTGCGCGGATTCCGATAAAAGCCTTGAGTGTGAGCCTGCGAGACGATCTTGCAGAGGTTCTGATAGCCCGTAAAGTTGCGTGCGAGCAACCCCATGTGGCGAGATTTTTGCTTGGCGCGCAGCTCGTTGACAGTGGCAAGTTCCGCTTCGTAGACGAGGTAGACTTCGCAACCGAGCAAGGGCTTGATGCCGTGTTTTTCTGCTTGCTTAAAGAAGCTCGTCAGGCCGTAGAGCACACCGTGGTCGGTGATTGACAAGGCTTTCATGCCCAGCTCAGCGGCACGTGAGCAGAGCTTGTCCGTCCGCGAGCAACCATCGAGCAAACTGTGATCGGTGTGTACGTGCAGATGGACGAATTCGCGGTCTTTTTCGGGCATGAACTATAGACAGTGTCAGCCATCGACTGACTGTAAAAGTTAAAACTGAGAACTTATTCACAGATGTTTGAAGCGTCTATGATTTTAAAGCATGTAAATTTATGGTTCATCTTCAATGAGCGGGGAAGGCATTGATGGTATGTTTGGGGCGATGAAGTTGCTTCCTGCTCTTGGGAGGGACGACCTCCGTGTCGTCCGCAACAGATAAGGAAAAGTCTGACAGGATTATCAGCTCTTGGAGACTCCTGGATTTTCATGTGGTTTCAAAAGTGCCCGTGGTCGACACGGAGGTCGACCCTCCCCAACAGAATAGCCGCCCCATTAGGCTCAGAATAGTATCTCCCCGGTCAATGACGATGAACCTATTTTTTGGGCCTTCGTCATTGTGCATGAAAGGTATAGCAAGGAAACGGGATTGAAATTCATAGATGTTGTAACCACACAAACATCAACGACATCAGAGCATGGGCGACGTGTTTCTGAGAGACCGTAAATCATTCTGCTAAAAGCACGGTGGCTGAGTCTGTTTCGCGTTTATCTGGAGGTTTTGCAGCAGTCTGTCACGACGGAGGACACGACCACCGCACAGAACTGAATCTGAGATTGCTGGAAGGTTAGAGTTCATCCGCACCCAAGGGCATAATAACAAGCACGCTCACAATGGGATTCGGTTGGGGCATGGGCTAAATCAGTGGTTCTATGCACCCCCACTCCCTGGTAAATGACGAAGAACCTTTTTTATCTGTAATGAATGATGCCGCGGGCGGATCAGTTACACCTATGTTAATAAATGTATCCAAAGCGTCTACTCGATGGATCATCGCCCAGCGTTGGTCGCATGTGCAGTTTTTAAGTGCGCGTTGCGATGCTCAGTTGCTTCAGCAGCAATTGCCTAAGGGTCTCGAAGTGGATTTATTTGATGGTTCTGCGTGGTTGAGCGTGGTGCCATTTTACATGTCACATATACGCTTCCCGGTGACGCCTGCGCTGCCGGGTATTTGCCTCTGGGAGCTTAATTTACGTACCTATGTGCGTTATCGTGGCGCTGTTGGAGTCTATTTCTTTACGCTGGATACCGACAGTTGGCTGGGGCAGTTCATTGCACGACGGTTTTTTCATTTGCCCTATCGTTATCGAAAGATGCAGGGCAGTGTGAAGTCTGATCAATATGTGTTTAATGCACCTGGTTCATTGTCACTGCAGTCAACGATCGGGCAGCCAGTGAATGCAGATGCTTTGGATGATTGGTTGGTTGAGCGATATCACTTATTTACCAGCGATGGGGTATCGCTCTATCGCGGCGATGTAGCCCACGAGCCTTGGCGTTTAAGGCAAGTCGAACAGCTCGATTGGACGGATAACTTATCACAGCAATTTGGCTTTACTGCAGGTACAGATTTGAGGGTGCGGTATGCGGAACCCATCAATGTGCAGTTTAAGCCATTTGTGAAGTTACCGAATAATTAAACGATCATCAATAGTGGTGCAGTCAAAGGGTTGCTGCATGATGTCGACCTGCTGTTAGCGCTTGGCGAGCCACTTGGAGCTCTCGAAGCGGATGCGCTCTTCCTCTATTCGGCGGCTGTCAAACAGTGTGCGTAGGTCTTCGGTCGTGCCAATCGGCAAGGAAAGTGCTTCGGATAGCTGCTGCTGGAAGCGCTCGCAGAATGTGAGATAATCGAAATCATCGGGCAGTGCGCTACGATCAATAGAGCCTTGAATTAATAGGCCCTGACGCGCGCGCTTCATGGCTGCGCCAGCGATTTTGGTGCCATCTGGGCGCAGCACATCATCGGTAGAGGGGTGAACGAAGCATTGATCCGGAGCTGTGACTCGTTGGCGATCTGCTTGCTCGCAGGCGCGTTGGCACGGAGCCAGTTGAGTATGAATCAATTGAGCTTCGAGCGCATTCTGAACACAGCGGTGAAGCATGGTGTAAAGTTCTTTGGCAGGTATATCTGCTGCCGAGAGCTGGGCTTGAATGGCTAGGGCGTAGGTCCAGTCGTTGCGGTGGTCGACGATGCCGCCGCCTGTGAGTCTACGGCAGAGGCGTAAATCTTGGTCGAGTCGTGCTGCGGCCTGTACATCAGCTAGGCGTTGCGTGTACCCGAAGGTGATTGCTGGCTCAGTCCATCCATAGTGACGAAAGGCTGCAATACTTAAGGGCAGGGCGTAGAGCAGCGATGCGTCGATTGCCATATTTGTGGCGGCGTCGCCATAGGCATTGGGCAAAAGAATCAGCGGCACAGCGGTCGGGGTTAGTGGTCGGTCGAGCGGAGTGGCTCGATATAGGTGAGTTCCTGGAGTTGTTCTTCGAAGGTGGCGGGTTTAGTTTTTAGCTTACTGACGATTGGGTGTAGGTTGAAGGTCAGGTTACTTGGGCGATTTGCAAAACCTTGATCACTATTTTTACACACAGATTGCACGCTGTCGAGTGGGAGGTCGAAGTGTTTGAGAATACGTTGGCCGATTTCGAAACGACTCATTGTTTCCGCGCCTGCCCAGTGGAAAATGCCGTGTAAATCGCGGCGTTCGCTGAGCTCGAGCAGTACCTCGGCGACGTTCGCGGCGGAGCAGGGTTGGCGGATTTCGTCGCAAAAGAGCTGCGGTTTTTCGCCGCGAGCGATGCTGGCTAGAAGCTTTTCGTGCAGACTGCGCTGTCCAGTCAGGCTATTGCCCATAAGAATAGGAATCCGCAGCACGACAGGGTCTTCGGGATTGTGCTCTAACACTTCACGTTCAGCCATTAGCTTTGTTTGCCCATAAAGATTCGTGGGAGAGGGCATATCTGTGGAGCGGTAGGGCTCGGCGGCATGGCCGTCAAACACCATGTCAGTTGACACATGTAGCAAACGAGCGCCTAGATGTGTGGAGAGCTGTGCGAGGTGGCGTGGCAGTGCGACGTTTATTTTTTCGGCGAGTGTAGCGTCGCTATCAACTGCGGCAGGCGAGGAGATTGCGGCACAGTTGACCATCGCGTCGGGCCAATGTTCGAGTGCCAGCGCGGTGATCTTGTCCAGCTCTTGCGCATCGATTTGTACGCTTTGCTCAATGCCACGAGCAGTGGGTTCTGTGCGGTTATAGAGTGCGATGACCGAGTGTCCACGGCGGATGGCTGCTTGGGCATAAGCATTGCCGAGAAGTCCTGAGGCGCCAGTAAGTAGAATTTTCATAAGTTTGGGATACTGGTTTTTGTTGCAATCGCCTTTTGGCAACGCAAGTTCAAAGCCGAATTATATTAATGAAATACGCTGAACTTGCGAATGCCGGTGTGCATCAACAGCCGGTCTATGAGCCCGGAAAACCAATTGAGACGGTTGCTCGTGAATATGGGCTCGATCCGAATCATGTGGCTAAACTGGCCTCTAATGAGAATCCGTTTGGTCCCTCGCCGAAGGCAGTGGCCGCGGGCGCGCGGGCCATGGAGAGTGCGCAATTGTATCCAGATGGCAGTTGCCATGCCTTGCGGCAGAAGATCGCCGAGTTGCGTGGCGTCTCGTCGGATTCGATTCTGGTGGGGAATGGCTCGAACGAGTTAATTGAGCTTTTGGGACATGTTTTTTTACGACCAGGGCTGGAGGTCGTAATGGGGGCGCAGGCATTTATTGTCTATAAGTTGGTGACTCAATTGTTTGGTGCGACGCCCGTAGAAGTGCCGATGGCTCAATTTGGGCATGATTTGGATGCGATGTTAGCAGCGGTGAATGAGCGCACGCGTCTCCTATTTGTTGCGAGCCCGAATAACCCAACGGGTGTTGCGAATTCTGAGGCCGATTTGTTGAAGTTAGCCGAAAGCTTACCTGCGCATGTAATTTTATGCCTAGATGAAGCATATGCAGAGTATTTAGAGCGGGCGCCTGATTTGTCGGCGGCGATACATGCGGGGCGCAAAGTGGTTTGCCTGCGGACGTTTTCGAAGATCTACGGGCTCGGTGGTTTACGCGTCGGCTATGCCTATGCGGATCCAGAGTTGATCGGGTTGCTGCATCGTGTACGACAGCCATTTAATGTGAATACAATTGCGCAAGTAGCGGCAACTGCTGCGCTCGATGACCTAGAGTTTGTTGATATGTGTCGTCGCGAAAATGATGCGGGACGAAGGGTTCTTTGCGAGGGCTTGGCGGCGTTGGGCTGCGAGACGATAGCAGGTTCAGCTAATTTTGTATTGAGCCGTGTGGAGAATGGCGTGGCTGTCTTTGAAGCATTGCAGCGGCGTGGTATCATCGTGCGGCCTTTGGGGCCCTATGGAATGCCAGAATATGTGCGAATTACAATTGGCCGAGCTGCAGAGAATGAGCGATTGCTGCACACCTTGAGTGAAGTGTTTGGGGCTGTTGAGGGTGCGAAAATTCGATGAATGGGGCATGGATTAGTTTAATAGTGTCATTGAGTAGCGTGGTTATTTTACTGGTGTTGCATGCATTGCTTGAGATGTGTGAAATTAGCTTGGTGAAATTCCGCTACGGCGGAGTGGATGATAAGGAATTGGAGGGTCTGAAGCGCCATCGAGGCATTGCTTATTTGATGGAGAATGGTGATCAGACTGGGCGCGTGGTTCGCTTCAGCAAAACCCTTTGCACAGTAGCAGTTGGGCTGCTGTTAATGGCGGTGGTGAGTGACTTTTTCGGATTATTTGAGTCTGGAGAGATGCCGGACCGATGGTTGGTTGTTTTGATGTCTTTTTTGGGTGCGGTATCAGTGCATTTCTTTTTTGCAGAGATTTTTCCGCGTGGTTTAGCGATGAAGGATCCAGTCAAAGGGATTCTCTGCTCTTATCGTGTCCTGTTGGTTTTTCAGATCATTACTATGCCCGCGATGCTATTTTTCAGAGGGCTGAAGCGGATGCTGTTTCGCCGGCTTGGCGTCGATGTTCAGGATGAATTAAATCCATTAGATTTAGATGTGCAGATTCGGGCCTTGGGTGAGGATAGCCAGGAGCTTTCCCCGGTCGTTCGTAAAATTGTCAATCGTGCGCTGCAGATGCGTGAGCTAGTTGTCCAGGATGTACTCTTGCCTCGTAGTCAGGTGGTGATCTGTGATTTAGAGGAGACGCTTGAGGCGAATTTGAAAATTATGAAGCAAGCGGGGCATACGCGCTTCCCGTTATGCCGTGGCAACCTAGATGATTGCATTGGGATTCTGCACATTAAAGATATCTTTCGCTGTGGAGAGGCATTGGCTGATCTTGATCCTGTTAAATTAAAGCGTAATGTTGCGATGTTTGAGCTCGAGACACCGCTTGAGGAGGCGTTGGAGCGCATGTTGCGCGCTAAGTTTCATATGGCGCTGGCGGCCGATGAGTTTGGTGGGATCGTCGGAGTGGTTACCTTTGAAAGTATCCTAGAAGAGCTTGTTGGTGAGATTCAGGATGAATTTGATACTGAGGAAGACGAGATTCGGGAGCTTCGCGCTCCGAATACATATCGTATTTTAGGTCTGACCTCGATTCACGATGTAGAGCAAGCACTTGCATTAGAAATCGGCAACGACGAGGTCTCGACTTTTGGTGGCTTGATCACTGGGGAATTAGGGCGTATCCCCGCTCGAGGTGATACTCTAACACTAGAGGGAATGCGAATTACGATCGATGAAGTCGACGAGCGCCGTGTTATTGCGACTAGGGTTGTGCGCGAAGGCACCTTGGATCAATAGTGTTGCGGTTTTCCCCGATCGCTTGCGAATAGTGCCCCACAACAATATTGGAAATTCGGAAGCTAAGAGCCCAGCGCCTGCAAATTTTGCGAGTTTTCTCGTAGGATTGCACTGAGTTGCAGCAGTAGGCTTTCACGATCGGGTGTGAATATGAAGCGGTCGCTACCTAACTTTTCATAGGCTTCGACGAGCAGGTCCATCTGCGGACGACGCATGAGTAGCAGGCGATTGAGTAAACGGTTTAGATTTTCAGTGTGCCCCAGTTCCAGCTCAATGCGGATTAGTTCAGATAAAATCTTCTGATTAGTCGGAGACCTGCGGTAGGCCGCAGTAAGAACTTTGCGCGCTTGCTGACTTCTATCTGTATCGATGAAACGCTTTGAAACGGCCAAGTAAGTTTGCGGCGGGGTATTTTCATCGTCGATAAAGTGTTGCAAGTAGATTTCACCCAGATCTGGGCGGTTAGTCCCATATGAGGCGACTGCCCGCAAGCTGTTGAAGATCGCCCAGCGGTTCTTAAGCCAATTAGGGTTTTCTTTGAGCAGCTCTTCAGAGAAGCTTAGGGCGCCTACGTAGTCTTTACTTGCCAAGTGGGATTCAATGAGGAGCAGAGCAAATGGGTCGATAGCAAATTCGTTTTCGAGGGCTTCTTCGTAGGTGCGGCGCGCTAAGTCAATCTTACCAGTATCAGCGGCAAAGTTGGCCAGAGACTGCAGGGCGCTTTCATCATCTCGGAATTGTTTAAGCATTCGCTGGGTTTCACGTAATTCACGCTCAACATCATTGGCTTTATTATAGATATAAAGTAGCTCGAGACGCGGCGCTGGGCTAAGTGGATCTTTAACGTTTCTCAGGATAGCGTAACGGCGCGCTTTGTCTATATCCCCCATCTCGCGGTGGTAGCGACTGAGTTGCATGAGCAACGGTTCGGAGTTGGGGAAGCGACTCAGTGAGTGCTCCATTTTAGTGATCGCAGCGATCTGGTTGCCGCGGTCCCAACTGATTTGCGACGAAAGCATTAGGCCTTCGATTGATTGGATTAAGTTATACGAAATTAAGTAGTCATCAGCTTGGTCGAAGTTGCCGCGTAAATAATTCGCGTTGGCTGCGCCGAAGGCTAAAGTACGGTTGTTGTCAGTTAAGTCTGGTTCATTAGGTAAGTACTTATCTGCAAGCTGTTGGATTTTTTCATCCATTTGGTGGCGTAGCAGCACGCGCAATGTTTGTTTAAGATAGTCGATATCATCAATGCCACCAAGGTCTAGGCCTTTGAGCATCAGTTCTGCAGCAATATCTGCTCGCTTGAGCGCGACTTCATAGAATTCTGCGAGCACACGGCGACCTTCGAGGTTTGCAGGCGAGCGCACAACGCCTAGGCGCAATAGTCGCAACGCGTCTCGATAGTTGCCCTCTTTGATTTCAGCAAGTCCGGTTTTAATATGATAGTCGCCCATTTCCTGCCGGTGTTCTTGCATGCGAAAGGGTAGGGCAATCATGCCCGTAAAAGTGACTTCATCAAATTCCTTCTTATATTTGAAGTAGCCGAAGAGAGCGGCGGCGACTGAGATCCAGCTCGCAATAAATAAGACAAAGAGCGTCGCAAATAAGCGACCCCATCGAATTGCGATGTGAACCCGTCCATCCGGCTCCTTGCGCTGGACAACAAATCCAAGCAGAATTGGTTTTTCGCGTAAAATGGGGTTGCGAGTACGACTTTTGTGTTGAGCTGTCATTTTATAAGGAGTAGTGAACTAAGACGGTCGGTTAATATGGTCAAAATTATGCAGTTGGCAAAGTCAAAATAAGCAACTCTTTCTTATTGCAGTCTAAGCGAGAGCCATCTAATTTTACATACTATTATTATTTTCGATATCGTTTTAGTTACATAAATACTTCACCCCATAAATAGCTAGGGTCCATACTAGCAATTGCTGAATGAAAATCCAAGAATCACTTCTCATCGCCTCAATCTTATCACTTTCGGGGTTACTTGCCCCAGTTCAGGCGGGGCCACTTGTTTCAATTGGTGACAGTGTGGATGTGTTCTTCAGCGGATCCTCATCAGTTAAATGGCAATCAAATGTTTTATACGACGAGAACGACGAGATAGAGGATTTGTTATTCACACTCTCGCCAGGTTTCGAAGTTAATGTCGGGCGTGGCGTGTCGAATCTAGATCTGAGCATCATCACCAGTTATGATATTTTGCGCTATGATGATCTAACTGATTTGGACAATGAATTGTTTCATATTAAGGCCGTCAGTTCATACAAAAGCACCCGCTGGGATGTCAGTGGTTCGGTCAGTTATGACGAAAAGCAATCCAGCGGTGCGGATGGCAACACGAATCGTTTGGGCAGGCTAACTGAATCGGATGAGTTGCGAGCCAATTTAGAGGGCGAGTATCGTTTGTCTCCAAAGTTTAGTATTGGTTCAGGTGTCAAGTACAGCGATCTTGAATATCAAGATGAACCTGGCATTGCCGATCGTGAAACCACCACCATTCCGCTGGATATTTTCTATGAACTTTCCCCGAAGGTGGATTTGAGTGTTGGATATCAATATCGGACTTCCGAGGTGGGCGAGGTGTCTATAGGTGATACAACATCTGGACGCTTTACTGACAGCTACGATAAAACGTCACACTTCATTAATGTTGGAGCGCGTGGCGAGTTGCTGCCGAAGTTGACTGGATTTTTTAAGGTGGGCTACCGCGAAACGGATTCGGATGATTCAAATATCCGTAGTTATGACTCTGGTATCTTAACGCCCTCGAAGAGAAACGGAAGGTCTCAGAGTACTCTGGGCTTGGATGCCGATCTGACATATTCGGTCACACCAAAGGTTACTTCTCGTTTAAACCTAGGGCGTGACTTTGGTGTCGGTGGCGAAGGTCAAAGCACCGAAAATACGTCGGTTGATGTGAGCGCGACTTATTCTATTAATATGCACTACTCGGCGAGTGCATTTGGTGGCTATACTTTACGAGAATATACTGAAAGTGACAATGATGATAATATCTACCGCATTGGAGCACGTTTATCGTATGTGCCGAATGAGTTCTGGCGCTTTAGCGCGGGCTATATGTATGTAGAAAACGATTCTGACCGTGCGCTACAAAGCTACGAAAATCATATACTTGATCTGTCGGCATCGCTTCGTTACTGATTAATTTGAACTTCCTCCCGCTACTGCGGTTTGAATGCCTCCGCTAGGAGGCATTTTTTAATATATGAAACGTCTGATACTACTCTTAATTTCGTGTTTACTCGCCTGCAGCTCGGCCATGCGCGCGCAAGATTCTGGTGCTAGTGCTAGCTCATCTGGAGCATCCAGTTCGAGCGCAGGGAGCGCTAGTTCCGGTGGTGTTGGTATGATCGTTGGCAGCAATTACGTACTAAAGCCTTCAGATGTGATTGAAATTGAGGTTTACCAAGAGCAGGATTTGAACAAGACAGTGCGTATCGAGGGCGATGGTACTGTGTCGCTGGCATTGGTCGGTAAAATCAAAGTCGCTGGAATGACGGTAGCTGAGAGCAAGTCATTGGTCACGAATCTATATAATCGAGACTATTTAGTGGATCCACAGATTTCAGTATTAGTGGTTTCCTTTTCCCCTAAAGTCATTCGTATCCTAGGTTCAGTCAATCGCCCGGGTGTGGTCGAAATTCCGCCTGACCGAGAGATGATGCTCACTGAGGCGATGGCGATGGTCAATGGTATCACACGCTTGGGCAATCCGAAATCACTTAAAATTAAGCGAGTGGATGAGAATGGTCGCTCACGGCAGATGGAGGTCAATTTTACTAAGATTGTGACTGATCCTGATGTGAAAGATATCATTCTTCAAGAAGGCGATACGATTTGGGTGCCTGAGAGAATTATCTAATTTAGCAACGAATTTCTATGAAAAATGATTACGTAAGAGGTGCTCCGGACCTAAACTCAGGTGGTTATGGCGGGAGTTATGGCTACAGTGGTGGCAGTAACTATGGTTATGGTGGCGGCTATGGCGAGGGTTCTTATGGAGGTGGCGGCAGTGGCGCTCCGCAGCGCTCGTTTAAAGATTACTTCCTCATGTTTCGTGAGCGTATTTGGTATTTGATCGTCGCATTTTTTATCATTTTTTCGGGATCGATTCTATATACTTTCAACAAGACCAAAGTATATACATCGGTAGCGATGGTCCAGTTGTTGCGCGATGATCCATCGGCGATGCAGACCCTTGGAGCAGGTGAGTTAGAGCCGAATCAAATTCGCTCGGCTGAAGATTTGAATACCCAGATCAGTGTCTTGAATAGTGGCAAAATTATTCAAGGGGTAGAGCGGCGATTACAGGATGAAGAGCGTGAGCGTTTCATGGCACCCTATGCAGATGCACTGAGCTTTACTGGACCGCTGACTCCGGTTGAGGTCTTGGGTAAAAATCGAAAGGTGCTGCCGCAGCGCATGAGTTTGATGATCGGCGTAGCGTATACGCATCCAGATGCTCTGATTGCGGCACGTGTGGCTAATTTATTTGCCGATGAGTTTATCAATTACAATTTGACGCTCAACATTGATGGTTCGATGAAAGCGGTTGAAGACCTTCGTATTCGAGCGGATCAACAGCGCGAGCGAGTCGAAGAGCTTGAGTTAAAGTTGGCGGAATATCGTGAGCAGAACAACGCGGTATCGTTGGACACCTCGGAAAACATTGCTGGTGTTCAATTAGCAAGCTTGAACGAGATGAAGTTGGCCAATAAAAATACATTTGATCAGATTGAGACTCGTTGGAATTTGGTTGAGACCTATCGTCGTGAGAGCAAAAATTTGTGGGAACTGTCGTTTATTGCGGAACAACAAAATGTAGCTCGCTTGCTGCAAGAGTTGTCTTCGGTTAAAATTCAGATTTCGTCTTTGTCTAAGCGCTATCGAGAAAAGCACCCTGTTATGATACAGTTGTTGCAGACTTTACAGGAGTCAGAAGCAGAGCTGCAGGGAGCCGTTCAAAATTCGGTGGACAAGTTGTCTGCTCAGTACGCTGAAACTAAGAGTAATTTTGAACTCGCAAGCCAGCGTTTGGCAGAAAAAGAGGCAGAGTTGATCGAGTTGAGTAAGACACGTGTTGAATATAACTCGCTACTGCGTGATCTTGAAGTACAGCAGGGATTCTTGCAGGCCTTGGTGTCTCGTATGACTCAAGAGCAAGCGCAAATTAATCTGAAAAACCCTAATTCACGTGTGATTGATGAGGCGCTGCCACCATTGCGACACTCTTCACCGAATATTGTGATGAATTTGGCTGCTGGGTTGTTTGGAGGCTTGGCTGTTGGTGCCGGTTTGATTTTCCTTGTGGCTTTCTTAGATGATCGTGTGAAGAGCGCATTCGATATTGAAGGTACGATTGGCTTGCCGATGCTCGGACTGGTTCCACGTATCAGGAAGCTGGACTCGAGATCCAAGGCGCAAGCTGTCGCATCTAATGCTGATCGCCATGTGACTGAAACTTTCCGCTCGATTCACTCCGCGTTGAAACTGAACGATGAGAGCAAGAATGCGAAAATCATCGTTACGACCAGTACCGTGCCTGGTGAAGGTAAGTCTTTTGTCAGCTCGAATTTGGCACTGACCTTTGCCAATCATGGTGAGAAAACTTTGTTGCTAGACGGTGACCTTCGTTTACCGAATGTTGCGCGCTCGCTGCAGTTGGAAAATGATTTTGGTCTGTTAGACTACGTTGAAAAGAGCGTCGGCCTCGACGAAGTGGTCATTAAAGAAGTGTACCCGAATCTCGATGTATTGCCGTCTGGGGGTAAGTCGAAAAACCCCACTCAGGTGCTGAATAGTGCTAAATTTGAGGCAATGCTCGCGGATCTCCGTGATCGCTACGACCGTATCGTGATCGACTCGCCACCGTTGGCAGCCGTAAGTGATGTGCTGAACCTGTTGCCGCTGGCAGATGGTGTGTTGTACGTAATTAAGTTTAACACTGTGAAGCGTAAGACTGCAGTGATGAATGTTCGCCGCTTATGGGAATCAAACACACCCGTGTTTGGTGCGATTTTGAACAACATCACCAGTGCGCTATCGAGTTACTACTACTCAAGCTACACTGATAAGGACTATCAGGACTATTACATTCGTCAGGATGAAGAGTTTGAAGAAGAGCTTGCTGGTTCAGTTGAGCCAGAGATGGAGCCTAAATCGTAAACGATAATATCGTCGGTATTTACCAAAAGACCCACTGATTGCAGTGGGTCTTTTTAGTCTGGGAAAACCACTGTTTTTTTAGTGCGTGGAGCGGTCTACTCAGTGATTTCTCTGCGCTGTGAGAAAACCATATTTTTTAGCGCTCGCGAGTTTCAATTCCAGTCAGGTGATTTTGGCTGCTGCCCGTCGCAGTCGATCGTTGATCGCTTGGCCGATACCAGATTCCAAGGTGAGTTCGATCCACAGATGCTTGTAGTTTTGTTGATCGAGGCGTTGTATGAGCTCAAAAAGGTTGTGGGCGATTTCGTTGAGATTACCCGATTCTGAGAGCCAAAATACGTTGCGCTGCTGCGAGTACCATTCTGGCTTTTGGTTGCAGATTAGCGCGCTGGCTTTGTCGGCTAGGTTCGAGTTGATTGTGCCGTGATCGAGTAGAGTGACTGTGGCGCTGGGGCTGTAGTGTTGGGTGAGCATGCCAGGAGCAGTTTGAGCGCTAGTGTCGTCACCCGTCGTTTTAATATGGTTGCTGAGTGGGATGCCTAAGGCCTTGCTGATTTGATCTTCAGTAATTGGACCATGCCTGAGAATGACCGGCGCCTCAGCGGCTCTGAGGTCAATAATGGTAGATTCTAAGCCAAAGTTGCTTCGGCCGCCATCAAGTACCGCTTCGATACGATTGCCCAGAGTATGTGCTACATGGCTGGCTAGTGTCGGGCTGACGTAGCCAAACGGATTGGCGCTTGGCGCAGCGAGCGGAAAGTCTAGTCGTTTCAGTATTGCTCTGAAGACGGGGTGTTGCGGCACTCGGATTGCGACGCTGGAGAGCCCTGCCGTGACTAAGCCTGGAATGGTAGCGCGCTTTGGCACCACCATTGTCAGAGGACCTGGCCAAAACGCGGCTGCCAGCTTTCGAACGCTTTGATTCACCGCAATGTGTGCTTCTGCACTTTCAATGTCGCTAAAGTGGACAATTAGAGGGTCAATCAGTGGGCGTCCTTTGACATCGAAGATCTTGCGCACACTTGATTCATTGAGTGCATTACCAGCTAGCCCGTAGACGGTCTCTGTGGGCATACCGATCACCTCATCTGCGCGGAGCAAGTCGGCACAGTGATCATAGTTCGCTATGCTTGCTTCGAGTATCTTGTGACTATTGTCCATTAGATGTGGAACTGTGGATATAAAAAATCCTTCCCGTTAAGAGGAAGGATTGGAAAGTCCTATATTCGTAACGCAGCTTACTGCATGGTCAGCGTATTACGACCCTGCTTGATGAGTTTCGTGATACGACGCTGATGCTTTGCGGAAAGGCCTGTGTCTTTACGAGGAAGGATCTTGCCCGTTTCAGTTATAAAGCGGGATAGTTGCTCCACATCGTTGAACGTAAAGTCCATTGGGTTGCGGGAACGATTGAGTTTCTTGCTGTCTGTGCTCATGAAGCGAAGGAAAGTAGGTGTTACGCGTGTAGGTGCAAGGAAATTTTTAGGTTCAAATTATATGACTATATATAAGCTCAAGTTGCTGTATTATAATGTTTTATAGATTCTCTTCGATGGCGCTTAGAAACTGAGGGAGCACCGATTTTACTTTAGCAGGGCCAATTCCTTTAATTTCGAGCGCATCTTGCTCTGTTCGCGGCTTTTTATTTGCGAGTTCAACGAGTACTGAGTTGGAAAATACAGTAAAGGCAGGCTTACCCGTTTGAGCAGCCATTTTTGCACGAAGCCCGACTAGTATGCCATAGAGGCGTCGGTCAAGTATGCCTCCAGGTGCTCCGTTTTTCGGCGTTGAGCTAGGTGGATTAGCAGATTTCTGTGAGAATGTTCCTGCAGTGCGTTCGGGTAACTCAAGATCGATGGTGTCGACTCCTTGCATTACGCGCGCGCCTTTAGCCGTCAATTTTAATAGCGGGTAGTTACCGTCGACCTCGACCTGTAATAGCCCAGCTCCTTCGAGACACTCAAACAGTGCTTCAACATAGGCGCTGCCTTCTCGCTTCAGGATACCGTGGGTGGAAAGTTGATCCAACCCGCTATCTCGGATCGCCGCGCTCTGGCTGCCCATTAAGCATTGTATGATTTTTCGCTTACCAAAGCGCGGCATCCAGTCGTCGGGGCCAAGTCTACGGCTCATCCGAGCAACTCCGCTGAGTGCTTTTTGAACCAAAGTAAACTCATCTTTACTAGGTGCCCGGGCGGCGCGGTTTTTAGCCTGTTGACAATTGTCGCAGCGTTTACAGTTCTCGCCATTGCACTCACCGAAATAGTCGAGAATCCATTTTTGGCGGCAGCTTTGTGCATAGGAAAAATTAATCACTGTTTTTAAACGTTCGCTATCGCGCTCGGCTTTTAGTGCGAGTGCTTTGCCATCAATGGGTAAATTACTGCCACTGAGACCGAGTTGCTTGATCCGTGTGCCCTTGAGTCGCTTGCCTGGAATATCAAAGCGCTCGATCCAACCCTGACGGGTCAGCACGGAGATCGCCGTGCTGACTGCCATTGGGTTGACTTTGCGGCCGACTCGGTTGCAGAGCTCATCCACAGGAAGGCGAACCTCATGCTGCGCGTCACTTTCCGCACAAAGTACGTCGAAGATTTCTGCGATGAGTGCTTTGCCAGGATTCGCACCTTCGATGAAAAAGTCCTGCACACGTTTGTCGGCATACGAAAATAACATTTCGCAGACGGATGATGCTCCATCGCGACCCGCGCGTCCACCTTCCTGGTAATAGGCCTCTACGCTACCAGGCATTTCATAGTGGCAGACGAAGCGGATATCCGCGCGGTCAATTCCCATTCCAAAGGCATTGGTGGCGACCACGATATTAGCATCGCGTCCCATGAAGCGCTCTTGGGCAGCACTGCGCTCGGCATCTGAGAGGCCGCCATGATAGCGAATGACAGCGTTACTTAAATGCTCGATCTTAGCCGCCACCGCATCGACTGACTTGCGTGTTGCACAATAAATGATGCCCGTCGTGTGCTGCTTGATCAGCGCTTGTAGGGCTTGCAGTTTTTCGTGATCAGAGTTAGTTTGTCGTACTCTGAAACTTAGGTTCGTGCGGGCAAATCCAGCAACGAACTCGGCAGGTTGCTTCATTTCCAAGCAGTGCTTGATATCGATCTGAACGTCGGGCGTGGCCGTTGCAGTTAGTGCGATGCAGGGCGGGTTGCCGATTGCCTTACGCGCTTCGCCCAAGCGCATATAGTCAGGGCGGAAGTCGTGCCCCCATTGAGAGAGGCAGTGAGCTTCATCAATCGCAAAGAGGCTAATCGCGTCACGCGGTAATGCGTTAATAAACGACTGTGAGCGGAAACGCTCTGGGGCAATGTAGACCAGCTTGAGCGTACGTTGGCGAATTGCCTCGAGCGTCTCGCGTTGCTGTTCTAGAGTCTGAGAGCTGTTCAGTAGTCCTGCGGGAAGACCGCGTGCCTGCAATGCATCTACCTGATCTTTCATCAAGGCGATGAGCGGCGACACGACCAGCGTCACACCTGGCAGTAGTAGCGCAGGAAGCTGAAAGCAGAGGCTTTTGCCCCCACCCGTGGGCATGACGACGAGGGTATCTTTTTTGTCGAGTACTGCGCGTATGATATCGCTTTGCGGCTTCCGAAAGCTCGGCATTCCAAAATATTTCTGCAGTGCATCTTCTGGTGTCATCGCTCACCAACTATTCAAATGTTCACTGCTTTGCCAAGTCTAAGCTTTATTTATCTAAGAGCTTGATCACAGCGTGGAGACACCTAATTTGGGCAGCTTCAGCTAAAAGTCCCTGTAGTTCAATGGATAGAACAACTGTTTCCTAAATAGTCGATCTGGGTTCGATTCCCAGTGGGGATACCAGCTTATTTCCTGAGAGTTGAGAGATGAGAGTTGAGAGTTGAGAGCTGAGAGCTGAGAGCTGAAAGTTGAGAGCTGAGAGATGAGAGCTGAGAGTTGAGAGATGAGAGCTGAGAGTTGAGAGATGAGAGCTGA
>JAURBE010000049.1 GCA_030829145.1 Verrucomicrobiota bacterium | reverse complement strand
TCACTTGTTGGCAGCGGCGTTCCATCTCTGGGTTGCCGCGCTGGACGGAGTCAAAGTCGAGGGCTTCGGATTGGGAGCCTGCGCCGATCGAGGAGGCTGCGCCGCCGCCGAGGCCGATCTTCATGGCTGGGCCGCCGAGCTGAAGAATGAGCGCGGTTGGTGGAATGGGCTTTTTGTCGACGTGCTCGCGCTTCATGTTGCCCATACCGCCGGCGACCATGATTGGCTTGTGATAGCCGCGGTGTTGACCGTTGTGCTCAAACTGAAGGGTGCGGAACATGCCGCAGAGTTGTGGGCGGCCGAACTCATTGCCAAATGCTGCGCCACCGATCGGGCCTTCGAGCATGATATCGAGCGGGGAGGCCATGCGGGTCGGGTGCTCGGCGATGGGCTTTTCCCACGCTTGGGTGTAGCCGGGCACTTCGAGATTGGATACCATGAAGGCAGAGATGCCTGCCTTGGGGCGTCCACCGATACCGGTGGCACCTTCGTCGCGGATTTCACCACCGACACCGGTTGCGGCGCCTGGAAATGGGGAGATCGCGGTGGGATGATTGTGCGTCTCTACTTTGCAAAGAATGTCGAGTTGGCTCGGTGTTTTACGATACGTCTTGGTTGCGCCCTTTTGGTCGACTTCCCACCAGTCCGCGGGGGAGCCTGGGATAACGCCGCAGTTGTCGGCGTAGGCGGAGAGTGTGCCTTCTGGATTCAGCTTGTGGGTGTTACGGATCATGCTGAAGAGTGAGCGTTCGCTCTTCTCGCCGTCGACGATCCAGTCGGCGTTGAAGATCTTGTGGCGGCAGTGCTCGGAATTAACCTGTGAGAACATGACGAGCTCAGCATCCGTTGGGTCACGCTCCATTTTTTGGTAGGCGTTGACCAAATAGTCGATTTCGGGAGCTGACATTGCGAGGCCCCAGTCGATGTTTGCGCGGGCAAAGGCTTCGGGGCCTTCGGCCATGAGCGGTACGGTGCGCAGCGGTGCAGGTTCGAAGTGGTTGAAAAAGTCAGAGATGTCGTCGTAGACAGCTTCGGTCATACGATCGTGCAGCGCGAGCACGGCGAGGCCGAGGTCTTCGTGGCTGAGTATGACGCCATCTTCAGCGACTAGCTGGAAGTGAATGCCGCGTTCAACGCGGGCAATGTCCTCGAGTGCACAGTTGTGAAAGATGTCGGTCGCCTTGGAGGACCACGGGGAGATGGTGCCCTTCCGCGGAGTGACGAAGAAGCCGCCTGCCCGTTGGAAATGGTGGTTGGCTGCGAGTAAGGCAAAGCTGCGCTCGGTGGTCTGGTCGTCGAGCGGGTTGCCGGACTCGATGAAATAGACTTCGACGGCGTCGATCGAGGCGATGTTGAGCTCTGGAGCCGCGGTATTGAGCGCGTCTTGAAGCGCAGTGAGACGGAAATCGGAAAATGCGGGACGGCCCTGAAGAATGATCGGTTGCATAGCAGTGAAAAATGGAAAAGAGTAAGTTGGCGACGGATTCGCTGGGGAACAACTCGAAAAGGCGGGAAATACAGGAACCTTTAACTCTGGGACTATTAAAAACCACAGATGGACACAGATGGACACGGATACTTATCCGCTGAAGCTTTCTGTTATCTGTGTTAATCTGTGTTCATCCGTGGTTCTCATTCTCTTTTTCACGTTTACCTGAAAAATAAAGCGACAAGAGTGTCGCTTCCACTGTGGGAGTTTCTACTTTGTGCGGGATGACATCAGAGACAACAGTTCGATGGGGCATTCTTGCCTGTGGAAAAATTGCACATGAATTTGCCAAGGGGCTACGGGATTGCCCTGGAAGTGTGTTGCATGCGGTGTCGAGCCGTGATGTGAAGCGTGCGCAGGCGTTTGCCGATGAGCACGGAGCGGCCGCGGTGTATGGCAGTTATGAGGCGATGCTAGCTGATTCGGAGGTGGATGCGGTGTATATCGCGACGCTGCACCCGTTCCACTTGGAGTGGATCGCAAAGTGTGTGCAAGCGGGTAAGCATGTGCTCTGTGAGAAGCCATTGACGATGAATCTGCGTGAGGCCAAGCAGGCCAAGAAGCTTGCGGATGAGAATCGCTGCTTGTTGCGCGAAGCTTTTATGTATCGGCACCATCCGCAGACTCAACGCGTGGTGGATTTGGTCACTTCGGGTGTGATTGGTAAGGTAAGGATGATTGAGGCGAGCTTTTGCTACAACTCAGGTGAGCAGCCTGAGTCGCGCCTGCAAGCAAAGGCTCTCGGTGGTGGTGGGATTTTAGATATCGGCTGCTATACGATGTCGTTTTGTCGCCTGATTGCTGGTCGTGCCCAAGGGCGGCTGTTTGCCGAGCCATTGGAGCTCAAGGCGGTGGGGCACTTGGATACGCAAACGAAGACTGATATGTGGACAACGGCAGCCATGCGATTCGAGGGCGATATTTTGGCGCAGGCGACTTGTGCGCTTAGGATGAATCGGGAAAATGTGGCAGTGGTGCTTGGCGAGAAGGGTCGAATTACAGTGGAACTGCCGTGGCATTGCCCGGGTACGATTCGGATCGAACTCGACGGCCAGCAGTCGGCACAGGAGATCGCGATGCCGAAGCAGCGTCATTTATTCGCTTACGAAATCGAGAGCTTTACAAATGAATTGCGCGGGCGTCCAATTGCCGCCACCGAAGTCGCCATGCGCTTCGACGACACCTTGGGTAATATGAAGGCGCTCGACTGGTGGCGCCAGGAAATCGGGCTTGCTTATGAGGCGGATCGCATCGGCTAAACGTAGGTAAAATCGTTTGAATAATAGACGCTAGAATTTACTAGTGCAATTAACCCCCACTTTAAATATGCATTATCATCTACTGTTATACGCTCGTCGCAATAATCAGGGGGCTGAAACTGTAAGGCAGCGCAGTGATTTACGATACCATTAACCATTTTTTCTATGCCGAAACATACTTTTCAAGGATTTGTAGCAAAGACTTTGCTGACTCTAATTGTAATCTTAGTCATCGTAGGTGTACTGGTTGGACTTTTTGTATCGAACATCCAGACGATGATCGCCGCCGGCGAGTTGCAGGGGCCGCCACGGGCATCTGTCGCGACGGCCGATGTCAGCGAGATGCAATGGCCAGTGGAGTCGACTGCGATTGGCTCGATCTCGGCATTGAAGGGCGTGATCCTGTCAGTGGAATCACCAGGTACCATTACCGATTTGAGTTTTAAATCGGGACAACCTGTGCAGCAAGGCACGCAGCTGATGCAGTTGGATGATCGCAGTGAGCAGGCAGAATTGGAGTCTGCCCGCGCGGCCGCCAATCTGACCAGGTTGAGTGTCGATCGCTCGCGCCAGCTACTGGAGCGCAAGACGATTTCACAGGCTGAGTTCGATCTGGCCGATGCAGAGTACAAGCAGGCAGTTGCCCGCGTGGCTAATGTCGAAGCAATGATCGAGAAGAAGCAGGTCGTCGCGCCTTTTGACGGATTGTTAGGCATTCGGCGAGTGAATGTTGGGCAATATCTGAACCCTGGCGACACCGTTGTCAGTTTGGTGTCAATGGATCCGATAAATGTGACCTTTTTTATGCCGCAGAAAGCATTGGCTTATCTACATAAAGGGCTGCCGGTAAAGGTGACATCCGATGCATTTGAGGGGCAAGTCATCGCAGGGAAAGTTGGAGCCTTAGAGGCGCAGGTAGATCAAGCGACACGGATGATCGAAGTCCAGGCAAAGCTTCCGAACCCGGATGGTATTTTACGTGTGGGTATGTTTGTGAATGTGCGCATCGAGCGCGAAAAGCCACGCGCTGTTCGGGCGGTGCCGGCCAGTGCGGTGTTGTATGCTTCGTTCGGTAATTCGATCTATGTGGTCAATCCTGATGAAGAGGGAGTGGGCATGGTCGCGACACAGAAGTTTGTCCGACTCGGCGAGCGGCGCGGTGATTATGTCGAAGTGCTTGATGGCCTAGATGCGGCGGACCGCGTAGTGACCGATGGTGCTTTTAAACTCTATCCAGGAGCGCCAGTAATACTGCAAGATGATCGTGCGCCCGTACCTCAGTTAGCGCCGACGCCTGCCGATGCGTAACACGCCTTGTAATCGATCAACCACCCAATTCAATGAGCGTGCAAAAATCCTTTACTGATTTGTTTATCAAGCGCCCGATTCTGGCAATCGTGGTGAATCTGGCAATTGTGATCGTTGGCTTGCAGGCTTACTTCACTTTGAACGTGCGCCAGTATCCAAAGAACGAGAATGCAGTGATCACCATCACCACTGCATATATCGGTGCGGATGCGAAATTGGTGCGGGGTTTTATTACGACGCCGATTGAGCGTGCGATTGCGGCGGCTGATGGGATCGATTATATCGAGTCTACCAGCATTCAAGGAGTCTCTACAATTCAGGCTCGCTTGAAACTCAATTACGATGGCAAGACCGCACTGAGTGAGATTAGCACCAAGGTGGATCAGGTGCGTGGTGATTTGCCGCCGGAGTCAGAGGTCCCGATCCTGACCATTGAGACGGCGGATTCTCAAATCGCTGCAGCGTATCTGAGTTTCCGCTCGAATATTTTGGCAGCCAATGAAGTGACGGATTATTTGACGCGTGTTGTGCAGCCACGTTTGAGTGCTGTGGTCGGGGTGCAAAAAGCGGATATTTTAGGGGCTCAAAATTTTGCGATGCGTATTTGGCTCAAGCCGGATCGTTTGGCGGGGTTAAATATTAGTCCCGCGCAAATTAATCAGGCGATTGCGGCGAACAACTATCTCTCAGCAGTGGGTCAGACCAAGGGGCAATTAATCACGGTGAATCTGACTGCCAATACTGATTTAAGCACGGTCGATGATTTTGAGCGCTTGGTAATCGCAGAGCGTAACGGCGGGTTAGTGCGGCTGTCTGATGTTGCGGATGTGGTGCTCGGTGCTGAGACCTATGATGCGGATGTACGATTTTCTGGACAGAAAGCGGTCTTTATGGGGGTTTGGGTGCTGCCTAATGCGAACACGCTCGATGTAATGGCCGGTGTGCGCGCCGAGTTAGATCGTATCAAGCAGGGCTTACCGCAGGGCATGCAAGCGACGATCGCGTATGACTCGACTGAATACATTAAAGATGCGATTTCCGAAGTGTATCATACGCTCAGCGAGACGTTGCTGATCGTGCTGGTCGTGATCTTTTTATTCCTTGGTTCGCTGCGTGCGGTGATTGTGCCAGTGATTGCGATTCCGATTTCCTTGATCGGTGGTTTCTTTCTGATGCAACTGCTGGGATTTAGTCTCAACTTGCTTACCTTGCTAGCAATCGTGTTGTCGGTAGGATTGGTGGTCGATGATGCCATCGTTGTCGTCGAGAATGTGGAGCGCCATCTGACTGAAGGGAAAGGGCGTATTGAAGCGGCGTTGATCGCAGCACGCGAGCTCGTCGGGCCTGTGATTGCCACGACTCTGGTACTGGTGGCGGTGTACACTCCAATTGCATTGCAGGGAGGTTTGACGGGGGCGTATTTCATGGAGTTTGCATTCACGCTGACTGGTGCGGTGGTGATTTCTACAGTGGTGGCGTTGACGCTGTCGCCAATGATGTCTTCAAAGTTTTTGCGAGCTAATGAAAGTGAGCGCGGCTTTGCGGGCTGGATTACTCGGCAGTTTGAGGCACTGAAGCATCGGTATTCGAAACTATTATCTACCGCGCTCAACTCAAGACCATGGATTTATACGATCTGGATCGCGCTCACGGTGTTGGCGATCCCAATGTTCATACTGTCGCCGCCTGAACTCGCGCCGACCGAAGATCAGGGTTTCTTATTCGGTATCGTCCAAACGCCTTCGAATAGTACGCTGGAGCATGTGTCACATTACACACAGCAGATGTATGATGTGTATGCAGAGACGCCTGAGTACGATTTCACTTTCCAGATTACTAACCCGATGTTTGGCATGGGCGGCATGGGGCTAGTGCCTTGGTCGGAGCGTGATCGCAGCTCTGTGCAAATTACTCAGGATGTTCAGCAACGAGCAAGTGTGATCCCTGGTATCAATGCCGTTATGCTAACTCCGCCCGCGCTGCCCGGAGGGGGTGAGATGCCAGTGGAGTTCGTGTTGGCGTCGACGGCGGAAACCGAGCAAATCTTGGCTTATGCGGAGCAGATTAAGAATAAGGCACTGCAAAGTGGTAAGTTTATGTTCCTAAAGATCGATGTGCGGTTGGACAGTCCCCAAGCAGAGATCGTGTTGGATCGCGATAAGATTGCTGCGATGGGCCTTAGCTTACAGCAAGTGGGGCAGGACTTAGGCGCGGCACTGGGTGGTGCTTACGTCAATCGCTTTAGTATTGATGGGCGTAGCTATAAAGTGATTCCCCAACTCAAGCGTACGAGCCGGCTTAATCCAGATCAGCTGAATGACATTTATACCATGGGTCCTGGGGGCCGCCTGATTCCGCTGAGTTCGATTGCCACGATTGTCGACAGTGTCCAGCCGCGCAGCTTGAATCGGTTTCAGCAGCTCAATTCAGTTAAAATTTCGGGGATTACTAATCAGACTCTGGATGCGGCGCTGGCGTATTTGGAAGCAGAGGCTACAAGGCAGTTGCCTGCCGGGTTTGCATTCGATTATACTGGCGAATCGCGACAACTTCGTAAAGAAGGGGGCAATAAGGTCTTTCTGCAAACGTTCGGTCTGGCCGTGATCATGGTCTTTCTAGTGCTCGCCGCGCAGTTTAACTCCTTCCGCGATCCATTGATCTTATTGTTGGGTTCGGTGCCGCTAGCGGTGTTTGGCGCATCGGTATTTACCTTTCTTAAAATTCCGATGCCCGGTGTGGAAGGTCTCACTACTGGTTGGACGACGACGTTTAATATCTACACGCAGGTAGGGCTGGTTACCTTGGTGGGATTGATTGCTAAAAACGGGATTCTGATTGTGGAATTTGCGAATGCACTACAGCGGCAGGGCCTGTCAAAGTTGGAGGCGGTGCACCAAGCCTCGCTCACGCGGTTGCGCCCAATTCTGATGACCACCGCAGCCACGATCCTCGGCCATTTGCCGCTGACTTTAGTTAGTGGAGCAGGCGCCGCGGCGCGTAATTCCATTGGGCTCGTGTTGGTCGGTGGCCTTAGCATTGGGACTGTGTTTACACTATTCATTATTCCGGTGATCTATGTTTTGATCGCTGCAGAGCACACTGGTAAAATCGTCAAGCCGATCTCCTCAGAGGATCTGCCTGTCGCATAATATTTTCTAATCATGCAGAAACGCTTATTTAAATTGTTGTTCCTCGGAATGGTGGCCTCGTGTGCCACTGGATCTCTCGATGCCGAGGATCGAGTCGTAGGCCGGGGTTCTCCGCCTTTGCCGCAGGCGATCAGTTTGCAAGCGGCGATCGATTATGCGATCGAACACAGCTTTGCAGTTTTGCAGGCTAAAGAGCGGATCCAAGAACAGTATGGGCTTCATCTCGAGGTGAAATCAGGAGTTTTACCGAATCTCTCGCTCAGTTCCAGATACTCTGAGCAGGATCAAGAATTAGTCGGATTTCAGGGTGCGGAGGATGATTGGAGTGTGTCCATCCGAGTGCGGCAGGCATTGTATTCGGGTGGTAGTTTGAAAGCTTCAATTCGTGCCCAAGGGGCCTTGGAAGACGCCGCACTCCATGATTTACAGGTCAATATTCAGGCCACTATTCAAGAGGTAAAGACGCGGTATTACGACGTCCTACTTGCGCGTGATACGATCGAGGTTGAGACGCAGAATATAGAGTTACTCAATGAGCAGTTGGCAAACATCCGAAGTCGCTTTGAGGCTGGCGCAGTGTCTCACTTTGATGTGCTACAGGCACAAGTTTCGCTGGCCAATGCCAAGCCGGCACTCATTCGCGCAAACAACAACTATCGAGTCGCAGTGGCTGAGCTGAAGCAGTCGGTCGGCTATATGGTGGCGTACGATCCTGCGGCCGAGGCCCTGCAATTTACCGATTCACTCGTGGCGGAGGTGCAGGAGTATGAATTGTTCGAGGCGATACATTTAGCTCTGCAGCAGCGTCCGGAATTAGCCCAACTGAAGCGCATCATCGATGCGCATGAGGACAATATCGCGATCGCACGCTCGGATTATTATCCATCTGTGGATTTCGTCGGAAGTTATGATTTTCGCCGATCTTATTTCGCAACGGATGGTCGCTTTGATAATTCTATCAATGGCTGGTTTGCGGGGATCGAGAGTGTCTGGAATATTTGGGATGGCCGTGCGACGAAGGGGCGTGTGGTGCAGGCGAAGTCGCAAATGCGGCAAGACGAACTTAAATACAATGAGACACGCCTGCAGATAGAGGTAGAAGTGCGGCGGGCAATTTCCGAGCTGCAAGGTGCTGCGGAACTACTTGTAGCTGCTCAACAAGTGACCGGCCAAGCGAATGAATCCTTACGTATGGCCAACGAACGCTACACTGTCGGTAGCTCAACGTATCTCGACACGTTGCAAGCACGGGTGGCTCTAACTGACGCCCGAAACAACGAGCTTCAGGCGAACTACAGCTATCTGGTTTCGATCGTGAATGTGCAGCACGCCATCGGGGAAACTCAGTTCAATTTAACAAATTAGTCGTTTAGCTCGCGATCTGTCGCTCAAATTTCGCTTGTGTGGCGTATAATATGATATACGCACTTTAAGCTATGAAAATTTGTTGTATTGGAGCTGGTTATGTCGGTGGGCCGACGATGTCTATGATTGCCCATAAGTGCACGGGCCACACAGTGACTGTGGTGGATATTAATCAGTCTCGTATCGACGCGTGGAACTCGGATGTATTACCCATTTACGAGCCTGGTTTGGATGAGATCGTTAAAGCCAGCCGTGGTAAGCGCTTGTTTTTCTCGACCGATATCGACACTGCGATCCGCGAGGCAGATATTATTTTCATGAGCGTCAATACGCCGACCAAGACCTATGGTGTCGGTGCTGGGCGCGCTGCGGATTTACGCTACATAGAGAAATGTGCGCGTAAAATCGCTGAAGTTGCCGAAAATGATAAAATCGTGGTGGAGAAGTCCACCTTGCCGGTACGTACTGCCGAGTCGATCAAGCGCATCCTCGAGTCCAACTCCAAGGGGCGCAAGTTCCAGATCCTATCCAATCCCGAATTCCTTGCAGAGGGCACTGCAGTTGCCGATTTGGAGAATCCGGACCGTGTGCTGATCGGTGGCGATCAGACACCAGACGGCTTGGCCGCGATTCAAAAGCTGGTGGATGTCTATGCGCAATGGGTACCCGCGGAGAATATTTTGACTACCAATGTTTGGTCTTCAGAGCTGTCCAAGCTGACAGCCAACGCATTTCTTGCGCAGCGTATTTCTTCAATCAATGCGATTTCTGCGCTGTGTGAGGCGACGGGTGCGAATGTTGACGAAGTCGCACACGCGATTGGTACCGACAGTCGTATCGGGCCGAAATTCCTCAAGTCTTCGGTCGGCTTCGGTGGCTCATGCTTCCAAAAAGATATTTTGAACTTGGTCTACCTTTGCGAGCATTTCGGCCTGCCCGAAGTCGCTGCGTATTGGAATGGTGTGATTGAGATGAATGATTACCAGAAGCACCGCTTTGGTCGTCGCATCATCTCGACAATGTTTAACACCGTATCAGATAAGAAGATCGCGGTTCTCGGGTTTGCCTTTAAGAAGGATACCAACGATACGCGTGAATCTGCCGCCATTTATGTCTGCAAAGACTTGATCGATGAGCAGGCGAATGTTTCGATTTACGATCCAAAGGTGCCTGAAGCACAGATTCGCCGAGATCTCGGCTTAGCAGAAGATGCGACTGCAGTGACCATTTGCGACGACGCCTATGAAGCGACTAAGGATGCGCATGCGGTGTTAATTTTGACCGAGTGGGATGAATTTAAAGCACTGGCCTTCAAGAAGATATACGATCAAATGAACTTGCCAGCCTTTCTCTTCGATGGTCGTAATTTGTTGGACTTAGACGCGTTGCGTGCCATCGGCTTCGAAGCCACTGGTATTGGCCGTGGGTAGCATCGAATGGGGCGAATCTTTCAAACTTTTTTACAAGCAGACTTGAGTGGTAAACGCCCACAAGGTCTTTTTTTAGGTGTAAATTACCAGTTGCGTACAAGGGCGTAGTCTCTTTGAGTGCGCGTAATTAATTTAATCGAAATTCCGAAAGTATTATCATGATAGTTAAACCGCGCATCCGAGGATATGTATGCATCACTGCCCACCCGAAAGGCTGTGAGGCACGAGTTCGTGAAGAAATCGAAGTTGCTAGAGCAACCAAGCGTAGCGATGGCCCTAAAAAGGTACTGGTGTTGGGTTCATCAACAGGCTACGGCCTGTCCTCGCGAATTACAGCCGCGTTTGGCTATGATGCCGCGACTTTCGGTGTATTCTTTGAACGTCCCTCCTCCAATGGTAAGCCTGCCAGCGCGGGTTGGTACAACTCCGTGGCGTTTGAAAAAGCGGCTCACGAGGCGGGCCTGTATGCTAAAAGTATTAATGGCGACGCATTTTCGAATGAAGTTAAGGAGCAGGCGATCGCGCAGATTAAACAAGATCTCGGACAAATAGACCTAGTTGTCTACAGTCTTGCATCGCCGCGACGGACCGATCCGGAAACTGGCGAAGTGTATAAATCTGTGCTCAAGCCAATTGGCACCGAGCCATTTACCAATCGCACAATGGATACCGACCGCGATGAGGTGAAAGATATCACAATTGAGCCGGCGACTGAGGAAGAAATTCAGCATACCATTAATGTGATGGGCGGCCAGGATTGGGAGCTTTGGATGAAAGCGCTGGATGATGCCGGTGTATTGGCGCCAGGCGCGAAGAGTGTGGCCTATTCATACATCGGCCCTGAAGCGACTTGGCCCGTCTACACCAACGGTACGATTGGTCAGGCAAAGAAAGATGTCGAGCGCGCGGCCGCTGCGATCACAGCCACTCATGACTGTGAGGCATATGTAGCAATCAACAAGGCAGTGGTGACTCAAGCTAGCTCGGCGATTCCAGTCGTGCCATTGTATATCTCTATTTTGATCAAGTTGATGAAAGCCAAGGGCACTCATGAAGATTGCATCGAGCAAATGGTGCGGCTCTTCGATGACCGCCTCTACGGTAAAGATCTACAACTCGACGAGCTTGGCCGCATCCGTGTTGATGATTGGGAGATGCAGCCCGACATTCAGGCAAAAGTGATTGAAATTTGGCCAAGTATTACCTCCGAGACATTAGATATCTTGGGTGATTACACCGGCTATCAGCATAACTTCATTACCCTGTTTGGTTTCGGCGTCGAAGGGGTCGATTATGATGAAGATGTGGAAGTCGACCTACCACTGCCGAGTAATATTTAAGCACTGAGAGATCCGACAGGATCAATCGAGCCGTTCTTCAGTCAACGACTGATTTAAAAAAACCGCAATGCAGCAAGCTGCATTGCGGTTTTTTTTACGGATGGATTCATGGATCTCCGTGTCCACCGCGAAGAGAAATCATATTGTTTCTACAGCGTCACCAACTCGCATACATTGGTAAATAGCAGCTTCAAGTCGATTGCGGAGGCATCGAGCCCAATGATTTTTGAGAGTGAGTCACGGTAGGCTTCGAGCTGAGGGCGATGCTGCTCAGTGGCTTGCTCGATACTATTATTTGTATGAATACGGTCGGTTTTGAAATCGATGATTTCGGCACGAGTGATGTGTTGCTTTGCATCTTGGTAGATGACTACGCGGTCAAATACCCCGTTGGTGAATTGATCGCCGGCGACAATGCTAAATGCGCGCTCACGCCATACGGTGCATGGGGTCTTAGGCTCGGTGAAGAGTGCTTGAATCTCAGGTTTAGCTAAGCAAGCCTTTAGCGTGTCTCTGACCGCTGGGTCGTGTGGCTGTGGCTCGGCAGGTGTGGTTGCTGCGTCGAAGAGATCAAGCAGGGGATCATGCTTACTAGCTGCAACAGGGTCGGTGTGCGGCTCGAGCCATTCGATGAGTTCAAATGCCGCGTGCACTGCGGTGCCAAAGCTACTGGCTTGTTGATCGAGGTCGAAGCACCTCGCTGCCGGAAGAGGGCGTGATTTACCTGCAGATGGGCGCGCCAGTTGGAGTCGTGGATGGGCGGGCTCGAAGGTAGGTGTTGTTTGTGGTTGGTGGTCGGTTGTGGGTTGAGGACTGGCCTCAAAAGACTGATGCCAATTGGAGTCCCCAGTGCTCCATAGCACTGGGTAGCTGGATGTAGGAAATAATTCGGTAGCAGTCGCTTCTGTGCCTAGGCGTTCTTTTAAATAGTGGACGGTGGTGCCTTGATGAGCGCTTTTGAGGTCACTGATCATATAAAGCCCGCGTT
>JAURBE010000048.1 GCA_030829145.1 Verrucomicrobiota bacterium | reverse complement strand
TCTTTGACCGCCATCATCTCTTTGGGGTCGGTCGCGCGGTAACCAAATATATTGAGCATTAAAAACTCATTGGCATTGAGGCGGCCGCAAAATGATTTGATCCGTGTGAGGGTAGGGTCCAGCTGATTTTCGTCTGCGGTGGATGGGTTCAGACAGATGAACAGTGCGCGCCGACGCGCAAACAGTTCGTCCCAGCGATGCAGCAGGGTATAGCGGTAGCGCCTACATGCCGAGAATTGACACTCATTCTGCATCGTGACGAAGACCTACTGGTGGCTATTTGACATTATTGATAGTGCCAGCCGGCCAGTCATCAGTGCGAAAGGGGGTGACGGGTAGACCGTTGCGGTCCTGTAAATTGGCCACCGGGTTGTCTGCCCATGCATAGCGTACCGCAACTGGATTGAGTACGTCTGCGCTAGAGACGAGTACTTGGTCTTTACCGACGAGCGTGGCATCAGCATTGACGAAGACCTGATCCTCACCAGCGATGCTGAAGCCGGTCGGGTATTTAACATCGAATGTAGTGAGCCCTTGCGCACTGACATAGTCAAAGGTGATAGCGATGGCGCCGTCTTTGACTTGCATCGAGTGGTAGCGCGGGCTTTGTGAGTCGATCTGGTAGCCATAGTCGTTCGCTAGAGCCAAACGAACCAGGCGATTGGCGACTGTGGTTTTATCGCGAGGGTGAATGTCATGCCCTTCGCCACAGTCAATGATGACGGCTTGTCCGGTATTGGGCAGGCTGAGTGTCATGCTTTGTGCTTCACGGAGCTCAGCCCACCAGCTCTCTCGCGGCTGCGTGTTTTCATTCATAAAGTCAGCGAGTTGTACCCAATAAAATGGGAAGTCACCTTGTTGCCAGAGTTCGCGCCAAGTGGTGATCAGTAGGGGGAAGAGAGTGCGGTATTGATAGGCACGTCGGGCATTGGACTCGCCCTGATACCAAATGACGCCGCGTATACCATAGCCAATGGTTGGGTGTAATACGCCGTTGAAGAGATTGCCCGGGCGGTGTTGTCCGGAGCGTATGTCATTTGGCCAGCGCTTATTAGGCTCAGGTTTACCCGCGGCGACCCATACGTTATATTCTTTGAGTTTGGCGGCATGTCGTTCATCTGTGTACGCCGCGACTTTAGCGTCCCAAGAATCGAGTAGCTCAGTGAAAGTGCCGTCCGCTTCCAGCACTTTGCGTGGCACCCATGCCTCAGCAGCAGAGCCACCCCAAGCATTGTCGACCAGGCCGACTGGTACACCAAGCCCACTGTGGATGCGGCTGCCAAACAGATAGCCGACGGCTGAAAAATTCTTTGCAATATCTGGTGTGCAAAGGCTCCACTCGCCGGCGAAGTCCTCCTGTGCTACTTGTGTGCCGACTTGCGGGACTGAAATGAGGCGGATTTCAGGATGGTTTGCGGCGGCAATTTCCACTGCACCGTTATAAGTATTGGCAAGCGACCACTGCATATTGGATTGGCCCGAGCAGATCCAGACTTCGCCAACGAGGACATCTTTAAAGGTTACCGTGTTGTTAGCCGCAATATGAAGCTCATAGGGGCCGCCCACCGGGAGTGGCTGAAGATTTATGCGCCAAGTGCCATCGGTGCTGGCGGTGGTGGTGTGGGATTGGTCGTGAATGTTGACGGTGATTGACTCGCCGGAGTCAGCCTTGCCCCAGATTGGGTTGGCTTGTTCGCGCTGCAGCACCATATGGTCGCCAAAGATATTGGGGAGGGTGACATCCGCGTTGAGAGCCGAAAGGCTGAGGCTGATTGCCGAGACAATGAATAGAGGGGTTTTTAAAAGCAGCATGCATCGATGCTAAACTGCTCATGAGCGAATAGGAAAGGCCTAAAAGTAGGACTACTGGAGGGAGGTGCGGTTGCACCTTCCACACCGTCATTGACTAGAAGCAGACCATTCTAAGTCAAAAAAAAGGTTCATCCTCATTTACAGGGGAGATACTATTCTGAGTCTAATGGGGCGGCTATTCTGTTAGGGAGGGTCGACCTCCGTGTCGACCACGGGCACTTTGGAAACCACATGAAAATCCAGGAGTCTCGAAGAGCTGATAATTCCGTCAGACTCTCACGCATCGGTACCGGACGACACGGAGGTCGTCCCTCCCAAGAGCAATACCGGACGACACGGAAGTCGTCCCTCCCAAGAGCAAAAAGCAAATCCAACGCTCCCTTCATAGATCAATGCCGTCCGCGCTAATCGACGATGAAGCCAAAAAAAGCGGCCACCTTTCGGTAGCCGCTTGTTATTAAACGAGTGGAGACAACTACTTATTCAGCAGCGACTGCTTCAGTCTCTTCGGCTGCATCGTCCTCGCCTGAAGCTTCCTTCGCTTCTTCGAGAGCGGCACGGCGGGATAGGCGAACCTTACCCTTTTCGATACCGAGGCACTTGACGACCATTTCGTCGCCTAGCTTGCAGATGTCCTCGGTCTTATTGACGCGGAAGTCAGCTAGCTCGGAGATGTGCACAAGGCCTTCCTTGCCTGGTAAGCATTCGACGAAAGCACCGAAGTCCTTTACGCCGCGAACGATACCGCGGTAGGTCTTGCCGACTTCGATCTCTGCGGTGCATGCATCGACTTCCTGGATCGCGCGATCCATGGATTCTTTGTCGGTTGCGAATACGAGCACTTGGCCTTCGTCGTTGATATCGACTTGTGCGCCAGAGACTTCTGTGATGCGACGGATGTTTTTACCACCTGGCCCGATGAGTGCACCAATTTTGTCTGGTGCAATCTTGATCGTGTGGATGCGAGGAGCGTGCTCACGGAGATCCTTGCGGGACTCAGGAAGGTGCTCGGACATGACCGCGAGGATCTTCATACGTGCATCGCGATTCTGCTTGATAGCTTCGAGTGCGATGTCGAATGGGAGACCTGTAATCTTAAGATCAAGCTGGAAGCCTGTGATACCCTCTGGCGTACCAGCAACCTTGAAGTCCATGTCGCCGAAGTGATCTTCTGCGCCGAGGATGTCAGTGAGGAGTACGCTCTTGGTGATCTTACCATTCTCGTCCTTTTCAGTCACGAGGCCAGTGGAGATACCAGCACAGGGTGCTGTAATTGGCACACCTGCATCCATGAGAGAGAGGCAACCGCCACAAATCGATGCCATCGAAGTAGAGCCATTCGAGCTCATCACTTCAGAGACAACGCGAATTGCGTATGGGAACTCGTCTTCTGGTGGAAGGATCGGCAGGAGGGAGCGCTCTGCGAGTGCACCATGGCCGATTTCGCGGCGTCCTGTGAATCCGAAACGACCTGCTTCACCAACCGAGAACGGCGGGAAGTTGTAGTGCAGGATGAAAGACTTACTCTTGGCACCACCTGTGAGGCCATCGATGTCTTGTGTGTCACGGCTAGTGCCTAGTGTTGTAAGGACGAGAGCTTGTGTCTCACCGCGGTTGAAGACAGCGGAACCGTGTACCCGTGGGAGCACTCCAGAGTCGCAGGTGATAGTACGCAGGTCTGCTGCCGCACGTCCGTCCACACGCTTGCCGGTGTCGAGGATGTTTTGGCGGTAGAGCTTCTCTTGGATTTCGTCGAATGCGCGAGCAACGTCGTCACCCTTTACATTTTCAGCACCAAGCTTTGCTTCGAGCGCACCTTTAGTTTCCTTAGCGATCACTTCGATCGCGAGCTTGCGCTCGGTGTAGCTGTCGAAGTTGAGGGCGTCTTTAACATCTGCTGCTGCATGCTCTTCGCAGAAATCAACGATTTCCTTCGGTGTGACTAGAAGCGGGAAGTCTTTCTTCTCCTTGCCAGCAAGCTTGGCGAGCTCTTTCTGAGCAGTGATGAGTGGCTGAATGGCTTCTTGGCCGTAGACAAGTGCTTCGTAGAAACGCTCGTCGGAGATGAACTCAGCTGACCCTTCAATCATCAACATTTCGGTTTCGGAGCCGACGTAGATAAGGTCGAGGTCGGAATCGAGCATCTCGTCGTGTGTTGGATTGGTGACGAATTCGCCATCAATTTGCCCCACACGCACACAGCCGATCGGACCGTTCCAAGGGATGTCAGAGATCAGAGTCGCAGCAGATGCTGCGTTGACCATGAGGATGTCTGGTTCATTGACAGTATCAGTCGCGAGGAGGAGGCCAATGACCTGCACTTCGTTCATGAAGCCCTTCGGGAAGAGCGGGCGAAGCGGACGATCGCAAAGTCGAGAAGTGAGGATTTCCTTTTCGGAGGGTTTGCCTTCACGCTTGAAGTAGCCACCTGGGAATTTACCGGCTGCAGTGAATTTTTCGCGGTAATCAACAGTGAGCGGGAAGAAGTCCTGCCCGGGGCGGAGTGAGGAGGCTGCAGTGGCGGAAACGAAGAGTTCTGTTTCGCCCATGCGGATGGTGACAGCGCCGCTAGCAAGGCCAGCGAGTGTGCCAGTAGAGATCTCGATACCGAGACCTTCAACGGATACGTTGTGTTTTTGTTTCATTCTTTTATCTATGTTTTGCTTGATGCATTCAACGACATGTCAGGGATAGGACCTTCAGTTGCCGCCGACCATGATCGGCATGGTCTGACTTATGTGATGCAGACAGCACTGTAGTACTGTCTACGGCGGGAATTACGGGCAGAAATGCCTGTGTCACGGTACGTGAGTTCCCTAAATAAAAATGCCGGACCCTCACGAATAGAGTCCGGCATTGAAAAAGTGGTTCGATTAACGGCGGAGCTTGAGCTTCGAAATAATCGTGGTGTAACGATTGAAGTCTTGGCGCTTGAGGTAATCAAGGAGTTTACGACGACGTGCTGTCATCGCGATCAAGCCACGGCGCGAGTGGAAGTCCTTGCGGTTGTCGCGAAGGTGCTCGGTGAGGTGCTTCACACGTGCTGTGAGGAGTGCAATTTGCACTTCGCAAGAACCTGTGTCGCCGTCTTTCTGCGCGAATTCTTTGATGATCGCTTCTTTGTCTACGATTGTGTCTGTAATATCTGCCATGGTATTGATTTTTCTTTGCACGACTGTTGGATTTCGAGTGTTCGAAACCGCTAAAACCGCAACTGAGCCGTCTTAGCCGTTCTACCCGCAATGAGTGAGCGGGAAGTCGAGGAACAGACCTTTCGCAAGGTGTGCTCTAACGCTGAAGGGCAGGAAACTGTGTGTTTCGTTTCACTTCGCAAGCTAAAAATAGGGCTAAAGACCGATTTCAAGACACTGTTTTATATATCGTGGTACGATCGGCAAGTGCCTTAGGCAGACAATCTTGTCAGTTTTGCACTGCTTTGTTAGTCTGCCACTTAGCGAATTGATACTCTGGCATGTCGGGTGTGCCGATCTGGATGGCGAGCTTAAGGAGTTCGGCGGCTTCGTTACTAAGCCCTCTGAGACGCTCGTGCTGGGCCAGCCAGAAGGCAGCTTCGCAGAGTTGTTGTTGGGCGAGCTTTGGTGTCTCGGCCCGACCGGCGCCGTCGAGCACGGCCTTGCGGTCGAGTTCCCCTTGTATATAGGCGAGGAAGTTTTTCAGCGCGAGTGAGGCGTCAGTGGCTTTGGTGCGTTGGTTGAGCTGCAGTATCGCGAGGTTGGCGTCTTGTTTGGCAGTGAGTATGTATTCGAGGTAAAAGGCGGATTCATTTATACGCTCGGGGACACGTGTTAGATACTGGTTGAGCGAAGCGCGGGCGGTTTTGGGAGCGTTGATAGTATAAGCCAGTAGTGCGTGAAGTAGTTGAATGCCAGAATTCTCGGGTAGAAGCTGAGCGGTGAGCCCGATGGATTGCTCGGCTGCGGAGAGACTACCCAGTTGCAGGCGGATGATCCCGAGGCTGTAGGTTAGCGCAGCATTGCTGGGGTCGAGAATCAGTGCGCTTTCGGTATCGGCGGCGGCGCCCCCGAAATCGCCGAGCTCTCGCAGTAGGGAGCCTCGCAGAGCGAGAGTATCAGCTTGATTAGGGCGAATACTTAGAGATTGGTTAAAGGCGCTGAGTGCGAGGGCGGTAGCGCCGTTTGCCTGATGGGCACGTCCTAGCATTGCCCATGCTTCAGCCGAGGGATTGACTAGGTTGAGCGTGATCGCTTCGAGCATAGTGATCGCGCGCTGCGTCTGCTTGCTACGCAGTAGTGCGCGACTGGCGAGGATCGCTTCGTTTGCCGTTTCGGGGCGAAATCCGCCATCGAGTGCTTTTAAAATTTCGCTATCGCCGTCGGCGCTGCGCCCGGTTTGATTAAAGCAAACACCGTGGTAGAATTCGAGTGAGGCGCGAAGCTTGGTAGTGCCGTCGGGCAGTAGGCGCAGGGCATTTTCAAATTTTTCACGGGCGCTCCCAGCGCGGCCTTTGGCAAGTAGTGCGCGGCCCTCGAGATAGAGGGCGATATCTTCCAGTGCGGGATTGGCTGCAATCGGGTCGATGATGCCTTGCAGCGAGTCCCAGCGTTCGGCGCTGGCATACAGTGAGGCAAGGGTGACGAAGGCCTCGAGGTTATCAGGCTGCTGGTGAGTGATGCGCTGCAAGTCGTCAATAGCTTCATCGATCCGGCCTGCTTGGGTGAGCACGCGCGCGCGCATCATTCGTAAAGTGGTCTGTTGTTTGAGGCTGTTTTCACCGGGTTGATTGGTTGCTGCTTCGAGGGCTTGGGTGATGGCGGTCACTGCTGTATTGGTATCGCCTGAGTTGAGCGCATTCGCGGCTTTTTCGAGATAGGCTTCACTGGCAAGCTCGAGGCTAATCGCAGTAGTTTGCGGATTGGCCGAGTAGATTTGATTGAAGGTGTCTGCCGCGGAATCCCAATCGCCTTCGGCCATGAGGAGCAGGCCGAGTAGCTTGCTCGCGACCCGATAGTCGTCGCTGCCGGCAGCTACTGCTTGCATGACTTGTTCGATGCTACGAATGGCATCTTCACGGCGGTTCATACTGCCCAGCACGAGCGCTTTCAGGAGTGTGTGTGCGTGGACTTCTGGCTCGAGGGTTTGTGCCCGTTCAGCAGATACCAGTGCGCGTTCGGGCTGGTTTCGGTCGATGTCGATACGTGCGCTTAGAGTCAGTGCCGGCACATAGTCGGCATCGATTTTGAGCATTTGCTCCACGCCCTTGGCTGCGCCTTGGAGATCCCCGATTAGGTAGTTGCCCTCTGCGATTCCGTGGTAGAACTCAATGCGCTTATCGTTAAGCTCCGCGAGAACTGTGCAAAGCGGTAACAGTGAGAGCGCGATAACTATGCGAAAGCTAAGCGGCATAGTGGACAGCAGTGGAGCAGTTTTGTGGGACGATCAAGGATGCTCTTTGGGCGCCGATGTTGAACTTAGGGCTGAACCTCGTTATACTTGGTTGTTCCAAGCGTCCGATAGCGGTCGAGCACTTTGTCCAAGATTGATTGAGGATTGAGCCCGACAGTGTCGCGTAGGGCAGCTACGGAGCTACCGTGCTCGATAAATTGATCTGGCCAGCCGATACGTTCAACCGCATGCAGACAGTTGTTTGCCTGCAGCGCTTCCATCACGGCAGTACCAAATCCGCCGCTGATGATATTGTCTTCCATCGTAACGATGAGCGAGCTGCAGTGTGCAGACTCAAGCAGGCGTTTAGTGTCGAGTGGTTTAACGAAGCGGGCGTTAATGACGCCAGCTTGGATGCCTTGGTCATTGAGTTGCCTCGCCAGTAGCTCAGCATCCGCTACCATTGAGCCGATCGCCCAAATTTCGATTTCGCCTTCAGGGTGGAGGCGTTGTGCGATGCCCAGCTCGAGTGCTTGGGGGCTTTCTTTAATCGGGGCGCCAGGGCCTTCGCCACGTGGATAGCGCACAAAAGAGGGACCTTGGTAGGCGATGCCAGTGGCCATCATGTCGGCGAGCTCATCTTCGTTGGAAGGCGCCATGACAACGGCACCCGGGATGTTACGCAGGTAGGAAAGATCGAATAGCCCGTGATGCGTCGCGCCGTCGTTGGGTGAGAGCCCCGCGCGATCCAGACAGAACATGACAGGTAAGTTTTGCAAGGCGACGTCGTGAATGAGCTGATCGTAGGCGCGCTGTAGGAAGGTCGAATAGATTGCACAAACTGGGTGAAAGCCAGAGGTGGCCATACCCGCGGCGGCGAGCACAGCGTGTTCTTCGGCGATGCCGACATCGATAAATTGTTCCGGCAGTGCTTGTTCGAGAATGTTGAGTCCTGTGCCAGATGGCATCGCGGCAGTGATTCCAACGATATTCTGGTCGTCTTTGGCAAGTTTGACCAGGGTGTTGCCCATGACGTCCTGATACTTGGGCCCAGGGTTGCCAGTAGCGGGGGCACTTTTACCAGTGGTAATGTCGAAGGGGCTGGCGCCGTGGAAGCGTTCGGGATTTTTCAGTGCGACATCGTAGCCCTTACCTTTATTGGTTAGGATGTGCAGCAGCACCGGTTGTTCCGCTTGCTTGGCAAATTCCAGATAGCGCTCGACCTGGGCCTGATCATGCCCGTCGATGGGGCCAATGTAGCGGACGTTAAATTTTTCAAAGAGAGAGGAGGGCACCAGAAAGTCTTTGGTCTCCTTCTTCCATTTGGAACCGAGTTGGATGATTGATTCGCCCCCTGGCATTTTTTGCAGGAGCGATTCAACATCGTCATTGAGGCGATTGTAGAGGGGGTTGGTGATTAGCTCGTTGAAATAACGTGGGAGCGCGCCGACGTTTTTGGCGATCGACCATTTATTGTCATTCAGGATGATGATGAGCCGCTTGGTCGAAGTGGCGACGTTGTTGAGCGCCTCCATGGTGATGCCACAGGTGAAGGCGGCATCTCCGCAGACTGCAACGACATGCTCGTCGGAGCCACGTTTGTCACGTGCGGTTGCCATGCCGAGTGCGGCAGAGAGAGCAGTGCCCGCGTGCCCTGCGCCAAACGCGTCGTGAGCACTTTCGCTGCGGTTCAGGAAGCCACTGAGTCCACCGCACTGGCGGATCTTGTCGAATGCTTCACCATTACGCCCTGTGAGTAGCTTATGTACATAGCCTTGGTGTGCGACGTCGAAAATAAAGCGATCTTTGGGTGTATTAAAGACGCGGTGCAGGCCGATAGTAAGCTCGACGACTCCGAGGTTGGGGCCGACGTGCCCGCCATTTTGCGATGTGGTCTGAATGATACGCTCTCGTATCTCCGCAGCGAGCTTAGGTAGCTCTGCTTCGGTCAGTTTTTTAACATCATCGGGTGATTGAATGCGCTCTAGTAGGCCCATGCTCTTAACTAAATACTGGTGGTGTGAGTTGGCTGTGCGTGCGCCTAAGCCTCGGTGCTGTCGTCTTCAAATGCTTCGACCTCGCCCGTGTTGATATTGAGCTTTTCGATCTTTAGTTCGGCTTCCTTGAGCTTTTCCTGGCAAACTTTTAAGAGAGTCGAGCCTTCTTCGAATTTTGCCACTAGATCTGCGAGTGGCGTATTGCCACTTTCCATGGATTCGAGGATGCTTTCCAAGCGCTCCAGTGCGTCCTCAAAGGTGAGTGTATCGTTTTTCTTTGGCATTGTTAAAGTAGTAATGCGGTAGACTTAATTGCTCTTTGTTTAAGCGTCGAGCAAAGATGCCAGATAGTTTCAGGCTCTGTGTAGTATTTGCCGCTTGGTAGTCAGGCAATATTGCTAGATTCGGTCAGATTGATTGCCTTAGGCAGTGTGTTCGGCTCCGAAGGCGTTGCGAATAACATCAAGATCGATGTTTTTTGAGATTAGGTCTTTAATAATCGGTATTTTGTCGGAGTCGCTCGGCTGTGTTTTGACTGTCATCTTGTTTATTTTAGAGGCCACTGCATAGCTATCATCTTGGCAAATGATGACTGGTATTCTAGTTTTTTGGATCATTTCCATGAGCTCTGGATGAGGCAGGACATTGCGGGTTAGAATGATGCCTGAGACGACTTTTTCACCTGCGATGCCCTCGGCAGCGATTGCGCCAAGCAGTATATCTTCGCGGTCGCCGGGTGTGATAATCAGTGAGCCGCGCTTGAGCAAGTTGACTAGGCCCTTCGCGGCCATAGCGCCGATAAAAACCTGTTCGACGCGTTCGCTGGCGCCATGCTCGCGGCCGTTCAGCCAGCGTCCGTCGACTTCTTCGACGATTTGATTAAGCTTGGGAACCGTAAGTTCGTTTTCGATTGGTATGCAGCCTAACAGTGGCACGCCCATGCGCTCCAGAGCGATTTTGGTATATTTTTCGATCATCTCCAATTTGTCAGGCTCGACTTTGTTAATAATCGCCCCGATCACCTCAACGCCCGCTTGTGCAAACAAGGCTTGATTGAGTGCAATTTCGTCGATCGGCCGCCCAATTCCGCCGCGTGCGACGATGATAACTTTGGCTTTTAGATGGCGCGCTACGTCGGCATTAGATAGGTTAAACACGGAACCGACTCCCGCATGACCAGTGCCTTCGATGATTACATATTCTTTTTCAAATGCAGCACGGTCGAAGGCCCGACACATCTGATCCACGACGACTTTGTGGTTTTTAGTTGGGTCGTCGAGGAAGTCGCGAGTGAAGGTCGGGTGAATCGCAATCGGGCTCATCGCTTTAATGGGCACTTTGACGTCGAAGATCTTATCCAGCAGAACTGAGTCTTCATCGATTTGGTGACCTTCGACTTCGACGAAGCGCTGGCCGACGGGCTTAATAAAGCCGACATTGGGCGTGTAGCTGCGTAGGGCTGCAAATAGTGCTAAGCTAGTGGTCGTTTTACCGTCGTCCATCCGTGTCGCAGCGATAAAAATTCGCTTGGTAGTCGAATTTTTAGGAGTGGTGAGGAGTTCGGTATCAGACATAGCGGTGAGTCGTTTGCGTAGCGGTGCGGCTTGGTTTGCCGACTTAGTCGATCCGAGTCACATCTTCGTTGAGGTCGTCGCCATCGGTCGGATAGAGGAGTTTATGATCAATCGCTTGAGAGGCGACCATCACTGCCGTACCAAAGATATCACTGGCAGTCGCACCACGGCTGATTTCAGCCGCTGGTTTGTTGAGACCTGTGAGGATGGGGCCGTAGTTCCGAGCACGTGTGAGAAAGTGTACTAGTTTGGACGCAATATTCGCCGAATGAAGATCCGGAAAGATCAGTACATTGGCTCGCCCGGCGACCGGGCCTTCAATGCTTTTAGTTTCAGCAATGACCGGATCTAGGGCAGCATCGACTTGTAGTTCACCATCAATTTCCATCGGCAGGCCTAGTTCGAGGGCTTTTTTGCGGGCAAGCTCGGTCGCGGCTTTCATCTTCGCTACGGTCGGGTTTTTACTAGAGTTGCTTTTACTAGAATAGCTTAGCAATGCGACGCGCGGCTTGATATTGGTCAAATGATAGCTGAGTGCAGCGGTCGTGATCGCGATGTCGCAGAGTTGTTCGCTGGTGGGGTCCGGGATGACCGCGCAGTCCGCGAGAAATAGTTCGCGGTCTTTGCCTGTTTCGGGATCTTCGAGGTCGAAGATATTGAGCGAAGACATGTTGGAGACATTTTGTTGGCGCGGAATGATTTGCAAGAGCGGGCGGAGTGAGCTGGATGCCTTAGTGGTGGCGCCAGAGACAATCGCGTCGACTTGTGAAGTGGCGAGCATGAGTGTCGCAAAGTAGTTGGTGTTGTCCAAATAATCTGCTGCCTCTTTGTCATTCATATTTTTGAAGCGACGCAGGCCTTGGAATTTGCTCACGAAGTTGTCCCACTCGCTGCTGCGGCGGGGCTCAATGATACGAATGTTTTCGAGGCTGATATTGAGCTTTTCGGCGTTGGACTTAATCAGTGCACGGTCGCCAAGGAGGACGGGTACTCCGAGCCCACGCGTGGCAAATTTGCGTGCAGCTTGCAGGATGCGAGGGTCGGCTCCTTCTGGGAAGACGACCCGTTTAGGGTGACGCTTGAGGCGTTCGGCGAGTTTTGCGATGAGTGGCATGTTGAGTAAAAAGCTGGAGGATTTTGTTGAAATATTGCTTAGGTAAAGCGCACTGATGAGTGCGATACAAATAGTATCAGCATTTAATTAGACATTAAATATACAATTGCCAAAGTTTTTTCTAATGTAGTTTCTTGTGGCTCGCTGATCACTGCAAGTGCTCGACGTGGATTTATGCTCAAGAACCTAAAGAATATAGTAGTAGTCAGCCTGTCGACCATTGGTTCGCGTGTGCTGGGATTGGTGCGCGACATCTTGATCTTTATGGCATTGGGTGCAAGTGCCTGGAACGATGCCTTTATACTCGCATTTACGTTACCAAACTTATTTCGCCGCTTGCTAGGCGAGGGGGCGCTGACCTCGGCGGTGGTGCCGATATTTTCAGATGTATTGCGGCGGTCTGGTCGTGCCGAAGCATTTGCATTTTTCAATCAGGTTTTACTGCGGTTATTGCTGCTGCTGGTGCTGATTGTGGCGGCTGGGATGACCCTGCTTGGCTCGTTGGCGCATTTTGATCTGCTTCCTGCGCGCTGGGCGTTGAGTGCTGAATTGGCGGTAGTGCTACTGCCGTATACCATCTTGATTTGCTTGGCCGCAATTGTATCGGCGGGTCTGAATCTATTGGAACGCTTTGCAATCGCAGCGAGCACACCGATGTTGTTGAATGTTGCAATGATAGTGGCGTTGGTCGCTGGACTGTCCATGGGTGCGGATCAAGCTCAGCTCGTCTATTGGTTGTGTGGGGGCGTACTCTTTGGTGGACTTTTGCAGTTGCTGTTACCTGCATGGGATTTGGCACGACAGGGTTGGCGTCCGCGCCGAGAGTCACGCAGTATGCCGGAGCTGCGTACTTTGTGGCAGTTGTTTTTACCTGGGTTGATGGGTGCAGCAATCTTGCAGGTGAATATTCTGGTATCA
>JAURBE010000047.1:4794-12902 GCA_030829145.1 Verrucomicrobiota bacterium | reverse complement strand
AAGCTTGTTCGCAGTGAATCATGAGCGGCATCAACTTGCTTAGCAGTGAGCTTGGGTGACTTGGTTGTGACTGCTGTATCCACCAGAGGTTTCAGTAAGTCGCGGATGAGGGTACTCTTACCTGCACCCGAGACGCCGCAAATAGCGGTTAGGCGCTGTTTCGGAATCTGAATGTCAAAGTCTTTCAGGTTTCTGAGCGCAGCGCCTTGTAAGCTAATCCACTGCTCGTTACCCTTCTTTTTACGCGTGCTCCATACTGAAGGGAGTGGACGATACGTGCCACGTAATGGATGAGGCATACGCTTGCGGAGATAGTGCCCTGTTAGTGAGGCTTTATTTTTCTTTAGCTGTGCCAAAGTACCACTAGCAACAATCTCACCACCGTGTATACCTGCGGCTGGACCAATGTCTATAATCTGATCGGCGTGTTTCATTGTGTCCTCATCATGTTCAACGACGAGTAGTGTGTTGCCACGGTCGCGCAACTGCTCGAGCGCGGTAATCAACTGTGCGTTGTCGCGTGCGTGTAGACCGATCGATGGTTCATCCAATACATAGAGAACCCCGGATAAATTCGAGCCGAGTTGAGCGGCCAGGCGTATGCGCTGTGCTTCACCACCAGAGAGAGTTGCTGTCGATCGGTTGAGTCCAAGGTAGTGGAGCCCGACCCGATCCATGAAACGCAGGCGTTCTTCAATTTCTGGCAATAGTTCGTTGAGGACTGGTTGTGTGCGTGTGTTTGTTTTGATCGATTTAATGATACGTACTAATTCGTTTGGCGTGCACTTAAGTAAGTCTGGTAAGGAGTAAGTTTCTCCTTGTTTAGTATGTAGTTTTACAGATCTGCTGAGTAGGTTCAGTCGTGCGCCATCACAATCGGGGCAGGTATCACCATCCTCCATATTATCAGGGAGGTCGATCGCGGCTTCATCGTCTTGAGTCATCCAATCAAACAGCTGACCATAGCCTCGGCAGCTTGGACACCAACCACGGGCGCTGTTCCACGAGAAATGCTTGGGGTCGAGTTCGGGGAAGGCCTCGCCTGTACTGGGGTCAGTGCGCTGTGTAGAGAGCCATGAAAGAACCTTACCGTTATTGCTCATTAGGAAGGCGCTGCCTTTACCCAACTTAAGTGCAGTTGTGAGTGCTGCTTTTAGTTGTTGGGTGGAGGTGGTTGGCTTGAGGTTAGAAACGACCAGTTCAATGTCGTGTTCTCGATAGCGGTCGAGCTTTTTAAATCGACTGATTTCGATCATTTCTCCGTCGATACGAAGTTGTGAGTAGCCGTGATCGCGTGCCCAATTAGCAAGCGGTTCATGGTGCCCCTTGCGTCCACGGATCAAGGGTGCGCAGAGTCGCAGTTGCTTTGCCTTGGTCTCTTTGAGTAGGCTTTGCATGCGCTTCAGGAGGGCGCCAGGTGTCTGGCTTACCACAGGAATACCAGTTGTAGGTGAATGTTGAATACCTATTCGTGCATAAAGAAGTCGTAAGTGTTGTGCGACTTCCGTGATGGTGGCGACCGTCGACTTGCGTGTGCCCTTTGTGACACGTTGCTCAATTGCGACAGTGGGAGCAATGCCACTGAGATCGTCGACATCAGCGCGCGGCATTTGCTCAACAAACTGGCGGGCATAAGCAGACATCGACTCCATGAAACGACGTTGTCCTTCAGCAAAAATAATATCAAATGCCAGAGAGGATTTGCCAGAGCCAGATACGCCAGTGACGACGCTGATCTGATTGTGTGGAATCACACAGGAGATATTTTTTAGGTTATGCTCACGCGCACCGCTCACGACGAGGGCATTCTGATTGGCACGTTGTGGGTGGTAAGTTGCGCTTGGTTCGGCTGCTTTTAGTTGAGTCGATAATCGATTATTTGACCCACATAGCGCTTCGTGAAGGTAGGCTGCAGTCTCACAGTTTGCTTCAGCAATTTGCGTTGGTGTGCCTTGTGCGATGATTTGCCCGCCATTGACGCCAGCCTCTGGACCGAGCTCGATGATCCAGTCAGCGATCTTAAGGATATCGATATTATGCTCAATAACGACCAAGGAATGCCCGGCATCAACCAGAGATTGCAACACAGCTATGAGTCGCTTTACGTCGGCTCGATGTAGCCCAGTGGTCGGTTCGTCGATTAAGATCAAAGCATGTCCTGTTTGCTCCGCAACTTTACCCAGGTAACGCACCAGCTTGAGGCGTTGTGATTCGCCGCCCGAGAGCGTGTTCAGTGGTTGCCCAAGTTTCAGATAGCCCAGACCGACATCGACGAGTGGTTTGAGGCAGCGTGTGATCTTAGGATGTTTAGCGAAGAAAGTGACGGCTGCTTCGACGTCAAGATCAAGTATTTCGGTGATTGATTTTCCGTGACATTCTATCTCGAGGACTTCGGGTTTAAAGCGTTGTCCGTCACAGCTCTGGCAGGGCACGAAGAGATCGGAGACGAACTGCATCTCAATGCGCTCATAACCAAGTCCTGAACAGGTGTCGCAGCGGCCGTCTCCACTGTTAAAGGAGAAGTGACCTGGCATCATCCCCCTAGACTTTGCGGCTTCGAGTTGTGCGAAAAGTTTGCGGATCTCGCCCCATGCATCGGAGTAGCTTGCTGGGTTTGAGCGAGGGGTTTTACTTACGGGGCTTTGGTCTATGAGTACCACTTCTGAAAGTGGCAGAGTGGATTCGATATCTTTGATGGTGGCTGGCTCGTCTGTAGTCAGTCCCTTTTGTGCGAGCAGGTTTTGATAGATTACGTTGTTTAGCAGCGTGCTTTTTCCTGACCCTGATACGCCACTCAGGCAGACAAAGCATTGCTGTGGAATGTCGATGTTTATATCGACTAAATTGTGCTTGGTCGCTCCATGTATGTGAAGTTTAGGAGCTTTTTGAGTAGAGCGTGGTTGCGCAGGCAGCTCAATTTTTTCACGATTAGAAAGAAAGCGGCCAGTAGTCGTATCCGAACAGAGGATACTTTTATAATCGCCGCTAAATATAAGTTCGCCGCCGTGGATTCCAGGTTTAGGGCCAATTTCAATTAGATTGTCTGCCGCACGCATTACGGCTTCGTCGTGTTCTACCACAACGACGGTATTGCCTAATTCAGTCAGCCTGCGTAAGATTGAAATCAGTCGATCCATGTCACGGGCATGAAGACCGACGGAGGGTTCATCCAGCACGAACAGTGTATCCACCAGTGCGGAGCCTAAGCATGATGTAAGATTGACGCGCATGGTTTCGCCACCTGATAAGGTGCGAGAGGTGCGGTCGAGTGTCAGGTAGCCTAGGCCGACTTGGTCGAGAAAGTTGAGGCGCGCCAGAATGCCTTCTAATGCAGGTTCGTCTGTCGCAGTAGGCGAGGATGATAGACTCGCTTGATTAAGCAATAGGAGCAATTCGCTGACACTTTTTTGATACAGTTCAGGGAGGGTGTGCCCCTGCCATTTCCAGTTGAGCGCTTCGGGTTTAAGTCGAGTGCCATTACACTCTATGCAGCGTGTGTAGCTGCGGAATTTGGAGAGGAAGACGCGCACGTGCATCTTATAAATTTTAGATTGGATCCAATTGAAGAAGCGGTACACGCCATACCATTGATCGTTGCTTTCTTGATAGTTCGGATCACCTTCTAAAATGAAGGCGAGCTCCTTTTTCCTGAGCTTTGACCACGGTACATCGGTTCGTATTTTATGTGTTTTAGCAGCAAGTTGTAGATCGCGTAGACTTTCGCTGTAAACATCGCCCTTAAAGGCGCGGATCGCACCCTCATTGACTGAAAGGCTTTTGTCGGGGATGACGAGATTGTAATCAATTTCAATGACTCGCCCGAATCCGCGACATTTCTCACAGGCACCGATGGGTGAGTTGAACGAGAACAACGGCGGCGTTGCCGAGCGATAGCTAATCCCAGTTTTTGGGGAATGCAGACCTTGCGTAAATTCGGCGACAGGCACGTTATCAGACCCTAACAGTTGGACGCGGCCTTTGCCATAGGTGAACGCACTTTGAGCTGCCTCGATGAAACGTGATCGGTTCTTAGTGGTTATTTTTAACCGGTCCTGTACGACATGGATTTTACTACCGAGACCAGCAGTGTCAGGCTCAAGGTCTGAGATGCGTTTGACTATGTTTTGATCGACGATACGTGAGAATCCCTGCGAGCTTAATGGTTGTAAGATATCGCTCCAGTTCAGTGTGTCTGGTTTATGAACTTCAAAAGTGATCAGCAGAGTCTGGTCTTTGTGCTCCTTATTGAGTACCTTCCAGATGGATTGTGGATTATCGTCGGTGATCGCTTCGCCCGTCGCGGGATCGATCAGGGTGGCGACATTAGGAAACCAAGCTTTGAAGAAGTCACAGAGTTCGGTAATAGTGCCCACCGTTGAGCGCGAGGTCTTGACCGTGTTGGATTGTTGGATCGCGATCGAGGGGCGGATATTTTCAGCGCTGTCGACCTTTGGGCGATCAAGTAGATCCATAAACTGACGGGTATACGGAGAAAATGTTTCAACATAACGGCGCTGACCTTCAGCGTGGAGGGTTTCAAATACCAATGAGGATTTACCCGCACCACTAAGACCAGTAACGACAGTGAGTTGACCGATTGGCAGATCAAGGTCGAAGCCTTTGAGGTTATTTTGGCGGACGCCGCGTAAGTGGATGTATTGTTGGGAGACCATCAGTGGGTGGTTAAATAGCAGATTAGTTACTGGAGATGGTTCGCGTCGGATGGAGAGAACTTACAGAGAACTGTCTTTCAACTTAAATCGTTTCGCCATCTGCATCGGCAGTACATCTAGGCTCAGTTTCTTGAACAGAGTACAGACCTGCTACCGAGACAGATCGGAAGCATTTGGGTGAATGAGCGTGAACCCTATCAACGGCCAAAATGGCAAATGAGTAAGAGCAGGATACCAGCTTCAAGAAACCAATTAAATGATTAATAGTATGTGCAAATGGCATCCTATTAACGTGCATTGACGTTAATTAACGGTTAAATATTTTTATGCTGAAAAGATATGGTGTGTGCTTAGGTCTGCGCCTAGGTGCTCTCAAGATTTAGAGAGCTCGACGGCTTTCCTGAGCCTACGCTGGAGGTGAGTACGCCTGACTTGTTGGTCGTTGTTACGAATTGCCATGGAGTAGGCATCGAGCGAGCCAACTAGGTAAACTTTTTGACGAGCGCGCGTGATCCCTGTGTAGACCAAGTTGCGTTGCAGTAGCATAAAGTGCTGTTTTAGCAATGGGATGATGACAACAGGATACTCGCTACCTTGGCTCTTATGGATGGAGATGCAATAGGCCAACTGGATTTCTGAGAGTTCACCCTTAGTGTACTCAATGATCTCGCCGGTAAATTCGATCGTAACGCCAGAGCTGTCTGCAGCGACGGCACGAATAATTCCCATATCACCGTTGAAGACGTTTTTGTCGTAGTTGTTACGGGTTTGTATGACTTTGTCACCGACCCGAAAGGTATTGGTGCCATACGCGATTTCAACGGGAAGTGGTTTACGAGTTTTTTCGCGAAAGTGCCACTGCGCGGAGGGCGTATAGTCTGGGTCGGAGCGCTGTTTTGATTCCGCTTCAGCCTTTGAGTTGAGTGCTGCTTGAATTTCAGTGTTGAGAACTGTGATCCCGCAAGTTCCGCGATGCATCGGAGACATGATCTGTATATCTTTGACGGCATTTTTTTTATGATGCTTAGGGATGTAATCGCGGGCTAGGTAAACGATGGCTTTGACGCATTGCTCTGGTGTGTCGGCTTCGATGAAGCTGAAATCATTGGAGGCCTGTAGGTCGCGTAAACTGCGAAAGGTTGCGCCTGGATGTGTGTCGCCTTTAAGAATGTTGTGTGCGGTCGTAACGATGCCACTTTCTTTGCCTTGCCGGTAAACAGTATCGAGTCGAGTAACGGTAGCGGGTGGTGCTGCCATTAAATCGCCGAGGATATTCCCTGCGCCGACAGACGGAAGCTGGTCGGCATCACCTACTAGTAATAAGTGTGCACCGCTGGGTACTGCCTGTAGCAAGCTGGCTGCAAGACGGGTGTCGAGCATGCTGGTTTCGTCAAGAATGAGCAAATCACAGGGGAGCGGATTGTCCTCGTTGTAGGTGAAAGTACGGCTGGCACCGTCATACTTTAGTAGGCGATGAATGGTGCTTGCCGCAGCCCCGGATGCTTCAGCAAGGCGTTGCGCTGCCCGACCTGTGGGCGAGGCGAGTAGTATACGGGTGCGCTTGGCACGAAGGATGTCGACGACTGCACGGAGAATGGTGGTTTTACCCGTACCAGGGCCGCCGGTAATGATGGATATTTTTGAGCTAAGTGTAGTACGCAGTGCTTCGGCTTGTTGTTCAGCAAATTCGAAGCCCGCACGTTGCTGCGCCCAAGTAATGGCGGGTTCAATCTTTATGCTGGGCAGTGTCGCGGCAGTGTTGTGGATGCGGGCAATCGCCTCTGCAATACGCATCTCAGCACTGGCAGTAGCAGGTATTTGGCAAGCTGGCCCAAGTAGCTCGTTTTTCTCGTCGTACGCTTTGATCGGGATAAGTTTCTTGGCATCGTTCAATGCATGGATGCGGCGCTGTATGTCGACCGGATCAACACCTAGCAACTTGGTCGCGTTTTCGGTGATCATTTGCACCGTGCCGAGCGTGTGCCCCTCGTCTTCTAAGGTTCGCATGGTGTGCACGATGCCAGCATCAATGCGCTCCTTTGAATTGGTGGGGAAGCCAAGGTTGAGGGCGATTTTGTCGGCGGTTTTGAATCCGATACGTTCAATGTCTTCGGCCAAACGGTAAGGTTCGTCTTGTAAGATACGTTTAGCGCCACTGCCATATTTCTTAACTAAGCGCACACATTGCGATGGGGTGACACCATATGTTTGAAGAAACATCATCACATCGCGAACGGCACTCTGCTCATCCCACGCCGCTTTGATCGATTTAGCTCTGGTTTTACCAATCCCCGGGATCTCGTGTAAACGACCAGACTCCTCGCTGATAATCCTTAAGGTGTCCGCGCCGAAGTGATCGACGATTTTTTTTGCGTAGGATTTGCCGATTCCATGGACGAGTCCACTGCCTAAGTATTTACGTATTCCGTGCACAGAAGCGGGGAGCTGTGATTTGAAGCTGCCTACTTTAAACTGATCGCCGTGGGTCGCGTGCCGCGTCCATTCGCCGTGCAGCTTGAGTGTCTCGCCGCATTGTACTCCAGGGAGGGCACCTAGTACCGTAACGGGTTGCTTACCGTTGGTGACACTGACCTCGGCCACGCAGTAGGCATTCTCTTCGTTGAAGAAGATAATACGTTCAAGCACACCTGTGATGGATTGGTCGTTTGCGTTGTTGTCTACCATGTATGTTGGGCTACTAGAGCGCTCTTAAGACTTGCGATGCAATACCCTCAGGCAAGGTTATTTGACGAAGTGGTAACTAAGCAAATTGGGCTGAATCATTGCAGCGAGGCAAAGTTCCAATCAGAATAAGAGCACAATCGTTACGACGACTCAAGACGACCGCTATTATTTGATTAATTATGTGCGCGATTACAATCTATGAATCAACGTTCCGACCACCAAATTGCTGCGGATTACCACAGGTGAAAGTCCCCTTAATCGTATGGCGCAAAAAAGGTACATCGTCGATTAGCGCGGAAGGCATTGATCTATGTTGGGAGCGTTGGATTTGCTTGTTGCCCTTGGGAGGGACGACCTCCGTGTCGTCCGCCACCGATGCGTGAGAGTCTGACAGGATTATCAGATTCTGGAGACTTCCTCCTGGATTTTCATGTGGTTTCCACAGTGCCCGTGGTCGACACGGAGGTCGACCCTCCCCAACAAAATAGCCACCCCATTAGGCTCAGAATAGTATCTCCCCCTTAATCATATGCCACAAAAAAGCCCGCGAATTATAAAGACTCACAGGCTTTCTATAAAAGTGGTAGGCCGTCGGGGACTTGTTCCGAGGACGCTTTAGCGTCCGACATGACCGGTCGAGTCTTACGAGAACCGGACCACCACAGGTGAAAGTCCCCTTAATCATATGCCACAAAAAAGCCCGCGAATTATAAAGACTCACAGGCTTTCTATAAAAGTGGTAGGCCGTCG
>JAURBE010000047.1:0-4694 GCA_030829145.1 Verrucomicrobiota bacterium | reverse complement strand
GGGACTTGAACCCCGAACCAATTGATTAAAAGTCAACTGCTCTACCGATTGAGCTAACGACCCCTCTGGAAAGCGCAGGATGGAAGGCATCTAGATGGCTCTTGTCAAGAGTAGGAAAGTATTTTTTTTTATTTTTGAACGTCTTTTTTAGGAACAAATCTAAGCACTAAACGATCTAACTTTTATCAATCCAACTATGAGTGTTAAAACAGACGCAGCTTACCAGGATGATCTTCTTATTGAGCGTATTAAAAACGGCGACAATGCCGCTTATGATGATATGGTGACACGTTATTGGGATCGCATCTTTGCTCGTGTCCACCATCTCCTTAAAAACCAGCAGGATGCTGAAGAAGTGACTCAAGACGCATTTATTCGTGCGCATCGAGGACTCGAGAATTTTCGTGGTGATGCCTCTTTTTCGACCTGGCTTTATCAAATTGCCACCAATTTGGCGCACAATCGCTATTGGTATTGGTTTCGCCGTAAACGAGACTTCTCAGTGTCGCTAGATCAGCCACTTGCTATCGACGGTGATCTTACTTTGGAGAATGTGATGCCCAGTGAGGGCGAGACACCTTCTGAAGCTGCAGTCACACAAGAATTCGTAGATCGGGTGGCTGAGTGCATGAATCATCTTGGTGAAAAGCATCGTGAAGTGCTCACTCTACGTAATGTGCAGAATATGAGTTATGATGCAATCGCCCGCGAACTGGATATTAGCGTGGGTACAGTAAAAAGCCGTATCGCGCGGGCTCGTGATAGTCTGCGTGACCGAATGGGCAGTGATTTTTCATGAATAACGCGCAATTCACAGAGCTGGTAAATATGTATTTCGACCGTGAGATTAGTACGGTTGAGATCGATTTACTGCGTGCAGCTCTTCGGGTGAGCGAACAGCGTAGAGCCGAGTTCGAAGCTCGCTATCGCTTACACCAGGCGATGCAGATGGCACTCGAGCCAGAAGTTCGTAAGGTTGAGAAGTCACGTGAGTTATTGGCAGAGAGTCAACTACGAGCGAGCCGCACCACTGTTTGTGTACTCAGCTCTGGGCTGGCTGCTTGCCTGTTACTCGGAGTTGCCTTGTTTCGTCCCGCGATTACTGATTCGTCCGTATTGGCTTCGGGTGAAGGGATTTCGGAGGTCGACCATACTGACATAAAGCGATACGCCGCACTGCGTGATGCTATCAAATCACGCCGCGGTAGTTTAGCGTCGCAGTTTCGTTTGATGGGTCTGACTCCGGACATGGCTCCCGCGGTGCGTGAACTCAATCGAGTCGATTTAGAGGCAATGCGCCACCGTGAAGCGATTAGGCAACGTGAAATCGATCGTATGAATCAGTATAAGTCCTATTCAACGCTACCTGATCCGCGCTTGTTGGAGACACTGGATCCTGTGATTGAATCGCCAAAAAAACGTTGGCCTGTTGGCTTTCACAGCTCATTGGTAAGTTTTTAGAATAGTTGTTGCTAGCAGTAAGTCGCTCGCAGGACTAATCACCTTTCTGATACTAGGAAAGAGCGGTTTTGACCAGTGCTTCAACACTCGCATCGGCGGGGAGTTGACTGGATGCTTTACGTACAAATTTGTCGGCGTCTGCTGGTTTGTAGCCGAGGATAATTAGACTGCTGACAGCGTCTTGATAAGCGCCTTGGCTTGGATTCGACGAGCTACCTGACATAGAAGTAGTGCTGGCGACCACGCCAAGCCCAACTTTATCCTTTAGCTCGATGACTAAGCGCTCGGCGGTTTTTTTGCCGATTCCTGGGCACTTTGAGAGTAGGGCGATGTCGGAGTTGGCGATCGCGCCACGCAACAGTTCAACAGACATACGGCTGAGAATCGCGATACCAATCTTGGGCCCGATGCCCGATACTTTTTCAACTAGTAATCGAAAGAAATCACGATCTTCACGAGTCGCAAATCCGTAGAGTGACGCGCTGTCTTCACGATACACGGCATGGGTATATAGGCTGCACTCTTTGCCTACCGTGGGTACTTTTTCAGCGGTAGTAATCGGGATTTGCACCTCGTAGCCAAGGCCCGCGGCTTCGATGACGACCAGCAACGGTGTCGTTTCAATAACAATTCCTTTAATGTGAGCGATCAAAAGTGCAGAGGGCTGAGGTTAGTCGACGAGTCCGAGTACGTCTTCCATGTTATAGACCCCAGGCGCTTGGCCAACTGCCCAATGGGCGGCTCGGATTGAGCCTTGTGCGAAGATCTTACGATCGGTGGCACGATGAGTGAGTTCGATTCGTTCGCCTTCGCCACAGAAATAAACAGTGTGTTCGCCGACGATGTCGCCGCCACGTATGGCGTGTACACCGATTTCTTTGCGCGGTCGGGCGCCGACGAGACCTTCACGTCCATGCACGACTTGCTCGTTGTTGAGTTGGTAAGAGTCTTTGAGGATCTCAATGAGTCGCTCAGCAGTCCCGCTCGGTGCATCTTTTTTGTGGTGATGATGCATTTCAAGTACCTCTGGCTCGTAGTGCTCGCCTAATATATTGGCCGCTTTGCGGGTTAAATAATTTAGCGTATTTACCCCGACTGAGTAGTTGCCCGCCCAGACCACTGGAATTTTACCTTCAACAGTCTTGAGAATATCTGCTTTTTCTTCAGGAGTATGGCCAGTTGTACCTATTACAAGAGGGATATTATTTGCGACCGCAAGCTGTGCGATTCCGGGGGTGATTTCATGAAAGCTAAAATCAATGATTGCATCACAGTTTGCGACACAGGCACTCGGGTCGTCGCCTTGATCACATGCAGATGCGATCACTGCGTTGTTTGCTTCTGCGATCGCTGAAATGGCGATGCCCATGCGGCCGCTAGAGCCATTGAGTAGGATATTTAGAGCCATAGTAGTTGTGTGGAGCTTAATCGGGTTAGATGAGTCCTAGTTCAGCGAAGAGTGCATCGAGCACTTGGCGGGTGCCATCTGTCAGACCACTGAGTGGCAGGCGAACTTCATCGGATTGGATGATTCCAGCTTGTTTAAGGGCATACTTAATCGGCACTGGATTGGGTTCCAGAAAGATCGCTTTAAAGAATGGGTAATACTTGAGGTAGGTTTCGCGGGCGGTGGCGTAGTCATTATTTTTAGCCGCGTGGACCATTTGTACCAGTGGGTCGACCAAGAGATTCGAGGCAACACTGATTACACCAGTGGCTCCAGCTGACATAAAGGGCAGAATCAGGCCGTCATCTCCGCTCATTACGGCATAGTCGGGACCTAGCGCGCGCACATATTCTGTGACCTTCTCGCAGGAGCCTTCGGCCGCCTTCATGCAACAGACATGTGGATATTTTTCGTAAAGGCGCGCTGTGACGTCGACTGATATTTCTATTCCACAACGAGAAGGGATCGAGTACAGCACGATTGGCTTTTCGGTCGACTCGGCGATCTGACTAAAATGTTGAAAGAGACCTTCCTGGCTGGGTTTGTTGTAGTAGGGCGCGACAACTAAAAATCCATCCGCTCCCGCTGCTTCTGCATTTTTAGTCAAATCGACGGCTTCATCAGTCGAGTTTGAACCCGTGCCAGCGATGACGGGGACCTTGCCACCAGCTGCGGCGACAGTGGCACGGATGACTTCGACGTGTTCTTTATGGCTCAATGTCGGCGACTCCCCAGTGGTGCCGACCGACACCAAGCCGTTGATATTACCCTTAAGCTGATGCGCGACCAGCGCCTCGAGATCGTCGTAGGCGACGGCTCCTTGGTTCATTGGAGTAGCCAATGCTGTAAAAACGCCTGAGAATTGATTTGAGTTCATGTTCTATTCGGAAACAATTGTATTTGGTCGCATGACCGCAGTTTGGATCTAGCACGGCGATTTCGCGCAGCTTGTTCAATAGAAAATTTCGTATTCTTGTTAAACTTTCTAAGTCTTTTATGTCGGTTCTTGAAACAGTCCATGCTCTTCTTTCGCTCGCTATCGAAAGTGGGGCAAGTGATGTACATATTAATTCAAACAAACCCGCCTTTCTACGCCTGAATGGGGGCTTGGATTCAGTCGAGATGAATCCGCGCCAGTTGGAGATGAACCTAAAGGGAATCTTCCTAAGTGGCAGTGCAATCGTGAACTAATTTTCGAGCACTGTGCATTGTCTTATTCTTGGTAAAGTCTGGCCAGAGCCGACTTCGACTGCTGCAGGTCGCCGCACCACAGATATCATTCACTCGCTGCAAGCGACTGGCTGGCGGGTTAGCTTTGCCTGTGCCGCGCAGCGATCCGAGTTTAGTGTCGATCTAGATTGCCTCGGAGTGGCGACATATGAGAGGCAACCAAATGATTCAGTATTTGATACATGGATTGCTGAGCTTGCCCCAGATGTGGTTATTTTTGACCGTTTCATGATTGAGGAACAGTTCGGCTGGCGGGTGGAAAAGGCCTGTCCGCAGGCCTTGCGAGTCTTGGATACTAGCGATTTACATTGTTTGCGCGAAGCACGGCAAACGCAGCTCAAGCAAGGCGGCGTGCTCGATTTATATAATGAGATCGCCTTACGCGAAATCGCCGCCATTCATCGCTCGGATCTGACGCTGATGATTTCGGAATATGAGATCGAGCTCCTGCGCGATCAGTTCGCGATACCTGAGACGCAGATTGCGTATTGGCCCTTCGGAGTTACGCGGTGCGATCGAGTGTTTGTCGATTATGCAACACGCCAGCATTTTATCA
>JAURBE010000046.1 GCA_030829145.1 Verrucomicrobiota bacterium | reverse complement strand
GAAGCACTCACCCAAGGGGCACGCATCTTGGAAAAAGACGGTTTGGGGCTAAAAGTGCTGCGCCTGCCTGATGCCCGCATCCTGAAGCTCTTTCGCCGCAGGCACTGGCTCTCCTCACAACTATGGGCACCGCACGCGCAACGCTTTGATCGCAACGCCAAGACCTTGCTCAAACGCGGCATCCCGACCATCTCAGTCGAACAAATCTTCGCACTTCCCGCAATGCAGCGCCAGGCGGTGCTCTACCACGAACTGCCCGGCATCACCCTGCGCCAATGGCTACGCGAGCACGACGGCGACGAAGCTAAAGCATTGATCGAACAATTCGGACGCTTTGTGGCGAAACTCCATACCGAAGGCGTGCTGTTTCGCTCCCTTCATTTCGGCAACGTGCTGGTCACTCCCGAGCACGATCTCGCCCTGATCGACATCGTCGATATGAGCTTCCGCCGTAGCGGCCCACTTACCACATCACAGCGCATCCGCAACTTCGCGCACATCGGGCGCTACGAAGAAGACCACGCCCTCTTCACACAAAGCGGCGAAGAAACTTTCATTGAAGCCTACCTCGAAGCCTGCCAGACTTCGCTCAAAGTGCGCACGACACTCAAGGGCGCCTTTCTCAAAGGGCTGCGCACCTAGCCAAAACTTCCCCTATCATGTTTAAAATCAAACAACAATGGATTGCGCCCGAGTGGGAAGACGCCCTCAAACAAGCCGACTTACTCAACATTGAGGCACTCACTACACGTGAATTCGACTGGTTTGAGGAGCCCAACCGTCGCCGCGGTGGTTGGAGTGGCGTCACGCGCATCGTACTCAACCCCGACGCCGCGCCACAAGACCAGCAAGCCGTCTTTCTGAAAATTCAGCAGAACCACTTTTACCGTGCGCCCAACACCTGCTTCCTCAAAAAGCTCACATTCGAACGTGAGTTTGAGGTGATTCGACAGCTGAAGAGCGCAACAGATACCATCCCCGAGCTCGTGCTATTCGCAAAATGGCGCTCCGGCTCCGATGTCGGCGCGCTTCTCATCACCAAGGCACTCGACGGCTGGTATCCACTCCCCGACTGGATTCAGGGCAAAAAAGGCCTCACACCTCCGGATGAAGTCACTTTTCAAAAAGCACTCGAAGCCATCGCCAAAGGGGCAAGGGAAATACACGCCGCCGGCTGGGTACACCTGTGCTTCTCAGCCAAACACCTATTCGTAAGCCCCAAAGGCGACGGCAGCTTCGAGTCCTGTGTAATCGATATGGAAAAATCCCGTAAGCACCTGAGCGCAAAATATCGCACACGCAAAGACTGCTCACACTTCATGCGTCACACGCCCGGACTCACCGAAGCGCATAAGCTGATCTTCCTACAGGCCTATATCCAGACTGACACCTTCACCGATGCCCAAAAACGCATGATTCATAAAATGCGTGGTGGCCCCTCCATTTGAAGGAGTGTGGGCGACCCGCCCACAAGCGTCACTCTCGCCTTTCTTACAATATGCAAACGTGGGCGGGTCGCCCACACTCCTGTACTTAACATCCTCACATGAACTATTAAAACGCGACCAAGTCATCGATTTGAGAACTTGCGCTCCGCCCAGAAGCAACCTAACACAAGACCATGAATATTTTAGGACTCGGAGGTGCCGTAGGGCACGACCCCGCAACCGCACTCTTTATCCACGGCGAGCTCGTCGCTGCAGTCGAAGAAGAACGCCTCATACGCGATAAGCACGCCAAAGGCAAGACCGGCATCGAGGCGACCAAGTATTGCCTCGAGCAATCCGGCCTCAAGCCGACCGACATCGACGTCGTCGCCTATCCATTCGCGCCCATGCCGTTCTTCTACCCAGGCCGTTGGGAATACGCGAAGCGCTACTGGTATGCGCCCGATCGTGCCCTCACTGCGATTTTCAACGGCAACCGCCGCTTCAACCGCAACAAGAAGAACGCCCTCGCCATGCTTGAAGATCTCGGCTTCGACATGACCAAGACTAAGTTCCAACCCGTCGAGCACCACCTCGCACACGCGAGCAGCGCCTACCACTTGAGCGGCTTCACTGAAAAGACCGCGATCCTCGGCATCGACGGCAAAGGCGAATACGCCACCACCTTCTTCGGTTATGCCGAAAACGGAAAAATCCATAAGATCAAAGAATTCTACGATCCCGACTCACTCGGCGGCGTGTACGGCGCACTCACCGAATTTCTCGGCTTCGACATGCTCGACGGCGAATTCAAGGTCATGGGCATGGCACCGTATGGTGATCCGAAGAAATACGACTTCTCTCGTTTGATCGAATACGGCAACGGCGACTTCAAGGTAAACACGGACCTCGTCAACGTGATCGGCAGCCGCCGCTACAAAGAAAACGGCAAAGGCTACTACTTCAGCCCGAAACTCATCGAGTGGCTCGGCCCGAAGCGCACAGGCGATGAAATCGATGATCCCTATATCGACTACGCAGCCTCTATTCAGCAATTGCTCGAAGATGTCGCACTGCACCTGATCGACTTCTACCTCGGCGACATTCTCAAAGAAACTGGCAAGCTCGCCTTCGCCGGCGGCGTCGCGCTCAACGTTAAGTTGAATCAACGCATCATGGCGCTCCCTGACATCAAAGAACTGTTCGTGCAACCAGCATCCAGCGATGCCGGCACCGCCATCGGCGCGGCCTCGTATGTGGCCAACGAACTCGGCGAAACGATCCAGCCACAGAAGCACGCCTATCTCGGGCCCGCTTATACAACTGAAGAGTGCATCGAAGCCTGCAAACAACATGCCGAAAAACCAACTTGGGAGATCCTCGACGATCCTGCCAAGACTGGTGCGCAGATCATGGCCGCCGGCAACCCGCTCTCATGGCTGCAGGGCCGCCTTGAGTTCGGGCCGCGCTCACTCGGCAACCGTAGTATACTCGGAGATCCGAGCTACCCAGGCGTCGCCGACCGCATCAACGAGCAGATCAAATACCGCGAACGCTGGCGTCCCTTCTGCCCCAGTATGCTCGACACGATCGCGGCTGACCTATTGCAGTCAGATCATCCAGCGCCTTACATGACCTTCACCTTCGACATGGCGGAACACTGGAAGCCACGCGTCCCGGAAGTCGTCCACGAAGACGGCACCGCCCGCGCACAGATCGTGACAGAGGACACCAACCCCCGCTACTACGCGCTCCTCAAAGAGCTCGAAAGCCTGCGCGGGCACGGCGTCTGCCTCAACACATCGCTCAACCGCCGCGGCGAACCCATGGTCTGCTCACCCACCGACGCACTCAACATGCTCTACGGCTCCGACTTACAATTCCTTATCATGGAGAACGTTCTAGTCAAAAAGACGGATGCGCCCGAGTTCGCAAAGCCTTGAGCGAACCTATGACTCAATTTAAACTGCGACTAGAATAACCGAAAGCATTTCCAGAGCACATTAGCACCACCATGCCAAAACACTACCTCATCACCGGCGGAGCCGGATTCATCGGATCACATCTCACTGAGCGCATGCTCAAAGATGGGCATCGCGTCACTATCATTGATGATTTCAACACCTATTACGACCCTGAGATCAAGTGGCAGAACATCGCCAAAGTGCGCAAGGTCATCACTCTGGTCGAAGGAGACATTCGTGATGCCATTCTAGTCGAACGCACTTTTGCGAAGGGACAATTCGACCACATTATCCATATTGCGGCGCGCGCCGGAGTGCGTCCCTCCATCAAAGATCCTAAACCCTATTTCACGACAAACATCGACGGCACCTTCAACTTGCTTGATGCCTGCCGCTACCACGGAGTTAAGAACTTCACTTTTGCCTCTTCTTCGTCCGTATATGGAGTGAACAAGAAAGTACCGTTTGCAGAAACAGACGCTCTTTATCGAACCATTTCCCCCTATGCCGCGACGAAACTGGCAGGCGAACAGATTTGCTCGAACTACGCTCATTTGTTCGGCATTCATTGCCAGTGCCTGCGTTTCTTCACCGTCTATGGCCCGCGCCAGCGGCCCGACCTCGCGATATCCAAATTCACCAAACGCATCCTAGCTGGAGAGCCGATACAACAATACGGAGATGGTAGTTCGGCCCGCGATTACACCTATGTCGAAGATATTATCAATGGCATTGCCGCCGCAGCGAATTATACCGAGAGCGATTTCGAAATCTTCAATCTAGGTGGTTCAGCCACGACAAGCTTGAGCGAGCTAATCAAACTGATCGAAAAGGCAGTCGGCAAAAAAGCGATCATTGAACAGCTACCCGATCAGCAGGGTGATGTGCCTTTGACTTATGCTGACGTATCCAAAGCGGAAAAATTGCTCTCATATGTTCCACAGACACCGATTGATCAAGGCATCGGTAAATACGTGGATTGGTTAAAATCAACTGCCAACTAGGCCTGCACTCCTAGCTTGGGCACTCAGCAAAGGCGCCGATAGAAGCAATAAGCCCTCACCATTCATACATGAAAATTGCGTTCGTCATTCGACTGTTCAACCCTGAGATAGGAGGAGTTGAAGGCGTCGCCAGATCACTCGCTTCGGGTTTGGCGGCGAAAGGGCATGACGTTCATGTGTTTACCTCTGAACGCGCTGAATGTGGCATCGACGGGGTCACGATCCATCGGGTAAACGGCTGGCAGTTTTCTTCCATCGCGAAAACACTGTCCTTCCCCTACTTTGCAAAGAAGGCAATCCGGCAACAGGGCGGTTTCGATATCGTTCACGCCTTCAGCCGCATGGCAGGCGCCGACATCTATCGACTCGCCGATCCGCCACAAGCAGCGCACCTCAATCGCAACTATCAGGGATTCAAGCGTGTGTTTACCAAGCTCAGCTTACGTAATCGCACCATCTTAGGCCTCGAACGTAAGACCTATCAAAATTACCAGACAACACTGGTAACCAATTCCTACCGAACCAGGCGCGACCTAGAGCGCTTTTGCGCCGTCGAAGGATCGAGAGTCTCTGTCATACGAAACGGTGTGAACACCGAGCGCTTCCACCCAGGACTTCGCGAGATACATCGCGCACCCATACTTAACGAGCTAGGCATCCCCAAGGATGCACGCGTGCTGCTGTTCATGGGTAACGACTTCCGCCGTAAGGGGCTCGCGCAAACCGTTCAAGTGCTAGATACTCTTCAAAAACAGGCGATAGGCGAACAGGCATTGCACCTCATCGTGGTTGGCCTCGAACGCAGCCCCCAATTTAGAAAAGACGTCAAAGATCGCGGACTAAAGCCAATCGTTCATTTCATGGGGCGCTGTAAAAACTCAGAGCGATTCTATGGTGCGGCCGATGTATTCATCTTGCCCACCCGCGAAGACCCCTTTGCCAACACCATACTAGAAAGTCTGGCATGTGGCGTCCCCGTGATCACCACACGAACCAACGGAGCTGGAGAAATCCTCGAATCGAAACTTGAAGGCACCGTCGTGGCCTCCGCCGACGATTGCGATGCCATGGCAACCGCGGCTCTAGACCTCTTCAATACGCCTGACGTAGTAAAAGTTCGAGACGCCTGCCGAAACAGAGCGACTCAGTATTCATGGGATCAAGCCGTCGCCCACTACGAAGCACTCTACACGGAACATCTCCAACAGCCGACGGTGAAGCCACCGACCAACCTGAAGGACATTCATTACCTAGATCCAGCAATCCACTCTGCATTCAACAAAAGTGAATCCGTGTTTTCTGCGATTATGGACTTGTCTGGTGATAATAAGCGGTCGATCGACCGAAGAGAGACCCTGCGCCTAGAAATCGATGGGCAGGCTTATTTCTTAAAAAAGCACCGCGGGGTCGGCTGGAACGAGATCATCAAAAATCTGGGTTCACTGAAACGCCCAATCGTCAGCGCGCGCACAGAATGGGTGGGCATCCAACAGCTGGAGGCGCTAGGGATCTCGACGCTGTCCCCTGTCGGCTTTGGCGAACGCGGGTGCAACCCAGCAGAGATCCACTCCTTTCTGATGACTCGAGAGCTAGAAGGCATGGTCAAGCTCTCAGTGATACACGAGCAGATCGATCAGCTCCCAGCGACTCAAACCACACTCATTCGCCGCTCACTCATCATCGCAGTCGCCAAACTAGCAAAACGGTTCCACGAAGCAGGCTGTGCCCACTCCGACTTCTACCTCTGCCACTTCATGGTGCAGGATCGAGACTGGAGCCTCTTTCAGGAAGGCGACACGCTCGACCTCCACTTAATTGATTTACACCGCATGCATCGCTATCGAAGCCTGCCTTTATCCAAACAAGTGAAGGAAATCGGAGCGCTCTTTTTCTCAGCGACCCACCTACAACTCACAAAAGCAGAACAAGACTTGTTCATCCAGAATTACGAAAACTCTGCAACGAACCCACAACTCTGGAAGCAGGTCTGCAAGCGAATCACTCACCTTGTCGCCTCAAAGAAGCGCCTACTCAAAAAACGGCCCGCTTAGAGCAAGGTATCGCAATGAGTGCCGCCAAATGATAGACAATATCTATGTCTTTGGTAATTTCGCGGCAAAAATTCGAATCCCGAACGTCCCCACAGACGACTTCGATCTGATCCAAGCATTCAATATTCTCCAGCCAGCCCCAATAATTAAAGGAGTTATACTGCGACAAAGCTCTAATCTGGAACCCCCTAGCCACAAGCATCTCGGTAAGATGAGAGCCGATAAAGCCATCTGCACCAGTGACTAATACTCTTTGTTTCGTTACCATATATTTAACTAAGAATGATTAATTACTTCAACTCAATGCTCGACTTCAGGCATCTTTCAAAAACGGCTGAAAAGTGATTTTTCAGACAAAACACACGACAGAAAACAAACACAACAAGAAGACACGGTAAAACCGCGGTTATAGTTTAAGCCAAATTACGGTTTTGCTGGCAAACTGCTCCCATTCTCCCTAAGAGGATGGGCTTGCAAAGCTAATTCCAGAGAACTCAGAATACCCCCCCCATTTCGACATCTATTGTTTCAGCCCCCTGACTTTTTCAATTACAGCCGCTCCAGATAAGATAACTGCACGACTATACATTAAAGCCAATTACCAGACCTAGGAAATTAAATGCCTACAAAAAAGAAAACCGCCCTCTTTAGTATAGAAATTGCCGCACGCGAACTCGCACCGAAGTGCCTACTCGCACTTGAAACTGCCAAACTTGGGATGCGTGTTTATATCGGCTCCTTCCGCGCAATGAAACAGCTTGAAGGAAAGATCGACGAATGCGTGTTCTTTCACAAAAGCACTTGGACGAACAACGCCGCCCGAATAAGGCAGACCCTCGGCGCACAATTTGTATTTCTTGATGAGGAGATGGGCTTGGCCATTCCCCACTCTGAACTCGATCTCTATCTGGGTGCCCGCCACAAAACAGTGTCCGCTGAAAACTATAAGCATGTTTTTGCCATCGGTGATTTGCACAAGACATGCATGGACTCACTCGAAATGTTCAAGGGAGTGAATGTGCACGCACTCGGTTGGCCGCGAATCGACCTATGGCGAGCGCCTTTCCACCAGTTATTTGAAAAGCCAGTAGAGGAACTCCGGGAAGAACACGGCGACTACTATTTGTTGGTCACCAGCTTTGGTGCAATCTCAGAAGCTACTTTCAAAGATTACAAAGACTTGATGCAATCCCATTTAAAAAATGAGCATGACGCCCACACATTTGTTGAGTCTAAGTATGATGAGTTTAAAGCATGCATCAGGTTACTGGAAGACATATCACCAAAGCTTAAACGGAGTGAAAAAATCATACTACGCCCACACCCTTGTGAGAGCTTGGATGTATGGAGTAAACTACTAGAACCATTCCCAAACGTTTTCCTTCACCACGAAGGAGACGCGACTCCTTGGTTACTTGCCTCTAAAGGCACTATCCAATTCGGCTCCACCGTTGCTGTGCAAGCAGCTTTTATGGGTATCCCCTCAATTCAAGTAAACGATGGACGCCACCTGCCCGGCCTAACAGACATAGCCATATATCAAGTACTGGACAAAACAACCTCCGCAGATGAAGTGCTCGACTATTTGCGCAACAACGACCCAGAGGTGCTACAAGCGCGCCAGAAAAGTATGATTCAGCGACTCGAAGGACAAGTCGGCTGCCTAGAAGGCGCCATGGCATCCACAGAAATCGCCAAGATGCTAGAGCAAATCGAAGTCGCGCCACAACCCCCGATACGCTTCGGTTGGCCACGCCGATTCATGCTGTGGTTCAAAGAGCAAGTCAACTACCTGAACTACCTAAAGAAAAAGAAATTTGGAGACGAATCTGGGCGTGTTAAACGTTCGAAATTCGAAAAGATCCCCAATGGGCTGACTGCACAGGAAATCGGCGATCATCTGGAGAAATTGGCTCATATACTAGGAGACGATCCTAAGCGAATACATTGCCGACAAGTTGCCCATAACCTAGTGGAAATCGAATATAATTAATCACATTGCTTAATGTCGTTAATCAATCGGAGACGAATGCACATGGAAGGAATGAGCGCCACGAGTTAACATGAGAACTCTCGGAGTAGCGCTCTTCCATTTCGGACGCCTTCGACTGCAATTCCCCATCGTCTAGCTTATTTAAAATAAGCCCCAGTTTGTCTGCCAACTCGATTGGATCTCTCGCTAACAATACATGATCGCTTGCATTCGAACCATACACTTCGTCCACACCACTAACTTTAGTGCTTAGTGATGGCACCTGTGCCAAGCCAGCTTCAATCAAGACACGAGGCAATCCCTCACTATGGCTCGTCAAAAGAAATGCAGCGGCCCGATCTAGAGCTGAACCAATACCAGATACCTGCCCAGCAAATGCAACCCGATCCTCTAATCCATGCGCCTGCACCTCTCGCCTTAACTGCTCCTCATAGCCACTGCCATCGCTACCCCCGACAAAGAGTAAACCCGTATCCTCATCACTGCGCCGAGCGAGCTCTGCAAGCCCTTGCACCGCGAGGATCGGGTCTTTACGGGGACAAATTGTTCCTGCTGATAAAATCCAGCGCTTCACTTTCGGATAACCACCGCACAATACATCTAACTGGGCGGTGACGGCGGCATCCGATTCGGGACGACCGACGATATTATAAATCGTGCGTGTGCGATCGAACAGTTTAGCATCGCCTTGCAGTTGCGCCTTTAGATCCCCAGACACCGCGATGATTTGATCGAGTTCTTGAAAGTTGTATTGATATGACTTTTCAAGATCAGCGATTTCATCACGAATGATTGCTGCCGAACGTGCGCCACAGTATTTAGCTAGTGCGGCTGCATGCGGAGCCCACCACATTTCGTTACTCACGATCCAATCCGCGCCTACAATCGACTTCGCGAATTTGCGCATGGTCCGATTAAAGAACAGTCGATCCACCGCATTCCTCCAGCGAGGGAATGGCGCTATTAGCACCGGAATTGAAAGCGACTCAGCAAATGCCGTCAACGGCCCGGGAGCCGCCGCCAGTAGTTCGACTTCCATATCAGGCTGTTCGGAAAGCACTCGCAGTGTATTACCTAGGCTCGCCTTCGAACCACCTTGCGCGTCCGTGGTCTTCTGTAGAAAAACAACTTTCATCGAAATTAAAGTGCGGATTAACGTGCTTTGCTCTTTTGAAAGGCCAACACGGTCCGAGAGAATCCCACGACTTCAAAACCCTCATTTACAACCGCTTGCACGGTCTGGCCAGCGACATCCTCTCCATTGATTTCCGGATGAAACTCTACAATCAAGAGGTCCACAGATTCTGGAAATTTAGGCGCATGCTCACACCATACCGTTTCCGCACCCTCAATATCTACGATTAAAACATTCGGCTCCAGCGAGCTTTCACGGCAGATCTCAAGTGCAGTTTTCCACGGTGCAGAATCTACGCCACTTTCAGCACTGCCACTCTCCGCTCGTCCTGATAAGGAGTGCCCCTGATTGGAAAAGCTTTTCGATTTCCATTCGTCTGGCACCACATCTGCCCAGATCGGACAACCCAATGCGCAGACACAATCAACCTTCAAACCGTTGAGTTGCATCTGATAATCAAACGCAGGGCGCAAACTACTATCTGGCTCCACAGAGACCACTCGCCCAGCGGACCCAACACGTTTCGCTAAAATCGAACTCACGACGCCCAATGAACCACCAAACTCAAGAATACGATCGCCCTCTTTAACAAACTTAGCGACCAAGCGGCGTTCAGCCGTCTCGTAACCGCCACGTAAAATTCGTCGCTTAGTCTTTCGGTCGAGCGGCATCTGCCTTAACGGCAAGACGGCACCATCCACTTCAAACTGCTCGGGAAATCGATTTAAAAGGCTCATCAGCATAAGCTAGGAATTCATTAGAATATAAGTCTAGTCAACTATCTAGACTCTATCGGAATCGGATGAGACGGGCTCACGTTGCTTCATCTTCCTAGCAGGGTTCCCCACGTAGACTCCATATGGCTCAGTCGATTTGGTGACGACCGAACCAGCACCGATCACTGAGCCATTGGCAATATTGACACCGTCTAAGACTATCACACGAGCACCGAGCCAGACATCATTGCCAATCGTAACGCCTTGGCAACTCTCGCCCTGCTCTCGAATCAAGCGGCCAGCATCTTCAAAATTGTGATTCGCAGGCACAATCGTGACACCTGCAGCAATACGCACATCATTGCCAATACGCAGCCCGCCATGGCCATAAAGTATGGAATTGGGATTGATCGAGCAATTATCACCGATCTGAATCTCCCCACCATAAGCTAGCAATTGAGCCCCGCGATGCACCTCACAAAACTCCCCGAGCGTAATCCGCCCCTGCTTGAGTTCGAGAACTGCCTTCGGATGTATCCACGTTTTTCTGCCGATCTGCGCTCCTGAAAGCACAGCCTTCAAGCGTGTCTGAAATTTCCTTAACCAAGTTCGCATTGTAGATAGATTACTGATCAAAAATTGCAGAAAGACGATTCTTTAATATCCGCCGAACTCGGGATCCATCAGGCCAATTACTAAGGAACCGTTTAAAGTCTGATTGGAATTTCAGAGTAAACCGACGGCGATTCACTAAAAACCTCGAGCCGTCGGTATCGATCAGCCTTAAGCCAGATTCATTGATCAATATATTCTTCGCCTTAAAATCACCATGCACGACTCTAAACTGCCGTAACCGAGCAAACAATCGAGACAAACCGCTCACGGCACGCTCAAACTCAACTTCATCATTCTCTTTCTGGTTCAAGTAATCAGAAATGCTTTCCCCCTCAAAGTGCTCCATTAAAAAGTAAGCGCGTTCCAATAAACCACAATTAGACTCTTCCACCACTGCAAGCGGCACAACAGTTGGAACATCGAGTTGATTCATAACGATACCATTACTCCAACTTCGCATCGCTCGGCTCATATGAAGGATGTGCCGAATACGATAAAAGATCGGCTTTGGGTTATAACGCTTCACCACAATCGCCCTGCCTGCCCACTCGATCTGCTGCACGGTGCAGGTATTGCCGCTTTTCAAACGCTGCCCCATCTCCATCAATTCATCGGGAGCATGCTTTAGTTTTTCAATTAAATCAGGCTCCAAGTCCCGCTGGCAGACCAACATGCGGAAGCCGTGCTGTTCCTTCATATACTGCGAACAATCGCGACGGCTCTTCTGCCAGATGCGGCGCAGGTTCTTGGCTTCTTGCTCCTCGATACGACTAGCGAAATTCGGACTTTCGATTCGCGCTAAGAGTTCTGACTCACCTTGCCCAGCACAACTCTCAACAAATGCTTGGATCAGATCACAGCGGAAAGACTCAAGATAACCGCCCAACATCTTTTCTAATATCGTAGTTTTCTTAGTGAGTGCCAGAGCCCCCTCGCTAAAGTGAATCGACCCGACATCAATGGTATAAATAAACTGCCCATTCCAAAGAAAATTCCTCAAATGCGCATCGGTTTGGTGCACGCCCAATTGCCAGTGCATGATCAATGCGTTGACAAACTGCTGAGTCGCAGCTTTTAACACGGCAGGATTTGTACAATGCAACACAATTTCAGAAAGCTCAGTTGAGTTTCCGATAAACTCTGTAACCACCCACAAACCACCGTTTTTGTCGTTCGCTGTGAACATTAATTTCGGACATAGAATACCTCGTTTAGTGAGTTGCTTGATTCCACTCACCTCGCAGTTGTATTCACGGTCTTGCTTATCACCCAGATGAAAACGTTTAGCGATCAACGTGCCACTTCCACTCTGACTACGCGCAAGCCACACATCTCGGCGACCTTTCAGATGTCGCAACATCTTCTCCAGCTTCAAAGTAACTGTTCCCTCCCATTCAGGAACGTAGGCATCAACAATCTGCACTTTCACCTCTGATACTTCAGCCATACTTAGACTGCTTGGGGAGCCACTCATTTTGTTAATATTTTCTTACGCAGCTTACGTTTGATCCGTTTAAGCGAAGCTTTGAAGGCATAGAGCTTAAAGGTTAATTTTTGAAAGCCTGTGAAATGCGCGTTCTCTTTCTCGAGGTAGGCACCCATGAAATACGCTTGCCGCTCGGGGTCGAGTTTAAGAACCAAACGTTTCAAATCGGCGATGCGTTTGCTGCGGCTAAAGCGCTGATTGGCGAAACGGGCTCTGGCCGTGTCGATCAGTGAGAAGACCAAGCGGTTATCCCCCTCAATACGTATCAATACATTACCGCCGGAAAGATCACGAAAGTAGACCCCCTTCCAATGCACGGCGCGGATGAACTCGACTAATTGCTCGGAGAAGGCTTCAAAGGTGAAACCTTCGGCAGTCTTCTCGCCTCTGGCGTAGGCACTGAAGAAACCGCGCACGCTCAGTCGCGTATTGGCATGTTCGCAGATGAACCAGTTATCCAACTGCTGAGTCGAATCCTGATGCTCAAAATACGCGACGACCTTGGGCGTTTCGATGCCGCGACGCATCAGTTCACTTGTGCCGTTCCAACTACGCAGCGCTTTG
>JAURBE010000045.1 GCA_030829145.1 Verrucomicrobiota bacterium | reverse complement strand
ATTTAGATACTTGGTTATTTGAAATTCATTATTTGATAAGCAAAACCAACTAGACTTACTGGTGAATGGCCGTGGCTTATTAACCAAGTAGATTAACGCTGTAACAATACTTTCCATCGTACAACTTAACATGAAATTGATTTTTAATATTATAATTAATTTCATTGTTTAATTTATCATTCCCCCACAACGTAATCAATTTAAGTCACTTTATTATAATTATACAATGATATGACTAATTTCATATAGTTACCTAGATTTACTAAATACAATCAATCATAATTTATTAATCGTTATTATATAAAACCTTAATAAAAATAGTGTTAAAAAACATATTCGATAAACACGATTTAAATTCATATGTTATCACTAGAACCCATCAGCAAAAAATCTTAGCTCTTTTTTTACAAAATGAATTGTTATATTAGACTAATTTTTTTTCTCCATCTTAACATGATCGCTGCTTCGGGTCTGCAATCTGCTGCCACTAGAATAGCTTACATCGATGCTTTCGCTACGGCCCGTGGTAATGCCTTTACTGCTACGGCAGACAACCCATCAGCAATTTTCTATAACGGAGCTGGCCTAACTCAAATCGAGGGGACGCAAATACATGGAAATCTATTTACTGTATCTTTAAACTATAGCTCCAAATCAAATAGCGCTAAAGATTATTTAGACGATAAATGGCAAGCAGTACCAAGCCTCTTCGTCAGCCATCACATTGCAAATAGTCCCCTTACTGTTGGATTTGGCGTATATTCACCCTTCGGACTTGGAGCCAAATGGAGTAGTGGTGCTGATATTGTTCTCGACCCACGAGTGCCTTACGAAGCTGACTTAGTCTATTCTAAGTATCACGTAGTAGTCGCATGGAAGGCAACTAATGAGCTATCACTATCTTCAGGCTTGAGCTATGACTACACAGACATCCAAGTTAAAAGCAATGCACTTGAGTACGAGGGTAATGATAACACCCTAGGATTCTCAATCGCAGCGCTTTGGCAACCATCACCCCAGCATTCGTTTGGCCTCAACTACCAGGCGAAGACAGAAGTTTCTTACGATGGGACCTCAACCATAGTAAATATTGGAAAATATAAATCGAAATCTGATTTGACCTACCCTGAGTCGATCATATTCGGCTACTCCTATCGCCCTAATCAAAAATGGAATATCGAATTGAATGTTGACTGGACAAATTGGGATCGGGTCGATGATTTGGTTATTGAAGGCTTACCCAGCGTCTTAGGTGCAGCCCCCTCTTACGAACTAAAATGGAACTCTTCGTTTATATGGGAACTGGGTGCTACACACTATTTAAAAGACGGCTGGATCATTAGTGCTGGTTACACATTCATCGAAAATTCCGTTCCTGAAAAAACACTTTTACCGATCGTTCCTGACTCGGACCGCCATGCTTTCTCAATTGGTTTCGGACGCGACCATGGGCAAATGTATTGGCAAGTGACCTGCCAATATATCTATGGCATTGATCGGAAAATAGGCAACAATGTCTATGAATCTGTTAATGGTGATTATGAACTAGACAGCTACGGCGCTGCCTTTTCAGTCGGCTATCAGTTCTGAAAAAAATGGGCTAGATGCTACTCAGCGCTGACACTCCAATAGCTTTTTTATATGCTCATGCGGTAATACCATTTCCGCCTGGAAACCAAACTCCCAACTCTTCGAGCTGCTTTGAAACTTGTACACCCCAACCGCGGTTTGCTGCAGGACTAGCGGGACTAGGATGTAGAATTCGCACAATACTTACATCAAATTCTTTTAGCGCGATCTTTGCACGACTTTCAGCAAATGCACCGACACCAACCAACCAATCAGGCTGGAATGCCGTCACCAATTCCCGCAAGTGTGTATCGCAAAGTGAATACAACGCTTGAGCTTCCGCCACTGGTAATTTATCGGGTGTGCGATTACGCCCCGTCGCTTCCATGAAAACCAATGGGCAATAATTCGCGACGAAGTGATCTGCAAAAAACGCATCCGCCGATTCGAAGCGCCCCTCGAACAATCCCCACAAGCGACGCCCGCTGACTTCACTGCGCTGACACTCAAAGCCTTCGATCAATCGTTTCGGATGTTCATTCGTAGGTTTGGCAATGGGCTCATGCACGCCCACCCAATCACGCACCAACGCGATCTCACCAAACGGCACGCCTGTTTGTGCCATACCGAAAGGTCCAGGGTTCATCCCCAGAAAAACCACCTTCTTCTTTGAGCATGCGTGTTGCTCTAAGTAACTACGATGGCCCGCCCATGCATAACTCAGCGGATTATAAACATGTGTCGTGGGCTCAGCGAACTGTAAGGCATCGACACCTTTAGACAGTTTTTGAGCCGCTGTAATCACAGCTTGAGTGATCGAATTAGCCATCTTTTTTGACTCCTCCGACATCACTATGCCCAAGGTCTCGCTCAGGCGCAATCTGATCGCGCAGTCGCTGTTTCAACTCCTTCATCTCGGGAAAACAACCTTCATCTTTGCGATTCCAGATAAGCTGACCTTCGACTGTGACTCGAAAAGTACCACTCACTTCAGAAGGGCGCAACATCACTCCCCCGAGCTCAGCTTCAAATGTCGACAGTAGTTCCTGGGCAGACCAGCCAGCTCGCAATAACCAACGGCAGCCCGGGCAATATTCAATTTCAACACACGGTTTCATCATTTAAATTTAGTTGGATTCATTCAGCACCTCTGAAACTCGCTCTAGTTCTACAACTCGAAGGGCAACTAAATGCTCTCGAACAGTCCTTCCAAATAACTGCAAGTCTGGCTGAATATCCACAAGCGGCTGCAACACAAAGTCGCGCTCGGCGATACGCGGATGCGGCACCTGCAGGCGCTCGGTCTCTACGTGAGCCTCACCATAAACCAACACATCGATATCAATCGTGCGCGGTGACCAGCCAGCCGTGCGGACGCGCCCCAGCTGCGTTTCGACCGCGAGACACAGATCCAGTAAAGGCTCCGGCTCTAACCCGGTTTCGATCTGCACAACAGCATTCAAAAAAGGATCTGCATCGCCCATCCCGATGGCACGGTTTTGATACACGTGGCTCGCGGCACGCACACGCACACCACCCGCTTCCAGCAATCGCAAAGCCGAGCGCATTTGCTCTAGGCGCGGGCCAAGGTTACTACCCAGCGCCAAATACGCAGTCGCTAGCGGCATCGAGTCACCTCCGCGGCAAAATAATCACAAATACAATCTACCGGTACGGACGGCTTCTTCACCTTAACCGTCACCTCCACTGTCTTATCGAAGCGATCCAGTAATTCCGTCGCAACCGCCTCCGCAGCACGCTCGATCAAATTAAAACGAAAGCCGGTAAAGATCTCCTTCACCACATCATATACTTCGACATAGTTGACCGTCTGCTCCGGTGTGTCGTCTTCAAACTCAAGCCCATCGACCAAGGTCAATAACACATCGACCTTAAAGCGCTGACCTAACTTCGCCTCCTCTACAAGCACGCCGTGCCGCGCAAAAAATGCTAGATTCTTTAATTCAATTTTCGTTTTATTCATAGCGTACACAATGGTCTATTACTTGAGCGCATTCGTAATTTTCACGTACATCATGCACACGGATAAAATCCACTCCTGACTGAATTGCCAATGCTGTAGTGCCCAAGCTACCGCTTAAGCGCGCTTTCGGATCTGGCAGCTTCAATAGTTTTGCAATCATTGATTTGCGCGATGCACCTAATAGTAATGGGTAACCGCAAATTTGCAACTCAGCTAGGCGCCGTATAATCTCCCAATTCTCAGCATAGCTCTTACCGAAGCCTAAGCCGGGATCCAATATGATCGCATCATCACGGACACCAGCTGCTTTTACTAGGGCAATGGATTGCTCAAAAAAGTTAATAATCGCATTGATTACGTCACCAGAGTCTGCCTCTTCAGCACCGCGATTATGCATCAAAATACAGGCAGCACCATGCTGCCCAATTACCTGTGCCATCCGCGGGTCTCGCTGTCCACCCCAGACGTCATTTACGATATCAGCACCCGCACGCAGCGCAGCATCCGCCACTTCGCTCTTTGATGTATCGATTGATATCAATGCATTGGTCGCCGAACGCACACGCTCGACAAAAGGCACGACGCGGGCAATCTCATCCGAAATCGGCACAGGAACATGCCCTGGTCGTGTCGACTCGCCGCCAATATCAATAATTGTCGCACCCTCTTTTATCATCCGATGAAAATGATGCTCTGCCATGTCCATATCCACAAAGTCTCCACCGTCTGAAAAAGAATCTGGAGTCAGGTTTAAAATCCCGACTAAGTGAGTTTTCCGGCCAAGTGGCAATACTCGCCGCTTTGTATAATATGCTTTCTTATTCATCCCACATCAATCGCACCCTCAGTTTCTAGAAGCCGCAGCGCATCCTTTAAATCCTGTACTATTGGATTTGCAGCGCTACTCATCTTTCGCTCATAATCAGCGGTTACGACAGTATCCACTGGTTGAATACCAATTAGTGAGTTAGTCACCATAGCCGCATTGATCGAATCTAGTAATTCTGGAATGTAATTACCCTCTTCAACAGGCAGGCTCATACTTTGCGCAGTTCTAATGACAATCGCTCGTATTACACCAGGCAAGATTCCAGTAACTAAGGCAGGCGTGTGAAGCCTCTCCCCTTGTATGAAAAATAAATTACCAACAGCAGTTTCAGTCAAATGTCCTGCCGTATTCAAACGAATCACATCTGAGAAACCTGCCGCGAGGGCAGACTCTAGCAATAAGACATTCTCCATATAATTATGCGTCTTATGCCCTGCCAACAATGAGGACTCGTTCAACGGCGCATGCTGATTCAGCTTTAAGCGCGCAGCACTCGCAACAATCAACGAAGGACGCGCATACACATAACATGTCGTATCGGCACCATTTCGAACGAGAGACAGCTTAATCGTGCCTTCGCGTAGCCCATCCGATCGCACCAGCTCACGAATTGCCGAAAGCACGGCATCTTCAGTCACAGTCAATCCAAGGCCGAGTATCTTTGCAGAGTGTAACAAGCGTTGCCAATGTTCCGCCCAAAAGCAAAGCCTACCAGATATTAGTTTAAGAGTTTCAAACAGCCCAAAGCCATGCGCGAAACCTGACTGCGTAGGATCCATGTGAGCCTTTTCTCCTGATTGGACGATTACGATGTCTGACATAATACAGGAGCTAGAAACAAGAAGATAGGCGAAGGACTGCCGTAGATGGCGAAGTAAATGAACGTGTCCAAAATTAGAAGATTACTGGACAGTGAGCATTTTTCAACCTGACGATTCTCTCTTATATTGTAAATGACTGATTCTATGGAACTCACTTCTGACTCCTACCTGCTAACTACTCTTTTTTAAGCATAATGCATCTATCGTCTCACGGATTGCGCGGCCTTTATCCAGCGTTTCTTGATATTCACTTTCTGCTACCGAGTCCCACACGATACCGCCGCCTACTTGATAGTCTAGATACCCATCTTTTAAATGCAGACTACGTATCGCGATATTTAGCTCCGCATTCCCATCAAATCCGATATACCCGACTGAACCAGTATACACGCCCCTCCGCGTCCGCTCTATTTCTTCAATAATTTCCATCGCTCTAACCTTCGGCGCACCAGTGATTGAACCGCCGGGGAACAATGCCTTAATACAATCGAACACATCTTTGCCTTCTGCGAGTACCGCCTTTACTTGTGCGACTTGGTGAATCACTCGAGCATAGCGCTCTTGATGGTAGAGCTGCTCGACCCGCACACTGCCAAACTCGGCAACACGACCTAGATCATTACGCTCCAGATCGACTATCATCAGCAGCTCAGCACGGTCTTTCTCAGATCCTCGTAACTCCTCTGCATGCGCCTCATCCTCCTGAGGCGTAGCTCCACGAGGTCGTGTGCCTTTTATCGGTCTAGTTTCTATCTGCCGCCCATGCTTACGCAAAAATTGCTCTGGCGAGGTCGATAATACTGAAAATCCCTCCGCTCTGATCAATGCGCTATACGGCGCGGGATTCCCCGTGCGCAGTGCTTGATATAACTGAATGGGGCAACCCTCATAACGGCATTTGGCCCGCTGCGAGAGATTCACCTGATATACATCTCCCGTGGCGATATAACTACGTACGGCATCCACAGCCTCAATATACTCAGTTCGTTGGACATTCCACTCCCATGCACCTCGCAATGGTGAAGACAGACTTGCCATCACTTTTTGCTGGGGTTCAATAATCGCTCTCAACTCAGCTATTACAGCCTTCTCATCTGCTCTGATTCCAAGTGCAATGAGGCTCAACTCTCCGGTTGCATGATTCAGCGCTGCGACACCGTCATATAAACCAAAATGCATATCGGGCATGCCTCGATCGTCCTCTGTCATATCCGGCATCGCCTCAATTTGTCGGCCATAGTCATAGGCAATGAAGCCGACTGCGCCTCCAACAAACGGAATATTTGAGAGATTCTCAACCGTATGCTCAACCATCAAGGTTCGCAACAATGCCAGACCATCACCGCGCACAGTTCGGCGCTCACCACCGGACCTATGATGCGTAGCATAGACACCATCTTTGCCTTCAAAGAGCAGATATGGCTCAGCGCCAAAAAAGCTCCATTGCCCTAATCCGTCATTCGAAAGCGAGCTATCCAGCACAAACGGCAACTCCCTGGAGCCAAACAGCTGAACCAAATCCTCGACGGTAGGCGGACAATCTATAGTAACAATACGCATTCTTAAAAAAGCAGCCGCTCGAACCCGTACAAAACTTTCAGTAATATGGATGTTACGCGACTCACTATTTACACTAGTGCTGGTTAGCGCGCTGGATTAGGCAGAAGCCCACTCCTTGGAAAATGATATTAGGCAACCAAATCAATAAATCAGGGCGCAGGTGGGGCGCTCCTTCTAACCAGCTCACCGCGATGATCAAAAAGTAATACGACATCGCAATGACCAGCGCAATCGCGAGATTCGCATAGCTCTCCTTGCGCCCAACTTGTATCGCCAGCGGAACTCCAAAAATCGCCAAAGAAAACACTGAAAACGCCATCGCAAAATTCTTTTGCATGTGCATCTGCACCTTCATGCGCTTCTCAGTCATCCCCTCGCCAGTCTGCGCTTCAATCGCAAGCTCATCAGCCCGTAGTTCCATCAGCTGGGTGAAAGTCATCTCTTTGATACGAATCCTACGCTTGCTTCCCTCGCCAAACAGCGCACCCAAAGGTAACTCGATCGGAAACTCTCCAAAAAATAGCGACTGTGTCGGCTCATTGACCAAAGCCTCAGGGTCTGCCCCATTACGCTGCTCTGCCGTTCCATCCCTTAAGGTGAGTACCAAAACCCGATTAACTTCATCGTAATTAACCTCTCCTTCCTTCGCGCGCAAAAACAATTTTACCCGCTGCGCATCATCCAACTCCCAGATCCAGAAATCTTTCATCAACGAGCCATCTTGGCCGCCCAGATAGATGACATAGCCGGGAAACTCGTCAATAAAGCGACGCTCCTCGATAAAACCAACTGGGTTTTCACTCACAGCATTGCCCATCAACTGCTTGTATGCGACTCGCGACTGTGGTGCATAGTGCAAATTGACGACCACGGCAGACACCATACCGATGAACGAAATCAAGAACACTGGCGCAGCAATTTGATATAAGCTCAAGCCTGATGCCTTCATCGCAGTAATCTCCTGCTGCGAAGACAACCGCCCGATGGCCATCAACGTTCCAGTTAAGACCCCAAGCGGAAGTGCATAGGCCGTCACATATGGAATCAGTAGCCCCATCAACTTCAGAAAGACAATCGCACTTAATTTCCCTGCAGCAACAAGCTCGGCAATATCGCGTAAGGCATTACCCAGCAGCAGAACAAAGACAAAAAGCCCTAGGGCCAAGCCAGTAGAAACCAAGACCTCCCTCAATACGTGACGATGTAATAAATTAAGCATTTGCTGAAAAAAGAAGTTAGTAGCCTGAATGCAGGAACCACAAGCCACAAGCGCCGCAAATAATTTTCTCTTTGAAGCGACGTTTCACCCTTCACACGGCGCCGTTCTCACTGCAACCTCTGGGCATGGATTCCCAAGAAGACGAAGTTCTACAGATTTTTCGAGACAGTGGCGCTCTACTCAGCGGCCACTTCCTGCTCCGCTCAGGCTTGCACAGTGCCCATTTCTTTCAATGCGCCCAAGTTTGCCAATACATGGATAAAGTCACACGGATGGCAGAAATAATGATCGAAGACCTCAAAGGCTATGGCGCGACCACGGTCGTCGGGCCAGCTATGGGTGGTCTGGTAATTGGCCAAGAAGTCGCACGCCAACTCGGTTTGCGCTTTGTATTCCTCGAAAAAGTCGATGATAAGCTGAAGCTGCGCCGCAACTTCAAGTTCGAACCCGGCGAGAAAGTCCTGATTATCGAAGACGTCATCACTCGCGGTGGCCGCGTGGTTGAAGCACTTGAGCAATGTCGCGCTCATGGCGCTGAGCCTGCCGCAGTCGGTGTCATCGTCGACCGCAGTGCAGGAAAGACGAGCTTCGACGTGCCACACCACAGCCTCGCAGAATTAAGCTTCCCGACCTACGAAGCCAGCAACCTGCCACCTGAACTCCAAGGCAGTGAAGCCGTCAAACCTGGTAGCTAAGTGATCGTGGGACATTCAGAAATTAGGATTATGTTCAGATTCGACACCACTCTCAACCGCATCCGTAGCATTGGTATCTTCGAAGCCATTTCTTTTTTGCTACTCTTAGGAGTTGCGATGCCGCTTAAGTATATCTTCGACCAACCCGAAATGGTGCGCCTCGTGGGTATGGCCCATGGCGTGCTCTGGATTCTATACGTCGGGCTCGCCGCGCTCGGCCAGCTCGACTACAAGTGGCCCTTGAAAACCACGATTCTCCTATTGATCGCAAGCCTATTGCCCTTTGGCCCCATCATTGCAGACGTCAAATTGCTCAAAGAGATCCAAGATCCACAGGCTTAGGCGTTGCGCACCCAACGGCTCGCCTGAGCGATGCTGTATTGGAACTTACGTGCGTGTTCACGAATTAAAAACGGCATATCCCACCGCCGTTGTAGCGTAAACTGAGGGTCTAAAGCCACCTGCAGCCCCGCAAATGAATCTTGTGCTCCATCCCCAAGCCAATTTGCTGGTGGCGTATATTCATCAAGCCAAGTAAATGGAGTCGTGATAAATAGCTGCCCACCTGGTTTGACCAAGTCAGGCAGACGCTTCAACAGACGCATAGGCTCTGGCAAGCGGCAGATCAAGTTACATGCGATTACCACATCGAACTGACCGATATCTGCACGTACGCACTGTGCATCGCCTTGCTCAAAATGGACACGACTACGGTCAATCGCATCATCCACTTTTAGATCAAGCAAGGTCGTTTCCGATCCCTCATCCAGCCGCCATCCTGGGTGGAGTCCATCCTGCTTCAGGCGGTTGGCTGCATCAATGAATGCTTGCGAGTAATCGATGCCGACGACCTCAGAACACTGAGTCGCTAACTCGAAGCTAGAGCGCCCCACTGAACACCCAAGATCTAATGCACGCGCACCCGCTGGAACGCGTTCGGCATCCACACCCTCAGTTACGCAGCGAACTGGAAATTCTAATGCATCAGCACCACCAAAACTATATGGAAACTGCTCTGAAGACTGCGCGTAGTGGAAAATCAAATACTGCTGCAGCAGCTCGTCTGACTCGTATGGGTTGTCTGTCATAGTTCTATTGTATTACTCGGCCGCATCTTCATTCAGAGTCGATTTGGTTGACGGTTCTCCGCCAGAAATTTCCTCAACGACTGTCTGTATGACGAAATACATCATAGGTACAACAATAAGGCTCAACGCGGTCGCAGCTAACATACCACCAAACACGGCAGTACCAAGTATTTGACGCGATGCAGAGCCGGCACCGGAAGCAATAAGTAGTGGAATCACTCCCAAGATAAAGGACAGTGCAGTCATTAAGACGGCACGGAACCGAAGCTTCACTGCTTCGATTGCTGAATCAAAAATACTCATCCCATTCTGGCGCTGCACACTAGCAAATTCAGTCAGTAAGATCGCAGTTTTAGTAGACAATGCGATCAACAGAATCAAACCAATCTGTGTATACACGTTATTCTCCATACCGCGCATCTTAATCGCAACTACTGCTCCAAGTAATGCGGTCGGCACCGACAAACAAACTGAGACGGGCAACGTCCAGCTCTCATATTGGGCAGCCAAAAGCAGATATACCATCAACACCGCAAAACCAAAGACTACGGCGAGACCTGTCGCAGCCTGTTTTTCTTGATACGATAGCTCCGACCAGGAATAACTCATGGAAGAAGGCAACTCTGTCGCCGACAAAGATTCCATCGCATCCATCGCTTGGCCCGAGCTGTACCCAGCGGTGGGATTGCCCAACACCTTAACCGATGGCATCATATTAAAACGAATAATATTCTGTGGGCCCAAACGCTCCTCCAAGGATACAATTGCACCAAGGGGTATCATACGACCATCCGCACCCTTAACGGCTAACCTGTTAATATCACCAGGCTCACTCCGGAATTGGCTGTCAGCCTGGGCAGTTACTTTAAAAATACGGCCGAATAGTGTGAAATCATTCACGTACATAGAGCCCAAGTAGATCTGTAATGTATCAAACACTGAGGTCATCGAGGTGCCAGTACGCTTCAACTGCTCACGGTCGATATCAACAAATATTTGCGGCACGCTTGCACGAAAAGTAGTACGAGCGCCACCAATCGAGGCCTCTTGATTTGCACCCTGGATCAATCCATTAGCAATACGCGCCAATTGATCCAGCCCTCCGCCTTCAATGTCCTGCAACATATAAGTAAAGCCTCCAGTCGTACCAACACCAGGTAGCGATGGCATCGGAAATGCGTATACCATAGCTTCTTGTATGGAGCCGAACTGTCTCTGCATTGCCGCAAGGATTCCTGACTGATGGAGCTCAGGCGTTGGCCGCTCGTCCCAATGATCAAATACAGCCAAGCAAAAACCAGCATTCACACCAGCGGCACCATCAATCAATGAATAACCTGAAATTGCTAGGCAATCGACCACACCAGGAGTCGCACTAACAATTTTCTGCACGTCTTCCATGACCGCATTAGTGCGCTCCAGGGTCGCACCATCGGGAAGCTGTACTGCCACCATGCAATAGCCCTCATCTTCTTGAGGCACAAAGCCGGTCGGTAAACTCCCCATACCCTTTCCTGAGAAATAGATCACTGCGCCAAAAATACATAGCCCGATGACCGCGCTTTTGAGAGCCATGCGCACTAAACCTTGGTAGAACTTATTCGAAGTCTGAACCGATACATTGAAAAGCTTAAATAAACCACGTGGTTTAGCTTGCCCTGGCTTGAGGAGCACCCCGCACAAAGCCGGAGCTAGAGTAAGTGCATTAATCGAAGAGAATACCGTCGCTATCGAAATAGTAATCGCAAATTGCTTAAACATCGTACCAGTAATCCCACTCATCATGGCAGTCGGGATAAACACCGCGAGTAGTACCAAAGTGGTTGCGATGACAGGACCAGTGACTTCCTTCATACACTCCTCTGCTGCCTCCTTACCGCTGAGCCCTTTGTCCAAGTGTACAAATGTATTTTCAACGACCAAAATTGCGTCATCTACCACGATCCCGATCACCAGCACTAAGCCGAACAGAGTCAAAATGTTGAGCGAAAATCCGAATGCTAATAAAATCGAAAAGGTGCCGATCAACGCCACAGGGATTGTAATCGTGGGTATCAGTGTCGCGCGGAAGTTCTGCAAAAACAAATAAACTGTCAGCACGACTAGAATCACCGTAGCAATCAAAGTAATGATCACTTCTTTAATCGATGCATCCACTACCCACGTGGAGTCATAAACAACCTTATATTCGACATCATTTGGGAAAGATGCTGATAAACGCTCTAAGGCTTGCGCCACACCATCGGCAACATCCATCAGATTCGATCCAGGAATCTGATAAATTGCGATCGCTGTAGCAGCTGTGCCATTTAATTTGGAGTTGAAGTTGTAAACGTCCGATCCCAACTCAACACGTGCCACATCGCCGACACTAATGATACGGCCATCCTCTCCAGTCGTTACGATTATATTCTCAAATTCTTTAATTTCGATGAGACGCCCATGCGCACTCAAAACATATTCAAAAGCAGTGCCATTAGGCGCAGGCGCAGCACCGACACGACCTGCGGCAACTTGCACATTTTGCTCGCGAATAGCATTCACCACTTCAGTGGCAGACAGGTTACGCACTCGTAACTGATCCGGGTCCAACCAAATTCGCATACTGAATTCGCCCATACCCCATACCAGCGCATCGCCGACTCCGCCAACTCTAAGCAATTCATCGCGAATACGAAGATTGGCAAAGTTCGACAGGTAGGCTTCGTCATACGTGCCTTCCGGTGATGTCAATGTGATGAACATCACAATGTCCGTCGACTTCTTCTTGACTGAAACTCCAGTTCGTTTGACTTCCTCTGGTAAACGCGGTTCGGCAAGCGCTACACGATTTTGCACCAGAACATTGGCTGTATCCAAATCCACACCTGACTCGAAAGTGACAGTCAAATTCATGCTGCCATCATTCGCGCTGACCGAAGACATATATATCATGTCTTCTACTCCATTGACCTGCTTCTCGATCGTCGCCGCGACAGTATCCGCAACAGTTGCTGCGTCAGCGCCTGGATAGCTCGCACTCACCGAAATCGTAGGGGGTGCGAGGTCTGGATAACGCGCGATCGGAAGTTTCACCAAAGAAACGATACCAAAAACAACAATCACAATCGAAATGACTGCGGCGAAGATTGGTCGATGAATAAAAAATAAACTAAGCATAACAGCGACGTCTCTAACGATTACTTAGTCTTAGGCGTCACAGGCGCACCATCACGCGCACGCTGTAAACCCGTGATGATGAT
>JAURBE010000044.1 GCA_030829145.1 Verrucomicrobiota bacterium | reverse complement strand
GGGATTAGCTTTTAATGCGTCTTCGACCTTATTTAGATCGACAGCACAGCCCCAGTCGTCTTGAACCATCACAGCTATCGCACCGCAGCGTTCTACGTTCTCCTTCATGCGTCCGCCAAACACGCCGTTCTGACAGACTATTGCTTTATCACCGCGCTCTAACAAATTGGCGAACGCGGTTTCCATACCCGCCGATCCGGGTGCAGAAACCGGCAAAGTAAGCTCATTTTCTGTCTGAAAAGCGTATTGCAGCAGCGCTTTAACCTCGTCCATCATTTGAATAAAAGCGGGGTCGAGATGGCCTATAGTCGGTCGAGATAGAGCCTCCAAAATGCGCGGATTGACGTCAGAGGGTCCAGGGCCCATGAGTGTTCTTACGGGAGGATGAAAAGAATTGATCATGGGAGCCTCGTGCGGATAGGACGATACGTTTAATAATCGGTGGAGCCGTTGAGCTTATAACTAATGCGCAACATGATTCAATGATTGATGAGGGGCTGATACGCCAGATACAAAAAAGCCGAGTGAAAACTCGGCTCTTTTGCTTACCACTAAACTCTACAAAAGAGCGTTTAGTCGTCTTTGCTCTCAGCCGCGTCGACGCCAGCTGGACGGCCAACTAACTCAACATAAGCCATCGGCGCTTTATCGCCAGCACGCAGGCCACATTTAAGAATGCGGATGTAACCACCCGGACGCTCTTTGTAGCGTGGACCCAGCTCAGTGAACAATTTTCCCACTGTCGCTTTGTCGCGTGTGCGGTTGAAGGCTAAGCGACGGTTCGCTACGCTATCTTCCTTGGCTAGCGTGATCAAAGGCTCTGCGACCGATCGCAATTCCTTCGCTTTAATCAACGTTGTCTTAATCAGCTCGTGCTCGACGAGTGAGATTGCCATATTACGGAACATGGCTTGACGGTGCGAACTGTTACGATTTAGCTGGCGACCGCTTTGTCTATGACGCATAACTCATTACCTTATATATACTTATTCAGACGGACTGCTTAAGCAGCGCGATCGTCGGACTTGAGGCTCGATGGAGGCCAGTTTTCTAGACGTAAACCCAATGAGAGTCCACGAGTAGCCAACACATCTTTGATTTCTGTGAGCGACTTCTTACCGAGATTAGGAGTCTTCAGCAGCTCTACTTCGGTGCGCTGAATCAGATCACCGATGTAGTAGATATCTTCGGCCTTGAGGCAATTCGCAGAGCGAACGGTCAGCTCAAGATCATCGACAGGACGAAGCAAGATAGGATCGATCTCGTCTTCGGCCTTCGTCGCTTCGGGCACGATTTCGCTATGCAGGTCGACGAACACGGCAAGCTGATGCTGCAGTATTGTAGCCGCACGACGGATCGCCTCTTCAGGATCGATTGTGCCGTTGGTCTCTAGATCTATCACGAGCTTATCTAAGTCAGTACGCTGCTCAACACGCGCAGCTTCTACTGAGTAAGACACTCGTAGTACCGGGCTGTAAGAGGCATCTAGCAGAAGCTTGCCAACCGCTCGCGTCTCATCGTCTTCGCTGCTGCGACTGTCTGCAGGCGAATAACCACGGCCCTTACGGATCGTGAGGCGCATGTTTAGCTCGCCATTTTTATTGAGGTTCGCAATCACATGGTCAGGATTGATAATCTCGACGCTGCCATCTGAAACGATGTCGCCCGCGGTAACAATACCCGTGCCCTTTTTGTTGATTGTAACAACGACTTCGTCTTTCTCGTTGAGCACTACTGCAATGCCCTTGAGGTTAAGAAGAATTTCGATAACGTCTTCGCGGACGCCCTCGATTGTGCTGTATTCGTGTACTACGCCATCGATCTCAACTTCTTCAACCGCACTACCGGGCATAGAAGAAAGCAGAATGCGGCGAAGCGCATTGCCAAGGGTATGGCCGAATCCGCGCTCTAGCGGCTCCAGGACAACCTTTGAGCGGCACTTGTCCACTTCATCGATCTGAATATGCTGTGGCGTCAAAAAATCTGAAAGAGAAATTTGCATGTCATCCACCTTCTGTGTGATTAGCTCACTACTTCGAGTAAAGCTCGACGATTAGAGACTCGTTGATCTCTGCAGAGAGGTCTTCGCGCTCTGGCTTGCGAGAGAATGTACCCTCGAGCTTTGACGTGTCGACGCTGACCCAATCGATTGCTGTGCGCTGCGCAGCGAGATCCAATGCCGACTTAATACGCAGCTGCGCTTTAGCCTTCGCACGGATTGCTACAGTGTCACCCTCGCTCACCTGATAAGAAGCGATGTTTACAACAACGCCATTAACAGTGATCGATTTGTGAGCAACCAGTTGACGCGATTCCGCACGCGTGCAGCCGAAGCCCATGCGATAAACGACGTTATCTAGTCGGCACTCGAGCAATTGCAGGAGGTTTTCACCAGTTGCGCCTTTGAGACGAGCGGCTTCCTTGTAATAGCCACGGAACTGCTTCTCAAGAACGCCGTAAGTACGACGTACTTTCTGCTTCTCGCGCAGCTGAACACCGTAGTCTGACAGACGACCGCGACGCGCGCCGTGCTGACCAGGGATGGTCTCCGCTTTACACTTGCTATCTAAAGGACGAACGCCACTCTTGAGGAACAAATCTGTTCCTTCGCGACGTGAAAGCTTTAACTTCGGGCCTAAATAACGGGCCATATTCGGTCTCCTGTGCTCTTTGTTTCAGAAGAGCTTCTGATTGTGTTCGTATTACACTCGACGCTTTTTAGGCGGCCTGCATCCATTGTGTGGAATAGGAGTAACATCAGTGATGTTGCCAACCTTCAAACCACAGTTGTTTAGCGCGCGAACCGCAGACTCTCGTCCAGGGCCAGGTCCGTTGACCTTCACGTCTAGGCTCTTGAGGCCATATAACTCTATCGCAGCTTTACCAGCTCGCTCTGCAGCGACCTGAGCAGCGAAAGGCGTGCTCTTCCTCGAACCACGGAATCCAGATCCACCGGCTGTTGCCCAGCTAAGTGCATTACCTTGGCGGTCGGCGATCGTTATGATCGTGTTATTGAACGAGGCGTGAATAAATGCAATTCCGTCTACGACAGGATTACGTGCTTTTTTCTTTGTCGATTTAGCTGCTGGCTTGGCCATAATAATTCCGTCTTACTGTTTACTTACGTATTGGCTTGCGTGGGCCCTTACGGGTGCGAGCATTCGTTTTTGTGCGCTGACCACGAACTGGCAGCGAACGACGGTGGCGAATACCACGGTTACAACCAAGGTCCATTAGACGCTTAATATTCATCGACACTTCACGACGAAGATCACCTTCAACCGTGAGGTTGCCAATCTCGTTACGCAGCGTATCGAGCTCTTCAGGGCTCAGTTCGCCAGTCTTAGAGTTTGGGGCGATACCAGTTTTGTCGCAGATAGCGCTAGCAGTCGTTGGTCCAATACCATAAACATAGCGCAGCGAAATCACGATATGCTTGTTATCTGGAATGTTTACACCGGCAATACGTGCCATATTAACTCCGTTCTCTCTGTTTACTCGCTAAAGCCCGAGGGCCGCAGCTTTTGCAATTAGTGTTAGCCCTGACGCTGCTTGTGTCGCGGCTCTGAGCTACAGATGACGCGAACGGCACCATTACGCTTGATTACCTTACAGTTACGGCAGATCTTTTTTACAGACGCTCTTACTTTCATGGTTGTCTCCGTTATCCTCTCTCGCTGCGCTGAGCGCGGCGAAAAAATCTTAAACTCCGCTGCGGCCGTAGTTGCCCAGTTTCGACTTTTTCATTAACGAATCGTACTGATGCGACATCAAGTGCGACTGAACTTGCGACCAGAAGTCCATGGTTACAACCACGGAGATCAGAAGCGCTGTGCCACCCAAATTGAAAGGCACGTTAGCAAACATCTGCATGAAATTTGGCAATAAACACACCAGTGTGATGTAAATAGCGCCGAACATCGTGAGGCGAGTAATCACGCCGTCGATGTATTTCGCAGTCTGCTCGCCTGGGCGAATACCTGGAATAAATGCACCCGACCTCTTCAGATTCTCAGCTACGTCACGCGGGTTGAACACGAGCGCTGTGTAGAAGAAACAAAAGAAGATGATCATGGCACTAAAAATAATTATATATAGAGGCTGACCAGGTCCTATTAAGAACGCTAATTCGGCAAGCCATTCTGACCCATCCGCCTGACCAAACCACTGCGCAATCGACGCAGGGAACAATAATATGCTGCTTGCGAAAATCGCTGGAATAACGCCTGCCATATTTATTTTCAATGGCAGGTGGCTCGCCTGAGCCTGATACATTTTGCGGCCCTGTTGCCGCTTGGCGTAATTCACCGTGATTCGTCGCTGAGCGCGCTCGACATACACGATTATGGCGATCACACCGATAGCGATGAATCCGACGACCATTAGCAAGACACCGTTTATCTGTCCCTCGTACGCCTGCTGGAGCGACGTGCCGATCGCGGCAGGGAACCCAGCTACAATGCCCGCGAATATCAACATCGAGATACCGTTACCGATACCCTTCTCAGTAATCTGTTCGCCGAGCCACATCATGAACATAGCGCCGGTTACAAGCGATACCACTGCCGTCAACGTAAACGCGGGGCCGGGATTATACGCCATTGGTGCAAGAAGGCCTACAGCCATCCCTGTACCCTGAATAGTAGCAAGAGCGAGTGCACCGTAACGCGTGTACTGCGAAATCTTGCGGCGACCAGACTCACCTTCCTTTTTGAGTTGGTCTAGGTGCGGGCTCACAGCAGTCAATAACTGCATAATGATGCTCGCCGAAATATAAGGCATGATGCCGAGCGCAACGATACTCATGCGCTCTAACGCACCGCCACCAAACATATTAATCATGTCGGTGAACGTGCCTTCCTGCTGCGCGAAAAAAGCAGCTAGCTGCAAAGGATCTATGCCAGGCACAGGGATATGAGTCCCTATGCGGTAGACAAAAATGGCAAACAAGAGAAACAGTAGGCGTGACTTCAGCTCGCCAAGGCCCGCGCCAATGTTCTCTGGATTTATGTTCGGTTTGTTTGCCATCTAATCTTTTTAACTCTTATGAAACCCGAGGGCTTTGCTTAGCTGCTGCTTACGCGTCAGCAGCCTGTTCAGTCTTTGGCGCTTTCTTGGGAAGCTTCTTAAGCTTAGGCATGACTTCTTCGTCGATTACCTTGCCACCCGCGGCTTCTATAGCAGCGCGTGCACCCTTTGATGCGCCGATGCCCTTGAGCGTTACCGCTTTGGTCACATCACCAGAAAGCATTACCTTCGCACGCTTGATGTTCGCCGTGATTAGGTTTGCCTTGCGCAAAACCTCGAGGTCGATTACGTCACCTTCGAGCTTGTTTAGCTCAGACGTACGAATCTCGGCCATACTGCGTCCAACGCGTGAGCTGAAGCCGTACTTAGGGAGACGCATCTGCAAAGGCATTTGACCGCCTTCGAAACCTGGTCGCACTGTTCCGCCGCTGCGCGACTTCTGACCCTTGTGACCAGAACCAGATGTTTTGCCCGAGCCACTACCGATACCGCGGCCAACGCGCTTCGCTGCTTTGGTGCTGCCTGGCGCTGGGCTTAGTGTATTAAGATGCATGTCGAACCCCTTAAACTACGGTCAGCATATAGCTAATCTTGTTAATCATTCCGCGTACGGCAGGAGTATCCTCCACCTCAACAGACTGATGCATACGTCGCAGACCTAGACCCTGCAGGCACAACTTGTGCTTGGGAAGGGCGCCGATCGGACTGCGCACGAGTTTGACTGTGACTGTCTTCTTCGCCATTTTTCTAACCTACTAATTCTTCGACTGATTTGCCGCGCTTCGCCGCGATGTCATCCGGAGACTGCATGTCGCGCAGGCCATTGAAGGTCGCACGCACTACGTTTACCGGGTTGGTAGAGCCATAACACTTCGCCAAGACGTTTTGTACGCCGGCGAGTTCGAGGATTGAGCGCATAGCGCCACCGGCGATAACACCAGTACCCTCTGAGGCAGGCTGCATGTAAATCTTTGAGGCGCCATGACGAGCCTTAACTGCGTACTGCAGCGTGGTGCCGTCTAGGTCGACCGCGATCATATTACGACGCGCCGATTCCATCGCCTTCTGGATGGCCAAAGGTACTTCGCGTGCCTTGCCGCGACCGAAACCTACTCGACCGTTGCCGTCACCGACCGCTGTTAGAGCAGTAAAGCTGAAGATGCGTCCGCCTTTAACCACTTTTGATACGCGGTTAACTTGGATGAGCTTCTCTTGCATGCCCTCTTCGTTCTTATTGGAATCGTCTTTGTACGCCATAGTAAAAACCCTTAAAAATCTAGTCCGCCAGCACGTGCTGCGTCGGCTAATGCCTTAACGCGACCGTGATAGGCATAGCCCGAGCGATCAAACGCTACTTTTTCAACGCCAGCGGCTTTCGCACGCTCGGCGATAAGTGTGCCGATCTTGCTCGCTGCGTCGACGTTACCAGTAGCGCCGCCGCGGAGGTCTTTCTCGACTGTCGAAGCCGACGCCAGTATTTGGTCGCCGCTTGCCGAGATAACCTGAGCGTAAATATGTCGTGGCGAACGATAAACCGACAGGCGGTTTACGCGCAGCTCACTGATCTTTGCCCTTGCTCTCTTTGCTCGCCGTAGACGAGCTATTCTCTTAACGCTCATAGCTTATGACCTATTTCTTCTTGGCTTCTTTTCTGAATACGCGCTCGTCTGCGTAGCGAACACCCTTGCCCTTGTAAGGCTCTGGCGGACGGAAGTCTCTGATTTCAGCAGCGACTTGACCTACGCGCTGTTTATCCGCGCCAGAAATAATAATCTCAGTCTGTGTAGGAGTCTCAGCCGTAACGCCTTCAGGAAGTGCGTAATTGATTGGATGCGAGAACCCAAGCGTCAAATTAACGTTGTTTCCCTCAGCCTTGGCACGATAACCAACACCCTGAAGCTCTAGCTTCTTCTGGAACCCTTCGCTGACGCCGACAACCATATTGGCTACCAACGAGCGGAATGTTCCCGACATCGCTTTCGCCTGCCGCGTGGCATCCTTAGCAACGACTTGCAGGACATCGCCGTCCTGCGTCACGCCAACAAGACGATGTAATTCTAGCTGCAGGTTTCCCTTGCCGCCCTTAACCGACACAGTTGAATCGGTCAATGTTGTTTCTACACCCTTCGGTAATTCGATCGGGTTCTTCGCTACTCTAGACATATTTATGCTCTGCTTAAAAAACTCAGCTCTACACGGAGCACCAATCTTTATTAGAAGACGGTGCAGAGTACCTCGCCACCTAGGCCGGCAGCGCGCGCTTGCTTGTCTGTCATCAAGCCCTTGTTCGTAGAAATAATCGCTACGCCAAGTCCAGCTCGATTCGTAGGCAGATTCTCGCTGCCCTTATAGTTGCGTAAACCTGGACGGCTAACGCGCTTGATCTCTTCAATAACCGGCTTACCTGCGTAGTATTTCAGGTCAACAGTCAGTTGGGGCTTGCCCTCAACATCTGTCACGCCAAAACCAGCTATATAGCCTTCGTCCTGCAGCACTTGGCTGAGGGCTTGTTTCATCTTAGACGCTGGGCAGGCGACAGTTGGCAACTTAGCCATCTGTGCGTTACGTATACGAGTTAAGAAGTCTGCAATCGGATCTGACATGCTCATAATACTTCTCCCGCTTACCAGCTAGCCTTAGTTAGTCCAGGCACGTCACCACGCATCGCTGCTTCGCGAAGCTTGTTACGGCATAGACCAAATTTACGGTAGACGCCGTGAGGACGTCCGGTGATGCTACAACGGAGACGCTGACGAACCGGGCTTGAATCACGTGGAAGCTTTTGAAACTTCACCTGTGCGTCCCACTTCGCTTCGTCGCTTGCGTCGGCGTCATTCAAGATAGCCTTCAGCTCTGCGCGCTTGGCGGCGAACTTCGCAACCATCTTTGTACGCTTAGTTTCCCGCGCGATCATTGAGGTTTTAGCCATCTTAAGACTCCTTAGCTTCGGCAGTAACCATTCCACGGAATGGGAAACGCATTGCTGCCAGTAGCGCACGACCTTCGTCGTCATTTTGCGCTGTCGTTGTAATCGTAATGTCGAGACCGCGCAGAGCGTCGATCTTGTCATAGTCAATTTCTGGGAAAATGATCTGCTCAGTCACACCCATCGCGAAGTTGCCACGGCCATCGAACGCTTTCGGGCTTAGGCCACGGAAGTCACGAATACGCGGGATAGCGATGTCGACTAAGCGCTCAAGGAATTCGTACATGCGCTCACCGCGCAACGTAACCTTGAGACCAACAGGCCAGCCTTCACGGATTTTGAATCCAGCGATAGACTTGCGTGCTTTAGTGACGACGACTTTTTGACCAGAAATCTTAGTCAAGTCCTCGGCGGCACTCTCGAGTACCTTCTTATCCGTTACGGCTTCACCCAGACCCATGTTTAATACCACTTTCGTGATCTTAGGCACGCGCATTGGATTAGCGAAACCGAACTGCTCTTGAAGAGCCGGAATTGCTTGCTGCTTATATAATTCTCTGAACTGAGCCATGCTTGGCAACCTACCGATAATTAGTCTAAATCTGAACCGTTTGACTTGAACACACGCTTCTTAGCGCCGTCTTCAGCCACCTGAATAGCAACGCGGTCTGCTTTGCTAGTCTCAGGATTGAATATCGCTACGTTCGAAATATGTAGCGACGCTTCTTTTTCGATAATGCCTCCAGCCTGACCCGCATTAGGGTTAGGCTTGGTATGGCGTTTAACCATATTGACGCCAGCGACGATAACTCGATCACTACCGACAAGACGCGAAATGCTTCCGCGCTTACCCTTGTCTTTGCCAGTGATTACAATCACTTCGTCATCACGTTTCAGTTTACGCATGTTTGCCTCTGTCTCTTCTTACCTAGCGCTTAAAGTACTTCTGGCGCTAGTGAAATAATTCGCATGAATTTTTCTGTACGCAGCTCACGAGTTACCGGGCCGAATACACGCGTACCAATCGGTGCGTTGTTTGCATTGAGTAGGATCGCCGCGTTGTCGTCGAACTTGATCAGTGAACCGTCTTGACGACGAACACCGCTCTTAGTGCGAACTACTAGCGCAGTCAAAACCTGACCCTTCTTAACTTTACCGCGTGGAATCGCTTCCTTAACGGTGACTTTAATGACGTCGCCGATGCGTGCGTAACGGCGATGAGAACCGCCCAACACCTTGATACACATAACTCGTCGAGCGCCGCTGTTATCTGCGACTTCTAAGTATGACTGCACTTGAATCATCGATTCGCTCCATCAGTTACCTGCTACAGCGGGCAACGATTCTTTACCTAAATTCTTGTTAAACCGCGGCGGGAAATCCCGACCTAAACTTGTGTTGCGCGCTCGTCTATCGAGACCAATGCCCAAGACTTAGTCTTAGAAAGAGGTCTAACTTCCTGAATAGTCACCGAATCACCAGGCATGCACTCGTTTTTCTCATCGTGTGCGTGGATCTTTGTAGATCGCTTGATAATCTTGCCGTAAACAGGGTGAGTCACCTTACGCTCAATCAGCACAACGATAGACTTGTCCATCTTGTTGCTAATGACCTTGCCCGATGTAGTGCGAGCGGATTTCTCGTTGCTTGCAGTTGACATAACTATGAACCACTCTTTTGTTTTTCAGTGATGATCGTTTTGACACGAGCGATATCACGCTTTAAGCCGCCCACTAAGTGAACTTGGCCTAATTGGCCCGTTGCATTCTGCATACGGACGTTGAACTGGTCTTTGAAGAGACCCTGCAGTTGAGCCTGCAGTTCCTCGACCGACTTTTCTCTCAATTCGCTCGCTTTCATTACATTACCGTCCGTTTAACGAATGTCGTGTCGAAAGGCAGCTTAGCAGCAGCAAGGCTAAAGGCCTCGCGCGCGAGTGCTTCGTCAACGCCTTCGATCTCAAACATAATACGACCCGGCTGAATCTGGGCAACCCAGTACTCAACGTTACCCTTACCCTTACCCTGACGAACCTCAAGAGGCTTACCAGTAATAGGCTTATCGGGAAACACACGGATCCAGATCTTGCCGCCACGCTTTACACGGCGCGTCATAGCACGACGAGCTGCTTCAATCTGGCGGGCAGTTAGTCGACCGCGCGAGATGGCTTTGAGACCAAACTCTCCGAAATCTACGTTGCTACCACGATGTGACAGACCGCGGTTGCGACCCTTCATCATCTTGCGGAATTTTGTACGCTTTGGCTGTAACACGTCGCTTTACCTCTAGTTGGACTTAGCTTGCGAAGGCACGATGGCCTCGTCTAAATCCAGTATTTCACCCTTGAAGATCCATACCTTGATACCGATGATGCCGTAAGTCGTCGCCGCTTCAGCAGTCGCGTAATCGATGTCGGCACGTAATGTGTGCAGCGGCACTCGACCTTCGCGATACCACTCAGAGCGAGCGATCTCGGCACCGCCAAGGCGGCCTCCAACTTGAATCTTGATTCCCTCAGCGCCTTGACGCATGGCGTTTTGCACTGCGCGCTTCATAGCGCGGCGGAACATAACGCGTCGCTCTAGCTGAGAGGCTACTCCGTCGGCGACGAGCTGAGCGTCGAGATCAGGCTTGCGAATTTCTTCGATATTCACCTGAACGGGGACGCCCATTTGTTGAGTGAGCGTATTACGCAGTTTCTCAACGTCTTCGCCTTTCTTGCCGATTACGATGCCAGGTCGAGCCGTATAAACGGTTACCTTGGCAGTTTGCGCAGGGCGCTCGATCTCGACTCTAGAAACAGACGCGGCGGCCAGCTTCTTCTTAACGAATTCTCGTACGCGAAGATCAACTAATAGGTTGTCTGCGTAATCCTTTCCTTCGGCATACCATGTAGAGGTATGTTTCTTGGTTATGCCAAGACGAATTCCAGTTGGATGTACTTTCTGACCCATCCGATACTCCTAGCTATCAGCGACCGTGATTGTTATATGGCAAGAGCGCTTCAAAATTCGATCAGCTCGTCCCTTGGCTCGTGGCATGATGCGTTTCATCGTCATACCTTCATCAACGCAGATCGTTGACACCTTCAGCTCATCGACGTCGGCACCTTCGTTATGCTCCGCGTTAGCGATAGCCGAATTGAGCACCTTCTTAATGAGCGCAGCACCTTTCTTAGGGCTGTAAGTCAGCAATAACAGCGCTTCTTCCACTGCTTTGCCGCGAATCTGGTCTGCAACAAGCCTGGCTTTTTGAGCCGACATGCGCGCACCTTTTAATTTAGCGATAACTTCCATTTCAGCCCCCGATTAGCGCGATTTCTTGTCAGCCACGTGACCTTTAAAGGTCCGTGTGACAGCGAATTCGCCCAATTTATGGCCAACCATGTCTTCGTTAATCGAGACAGGTACGTGTTGCCGACCATTGTGGACGGCGATTGTCAGACCGATCATATCGGGAGAAACCATCGAACGGCGCGACCAAGTCTTAATAGGACGCTTGTCGTTAGCTTCAGCTGCGATCTGCACTTTTTTCATCAAGTGTAGGTCAATGAAGGGACCTTTTTTTAGTGAACGTGGCACTGGCTATACCCCTACCTTAACGGCTTGAATTTCTGCGACGGACAATCATGCTGTCAGTGCGCTTATTAGATCGAGTCTTGTAACCCTTAGTTGGCATACCCCAAGGCGATACTGGGTGACGGCCACCAGAGGTACGTCCTTCACCACCACCATGCGGGTGATCGACTGGGTTCATCGCAACACCGCGAACGGTTGGGCGAACGCCTCTCCAGCGCTTAGCACCGGCTTTACCGAGCTGACGCAGGCTGTGCTCCGAATTTGACACCTCGCCGAGTACTGCGCGGCAATCCGACAACACTTTACGCATTTCGCCTGAGCGAAGACGAAGCGTTGCATAGGCGCCATCACGAGCAACCAACTGCAAAGAGGTCCCTGCGCTACGGGCTACTTGAGCGCCCTTGCCTGGCTTTAGCTCTACACAATGAACTGTGCTTCCGAGAGGGACGTTACGCAGCGGTAAGCAGTTTCCTACTTTGATCGATGCATCGTCACCAGAGACAACCGTATCACCAGCCTTAACCTTGTTAGGGGCGATGATGTAAGTGCGAACGCCGTCTGCGTAGAGAAGAAGAGCGATTAACGCAGAGCGGTTGGGATCATACTCTAAGCGCTCTACTTTCGCAGGGATTCCGTCACGGTTACGCTTGAAATCTATAATGCGATATTTTTGCTTGTGACCACCACCCGCGTGACGACGCGTGATGCGGCCTTTATTATTGCGACCACCAGTCTTTGACTTAGGCGCAGTGAGAGGAGCGTATGGCTCGCCCTTATGCAGGTCTAGGTGCACGATTTTGACGACGTGACGGCGACCTGGTGAAGTAGGTTTACACTTTACAACTGGCATGACTATTCCCTACCTCTTTAGCTGATGTCAGCAAAGTCAATTTCATGACCTGCTTCTAGGCGAACATAAGCTTTTTTCCAGTCAGAGCGACGACGAATACGACCGCCGGCTCCACGCTTAGTTTTGCCCTTAACGTTAAGGATCTGAAGATCGGTAACAGTAACCTTGAACAGCGTCTCAACAGCTTTACGAACCTCAGGCTTAGTAGCCGTGGTCGCAATACGGAACGCGTATTGGTTGTTACCTTCGCCCATCATCGTCGTCTTTTCAGAGACGTGAGGACCTAGGATAATTTGATAGAGTCGCTCTTGGTTCATGCCAGCATCTCCTCGACTTTCTTAAGCGCGGCGACTGTAATGATCACGTTGTCGAATCCGACCAGGCTTACGGGGTCGATTCCGGCTACGTCTAGAACGTCTACCTTATGAAGGTTTCTCGCGGCGAGGTAGAGATTTGGCTCCACTTGCTCAGAGATAATAAGAACGTTATCGAGCTCGAATTCTTTGAGCTTAACAACAAGGTCTTTAGTCTTATGCGAGTCGATTGCGAAGTCGCTTACCGCGAATAGACGCTCCTGACGAATAAGCTCTGAAAGTATGCAGCGCATCGCACCGCGGTACATTTTCTTGTTGAGCTTTTTGCTGTGATCCTGTGGACGCGCCGCAAAAGTGACACCACCGCTGCGCCAAATCGGGCTGCGGATAGTACCAGCTCGCGCTCGACCAGTGCCTTTTTGACGCCAAGGCTTACGACCACCGCCGCTAACTTCAGAGCGTGTCTTCTGCTGCACAGTGCCCTGGCGGGCACCTGCGAGATAAGTCACGACAGTCTGGTGTACCAGCGCTTCGTTGTATTCTTTACCGAAAGCCTCGTCAGAGAGAGAGACTTTATCCTTGCCTGCTTTCTTGCCAGGCAATGTAAGACTTAATTCCATTGCTTACCCCTTGGCCTTAGTAGCTGGTCGAACGACGACATTTGAACCAGTAGCACCCGGTAGGGCACCCTTGATGAGAAGCAGATTATTCTCGAGGTCGACGCGCACAATCTTGAGGCTTTGAGTCGTTGAACGCTCATTACCCATCTGACCAGCCATCTTTTTGCCTTTCCATACGCGACCAGGAGTTTGACATTGCCCGATCGAACCAGGTGCGCGGTGAGACAACGAGTTGCCGTGAGTCGCGTC
>JAURBE010000043.1 GCA_030829145.1 Verrucomicrobiota bacterium | reverse complement strand
ACAAATGGTGGAACGACGGCGCGGCAGACGGTGCGGGGCTTTCGGACGCTCAACGTGCGTTGCGCGCATGGTACGTGCGCTTGATGCATTTGCTCGGTGAACCTGCTTTTGCATCGGGTGTGTCGATTCCGCTCAATGCGGCAAATCAGGCGAATCCATATTTCGGCAAAGTGGCCGACGTGGGACCTTCAGGGCATTGGCTGCATGCCTATGTGCGCAGTGATCGACGCCAGGATTCGAGCTATTTGGTGACGAGTAACTTTCACCCCAGCGCAACGCTGCGGCATGTGCGTGTGCGGTTGCCAGAAGCGGCTGTTGCTGCGCTCGACCTAACTGAGACGACGGACGAGTGGTTGGTGTTGAAAGATCAACTGGCACTCGACGGTCAACCCGTACGAGCGATTCGGGTGTCGGAGGCGCTGCGCGAAGGGATTTATTTGGATCAACTCGCACCACTCGCGTCCTATTACTGGGAGATTCAGACTGCAGATTCGCTGAGTGAGGGCATACAAGAGAGCCCCAGAGTGGATGCAGGGCAGGCATTTCTAGGTGCGCCCCCAGTCACTCGCCTGCGTGCGGGTGAGTCTGTATCGCTCGATCTGCGTCGTTTTGGAAATCCCGGTGCGACGCATCGCTTTGCGGCGACTGGCGGCGATGGAATCAGCGTGTCGATTGATCGACTTAATCATCGCTTGATTGTGTCGACAGATGTTGCCGCCTCGGGCTTGCATGCTGTGCGGCTGGGCCTAGAACCTTTGAGCGGTCAAGGCCGCACGCTCGAAAGCAGCCTGCCGCTGGTAATCGATTCAGTGCCGATGCATACGTTTCGTTTGCAAGGCTATGAAGATGCTGCGTCGGTCGCGATGGTCGGCGAGTTGAATCAATGGAATGCATCCGCTGATCCGCTGCAACGTATCGAGGGTGGCTGGGCGCGCTCGGGTGCGTATCCAGCAGGTCGTGTGTTGTATAAATATGTGATTGATGGCCGTTGGGAGACTGATCCTGCTAACTCTGATCGTGAAGCAGACGGTCATGGCGGTTTTAATAGTGTGGTGACGATCGGTGGCGGCTCGGCCACGTCCGCTGCGCCCACGCTGTTTGTCAGTTCGATCGATGCCGCGACGCTGACCTTACAGTCGGACAAAGCACTGCGCACGGTGATTGCCGAGGCACTACCGAAGTCCGGTGGAGTGGTGCGCCTGCCCGCGACAATCGACGGTGCGATGGTGCGCGTCCAGTTACCTGCGGCGATTTCAGGTGAGATGCTTCGAGTGTTGGTCGAGGATGTCGATGGCAAGGTCGGGTTGCCTGCGATCACCTATGCCGGTGAACCGAGTGAAGATATTTGGCAGGATGATATTATCTACTACGCATTTACAGATCGTTTTAATGATGGCAATCCAGTGAACAACCTGTCCGTCGATGACCCTAAAGTATTGCCAGCTGCGAACTACCACGGCGGCGACTTTGAGGGCATTACTCAAAAAATGGAATCGGGCTATTTTGAAGACCTCGGTGTAAATGTGATTTGGCTCGCGCCTTTGAATCAAAATCCCTCAGACGCGTGGGTTGAGTATCTGGAGCCGTTCCGCTCTTACACTGGCTATCACGGTTATTGGCCAATTGAGCGTTATGGCGTGGAGACACGTTTCGGTGGTGAATCTGCGCTTAAAGAACTCGTGAGTGAGGTGCATGGTCAAGACATGAAGGTGTTGGCTGATTTCGTGTTGAAGCATGTGCACCAAGACAGCGCGATCCGTGCCGAGCACCCAGAACTGTTTGGGCAATTAAAGTTAAGCGATGGTTCACGTAATTTACGCCGCTGGAATGATAACCCTTACACTACATGGTTTGAGCCGTTTTTGCCTGCGTTCGATTTTCGAAATCCTGAGACGGTTGAGTTCCTGTTAGAAGATGCGGTGCATTGGATGGGGGCGTATAATTTGGATGGCTACCGTCTCGATGCGGTGAAACATATCCGACCTGATTTCTGGTGGCGCTTCCGCACACGCATGCGCGATCAATTTCCTGAGGCGAATCATTATTTCGTCGGTGAGACGTTTCAAAACCGTCATGTGATCTCTGATTTTGTTGGTGGTAATATGCTCGATGGTCAGTTCGACTTTCCGCTCTACGATGTGCTGGTGCCGTGCTTTGCACAGGGGCAGGGCGACTTTGTTCAACTCGAAGCGGCGCTGCGTCAGTCCGAGGAAGTGTATGGTCGCAGTGTCCGTATGTCGGCTCTGCTTGGTAATCATGATAAGCCGCGCTTCATGGCGTATGCCGATGGTGACTTGCCTGACCCGGACGAGGCTGATGAAGAAGAAGTCGGCTGGAGTCGCCAGTTAAAAGTCGATGATGTGGCGGCCTATGAGAAATTAAAGCAGGCGATGACGTTTTTGCTGACGATCGATGGTGTGCCGATGATTTATTATGGCGATGAAATAGGCATGACTGGAGCGGGTGATCCAGATAATCGGCGTATGATGCGTTTTGGTGATGATGTCTCGTCGGCCGAAGCAAAGGTGCGAGAGCATTTCTCAAAGTTGGCGCATGCGCGCCGCACGCATCCGTCGCTGTATCTGGGCAGTCGACGTGTTTTGGTCGCCGATGCGAATCGCTATGCGTATGTGCGAGCCTATGCAGATGATCGTGCCTTGGTGCTGTTTAACCGTTCGGACGAGTGGGTCACTTTTGAGCTCGAATTGAATCCAGAAATTACGAACGGCGAGTTGCTGGATGTGTTGAGTCACACTCGAATTTCCGTGCGTGATGGCAGCGCCACGGTGTCTGTGAGCCCGATGTCTTCTGCAGTTTATACGAATAGTCAGGAGTCGCATGCGAACTAGTGGTGCATCCATTAGCGATGAGGCTGATTCCCCGAAGCTTGCTTCACTTTTTGTGGAGGGCAACGCCCCGTCGTTGCCATTGTGCAAAACAGGCGTGTGGAAACGACAGAGCGTTGTTTTCTTTTGGTCATGTCGCCTGCGGCTCGGAACCCTCCAGGAATATGTCTCGGGGCTGGTCTCTCGGGGCATTGCTGGCTGTGTTGTTTGGCTGACGCTTTGTCTGGCCTGTTTGCCCACGTCAATGCTCCGCGCAGAGGCACAGGTGCAGGCGTTTCCGGATTTGGATTTGCCGACACTGGGGCAACGGGCGCAGGCAGCGTTGCAAGCACACCCAGATCAAGCGATTCCGTATATGATCGAGATTCGTGGGCGCCTGTCGGGCGCTGCGAGCGCTGAGTATTTAGCCATCTATCGTGAGAATATATTTATGTTGGGCCTCGCTCACATGAAGTGGTTTCAAGCGTCTGGAGATGCGGCGCATTTAAGCGAAGCGATCCCGTATTGGGATGAGTTTGTGAAAAACTTTTTGTCGGATGAGCGGCATCTGCTGGCGATGTTCAATTGGGCGGATTGCCTCTATGGTGTCGAGCAGTGGGACGGTGCGGTCAGTCGCTATCAGGATGTGTTTGGTATTTATAATCAGCAAATCGCTGCAGATGATTTACTTGGTTTGCTCAATCGCTTGGTCGTTGCCGCTGCGGCTGCCGAGCGTGATGCGGACATTCAAGCGATCTTGCGGCAGTGCCTTGAGCCGACGTATAGTTCGGAGATTCGATTGTTCTGTTTGAATGCATTGTTTGACCGTGCACTCGTGACCAGTGATTTGAATGATCTCATGGCGCTCGTGGCGGAGATCAACGCAGACCGCGGTTTTCGTTATGACCTTGGGATTAACCTCAGACTACTCAGTGTCGGCGATCGCTTTGAAGAGGAGGAGCAATATTTAGAGGCGGGGCTGTTATTCTCGATGGTGCTGCCAGTGGAGCAGTTGTTGTTCGTGGTCGAAGATCGATTAATTGAGCTAGAAGAGCGGCTGTTCAAACGACAGTATATCGCATCCAAGAAATCGGCGTTGGTCGTCGAGCGCGATCAGCTGCGGGAGCAACGTGCATTGCTGGCAGGGGCTCCGAAATACACTGCTAATTTACGCTGGCGACAGGCGCGTGTGCTACGCCTGATGGGGCGCACCTATGAGGCATATTTTGGGTTTCGCCGATTGATCGAGGACTATCCGCAACATGTACAGGTGGAGCAGTTCCGTTATGCAGCGATCTTGCAAGGATTAGAGTGTGGCTACAAGGCGGAGGCGGTTGAGATGGCTGAAGCGTATTTGGACGAACCTGCTTTTGTCCTGTTTGAAAAACCGATCGCGGTACAGCTAGCACGATTATATAAGCAGGGTGGTGAGGTCGATAAGCTATATGTCTTAGCCGATGAGTTCTTACACCGTTTTCCATTTGATCCTGTGTCGGCGCAGATGACGCATTCGCTCGGGCATGCTTGGTTTGTTAAAGGCGATACCGAGGCGATTTTAGAGGACTTCCCGATTTGGAGCGAAGAGTTCCCTGACGGAGCGTTTATCGACAGTGTGAAGTATTGGTCCGGCATGGCTTATTTGTTTGTTGGCGATTTTGAGCAGGCGCTACGTGCGTTTAAGGCGTTGATTGAAGCGCATGCCGGTAGTGTGTATTTTCAAGAGGCACGATTTCGTTGTGGCGTCGCTTATTTCGGCAAAGGAGATTACGCGCAGGCACGAGCCATTTTCGAGGAATGGGTGGCAGTCGCTGGGAATCATCCGTTACAAGCCGAAGCGCATGTCTTCTTGGGCGATCTGGATGCCATGGAGGCGGCGGTGGAGGCTGCGCTGCAGAACTACGAGTTGGTCGAGACATATCAAGGGGCGCAGTCATTAATTGATCATGCATATTTTGAGTCTGCAGCACTGCTGCTAGCGAATCGACGCTTTGCGAATCATGATCTGTGCCTGCAGCGCTACTTAGATCGTTTTCCCGATTCACCTGCGGGTGCAGAAGCTGTGATGCGCATGGCGGATGCTAATTTAGAGCGGGGTGCAGTCGCTGCGGCATTTGATTTTTACCGTGATGGGATCAGCCGATTTGGTAATAAAATCGATTCAGACCATGTGGATTTATTGATTGATGCGTGGTGGCGATCCGATGCAGCCATTCGCGAAGGTTTTGAAGCAACGAATCAGTTTATCAGACAGTTGCTCGCAGATGAAGATTTCCGTAGTGAGATGCTTAATAACCGCGTGGCACAGATCGGTTATTTCCAAGAGAATTCATCTATACCAGTGCCGCTGCAGGAGTCGTTGACGATTCGTCAGCCGCTCTACGATGCATTGAAAGATGTTACAGATGCCTCGGTCGAAGGCAGTGGTCGCTCACTGGAGATCAACGATTATCCTGAGCTTGCTGATTGGATGCGTCAGTCGCGCAATCAACTGGATCAATTGCCTGACGAGTTGCCCGCAGCAGTCTTTAAAGAGATGCGCAAACAAGCGGTGGCTGATGGTGCGTGGGCTTTGGCGCTACGTTTACTTCGAGTATTGAACCAGCGTGCAGATGTGGAAGTGAGTCCTGTTGAACTGGGCTTCGACGAGGTTGAGTTGGCGAGTCCGGCGACGTTGGTCTGGATCGCAGGCATCGAAGCGCAGAAAGACCCAATCGAAGCACGTGGTTTGCTGTTGCAGGCGATTGAGCGTGCACCAGCGGGACCCGCCGTGGTTGATGCATTGTTTATGCTTGCTGAATTAGAGGCAGAGGACGGCTTTTTCGATTCAGCAGCGGATTACTATGAGCGTATTTTGAATGATCACTTCGATAGTGAGCGTGCCCAGCAGTCTGCTCGAGGACGGGGTGATGCGCTGCGTCTTGCGCGTCGTTATGATGATGCGATTAAAGCGTATAGTTTGATCTTGAATCAACGCGATTGGCGCGGGGAAATCTGGGCGGAAGCGACTTTTAATATTGGTCGATGCTTCCTGGATCAGGAGCAACTTGGCAAGGCGCAAGGATTCTTCGAACGCACTTATTTGGCCTATAGTGGTTATCCGATGTGGGCAGGTAAGGCTGCGATGGAGAGTGCTGCGTTGCTGGAAGCCAGCGGCGATGTCGAGTCTGCCCGTCGCACTTATAAGTTCTTTGTGGATTCACCCCGAGGCTCAGAGTCGCCATTGTATGAGGTCGCCCGTCAACGTATGAAAACGCTATAAATATCGTGAATACTCTTATTAACAGATTCTATTGCGCACTCGCTTCGATGCTATTAATTAGCGGCTACCACGGGGCGCTTCACGCAGCCGAGCTTCCTGTTCGTATTCAATATCCAACTCAAGTGAACGATGTGATTTTGACTGGAATCGATGGGGACAGTGTAGTCTTTCGCCCGAAAGGTCGTGATCGAGGTGGGCGCGCTTACCTTAAACTAGATGATCTACTGCAGCAGGGAGTCGTGCTGAATTTTCTCTTTCAGCAATCCTATTACGATGCGGTTGCCGCCTTGGATGCAGGGCAGACACGCGAGGCCTTGCCCGTTCTGAAACGTGAAGTTGCACCTTTCCTTGATTACATGTCGCTTAGTGAAATTCCGGGTAACATGCTGCCCACTGTGCTCTCGTATTTAGAGGCCTTACGTGCAGCGAAGCAGTGGACTGCGGCGACGGATGTGGCGACGCGGATACCTGTGGCAATTGCACCGGCGCTCACGCTCGATCAGCTGCGTTCACTGAGTCTCGAATTGCTTGCCGCTGACGAAATCCCCGCTTTGTCGCGATTGCAGCGGCATTTGTTAAGTGCAAGGCATCTGTCGCAGGATCATCTTGAGGTGTATCTACGATTGGCTAATGATTGGCGCGAGGCAGGCGAGTATGTCAGAGCCTATGAGCTTTACCGCAAGGTTCAGATATACGAAGGGCCGAATCAAATCCAAGCGCGTTTGTGGGTAGCGTATTGTAGTTTCTATCTAGGCCACGATCTGGTGCCGCAAGTATTTTTGGATGAATTGCCGGAGATGGATGTTAACACGGCAGGATATTCTTTGCGCGAATTGATTAAAGCGCGGCTGGCTATTCGCAAAGGAGCGTTCGCTGCTGCGATGCGTTCGGCCGCAGAGGGCAAAACCTATGCTGTGACAACCGATCCGTGGTATCCAGAATTGCTCTACACGGTTGCAGTTCTTTATGGTGAGATGGCCCTGCACGAAGCTTCCATTGCCGCGCACCGCGAAGTCTCTATTCTTTTTTCAGAAACACCGTGGGCGATTCAAAGTTTAAAAGCTCTCGAAATCACAACCCCTGAAGTATCCACCTTATGAAACTATTAATGAATCAACTTACGAAGAATTTACGCACGCGTTCGCTTGCGAGTATTGCGTTTCTCGCCCTGGCTTCATGCCTGAGCGCGCAAACCGAAATCGTAGTCGAGGCCGCGCCTGCCGAGGAAGCGATTACACTTTGGACGATGTTCCAGCAAGGCGGCTGGGCGATGTATCCATTGCTGATGTTCTCTGTCGCACTGGTCGGGCTCGCTGCGTATTGTGGCTTACTAATTCGGGAGTCGCGTTTCACGCAACCAGAAGCTCGTGACGACCTGCGCGTAGCCATCAGTAATCGAGATGCCGACGCTGGGCTTGCGGCTTGCGCTGCGCACGAAGGTTATATGACAAGTATCTTGGAGCTAGGTTTTCAAACCGTGCAAGAGGGGCACGTCACTTCATCGGCGGTTAACGAAGCATTAGAGGAGCGCGCCAGTAAGGTGCTAGCGAAGCCTCTCGTGTTTGTGCAATACTTGCAGGTGATCGCCTCGGTCTCGCCAATGATGGGGCTGCTCGGCACAGTCAGTGGTATGGTAAAAGCCTTCCGTAACATCGCCTCGCAAGGACTCGGCAAGCCTGAGTTGTTGGCCAATAATATTTCGGAAGCCCTAGTCACCACCGCGTCGGGCCTACTGATTGCGATTCCCGCATTGATGGCTTATTTTTATTTTAAAAACAAATACATGGCTGCGTCGTCTGGGATTTATGAACAGATCGGTTCGATGACCCGACTGATGGCCAAGCACGGCATGGTCGATGAGTCGAACAAATCTGCTTAATTAATAGCGATATACCGCAATACAAATTTATGAAACCTCGCGCTATAGAAGACACCATCGACCTTCCGGATCTGACTCCGATGATCGATATCGTCTTTCTGCTGATTGTCTTCTTCATGACGGTCGCTAAAATGCAGGTTCAGCAAATGGTGCCGATCTCGGTACCGATTGCCGAAGCCGCGACGATTCCCGAAGATCGTGGCGCACGAATGACTGTGACCTTGAAAAACGATGGCTCCATTTTTTTTGGGCCACAGGCAGTCATACTCGAAGATATTGCTCCTTTGATCGCTCAAGGCAACGCCACTCAATCCGGTCTCAAAGTGTATATTCGCGCCGATGCCATGGTGCCGTTTAAAGAAGTGCGTAAAGTCTTCGCGGCGGCGGCGGAGGGTGGGGTGCCCAATGTCGTATTCGCCACCTTCCAAAGCGACAAATAACACTCTCCATGAAAGCACGCAGGCTACAGATTCCAGAAGACAACGTCGATCTGACTCCGATGATCGATATCGTTTTCTTGCTGCTGATTTACTTCATGGTCACCACATCGATCATCAAAGAAGAGGCCGATCTGGGCGTGAAACTCCCATCCAGTATGGCCGCGCCTCCAGGCACGCCGTTGCCGGAGCAACACTATATCGATATCCTGTTGGATGGCACCATCTTGCTAAATGGTATGCCGACCGATAATCCAGGGAACCGCGCCTTGCCGAATCTGACGCGTACCTTGATGCAGCTCAAGCTGTCCTCCGATCGCGCTGGCCTTAAGACGCTGGTGATCCTGCAACCCGATCCAGAGACTTACCAGCAAAGTGTAGTCAACGTGCTCAACGCACTGAAGGCCGTCGGTATCAGCTCGATTTCATTTGGCGAAGGGTAGTAGGCTAGTTAGAAGTGCCAGAGGTCCCGACTGCCATGCGTTGAAAGGTTGACTGCGTTCAGCCCAGACGATCAAACTGAAACGGCGTTTGTGACGAACACCGCCATCTTGATATTAATTTCGTATGCCTACATTATCCGCTGATCAATTATGTATTTTTGGATTTGGGCCAGTTCAACTGTCAAGTAGAGAGCAAGTTTTCAGTCTGCGAAGCGGCCTTCTAAGGTATATTTAACTTAATGTTGATGGCGACTTATACCCCTAGAACTCTGACATTTGTCTGTGTACTCGCATATGCGTTCGCTTTGAGTGTGAGCTCGGTGGCTGCGCAGAGTTTTATCGCTGGTGAAGATGAGGCGTTTTATGAGGCCTATAACGATGGATGGCGGACGGGGGATTGGAGCGGTCGTGGATTTGGTCAGTGGCGTTTGTTTGCGCCTGAGTATGCGGCAGCTGAGGAAGAGCAGTATGTCGGCTTTTTTATCGCAGAGGCAGGCAAAGAGACGGACTTAGCGCAGACGGCGCGTGAGGATAAGGCGTTCGGAATCTTTGCGAATGGCACGGGCTTTGAAGAGACGGTCGCGTTTCGTTCGTTTGAGCAGCCTTTAAATGTAGGTGATGTGTTTTCGCTGCGATTTGAATTTGATGGATTTAACAGCAAGTTTGAGCGTGATTCGGAGAAAACCTCCAGTGTCGGCATCGCGTTGCATCTGCAGACGGCGATCAATGACTTGAGTGAATTGAGAGAGGGTCGCGCCGTGGTGCTCGCGCTGATCGAAGGCCTGAGCACATACCAAATTCTGGATGCGGATGCGCGCTTCAATACACGAGTGTTTCTCGACCCAGAGGGGGTTGAGGTCGGTGTAACGATCGGTGCTGCGGGGCGCTATGATTTGCAGCTGACGACTTTGAGCGATAATGTGGTGCATCACTTCATTGGACGAACGCTGAAGCAAGCTGAGCCTAAAGGGGGGGAGACTGTGACATTGGATCCGCAGCTCAATGGCTTTGCCTTGTTTAATCTGAACGGCGGTAAAAGTAATGCCTATTTTGGGGCCTTGCAAATTTCACGGCAGGAGAGGCAGTTATAATGCCATCATTTTCAGCAAAACCACTTTTTAATAAAGACTGCGGCTTGCTCGTGCATCCGACCTCACTGCCGAATCAGTATGGCGTCGGCGACTTCGGACCATCCGCAATTGCTTGGTTGGAGCTGTTGGCCCAAAATGGGCAGACTGTTTGGCAGATTTTACCGCTTAATCCTGCTGGTTATGGAGACTCGCCCTATCAAGGGCTGTCTGCGTTTGCGGCCAACCCGGTGTTCCTCAGTCCGGAGGATTTGCATGCCCGTGGCTTGATTGACGAAATCGAATTACGCTCGTTCGAATTAGAGAATCGATCGGTTGTCGATTTTACTGCGGTCTATCGCAATAAGACAGAATTGTCAGCCCGTGCGGCAGTTCGTTTTTTTGAATTGGATAGTGGTGATCCGTTGCGCCTTAAATATGATGCGTTTGTCACGGCCGAGAGCGACTGGCTGGAAGGTTTCGCATTGTATAGTGCACTCAAGGCGAGTTTCGGCGGAGTGGCGTGGACGGATTGGCCGGAGCCGCTTCGACAGCGTGAACCTGGCGCGCTGGCACAGGCAGTGCACGATTTGGATGTGGAGTTGGAGCAGGTGCGTTTCGAGCAATTTTTATTGCGCGAGCAGTGGGATTCGGTGCGTGCCACAGCACGTCGTTTGAACATCTGTATCGTGGGGGATTTGCCAATTTTTGTGGCGCATGACAGTGCGGATGTTTGGTGCGAGCGTGGGTTGTTCCGCCTGAACGATGACGGCAGCCCTTCGGTCGTGGCTGGTGTGCCGCCCGACTATTTTTCGGAAACTGGGCAACTGTGGGGTAATCCTCTTTACGCTTGGGATGTGCATCGTTCGGATGGTTTTTCTTGGTGGCGTAAGCGCTTGCGCAAGATATTGAATTGGGTGGATGTCGTTCGCATAGATCACTTCCGTGGCTTTGAAGCGTGTTGGGAGATTTTAGGCGGTGCGGAGACTGCGGAAGATGGTCGTTGGATCGCAGCGCCGGGGCGTGAGGTCTTTAATTTATTTGTGGAAGACTGGGGCTTGCCCTTGCCGGTGATTGCTGAGGACTTGGGAGTGATTACAGACGGAGTCATTGCGCTGCGGGACGACTTTCAATTGCCTGGTATTCGGATTGAGCAATTTGCGTTTGGATCTGATGAGATGAAGAAAACTTTTTTGCCGGAGGTCTATGACGAGCACTGCATCGCCTATACCGGTACGCACGATAACGATACGGTAGTTGGTTGGTTTAACAGCGATGCTGGTGAGGATAGCACTCGCACGCAGAGCGACATCGACACGGAGCGCGCCGAGGCGCTTGCCTATTTTGGCACCGACGGTTCAGAGATACATAAGGATTTTATTCGCAGCTTATACCGATCCAATGCGGCGGCGACGATTGTTCCGATTCAGGATCTAATTGGACTCGGATCCGAAGGTCGCATGAATACTCCGGGACAATCCTCTGGTAGTTGGGGCTGGCGCATGACGAGTTACAGCGATGTGCTGACAGCGCTTGCGGAGCTTTCCGAGTTGACCAGTGCATGTGGCCGAGGGCAGGCCGCTCTGTCATCATATATTGCCCGTTAATATTTTACTTCAAGCGACTAATTACTATGAACAAACCCCGTCTCTCTTTTTGGCAAATATGGAATATGAGCTTTGGCTTTTTCGGCATCCAGTTCGGTTTTGCCCTGCAGAATGCCAATGTGAGTCGTATCTTCGAAACACTCGGAGCCGACAAGCATGCAATACCGCTCCTCTGGATTGCCGCACCTTTAACTGGTTTGATTGTTCAGCCCATCGTTGGATATTTTAGTGATCGAACCTGGTGTAAACTCGGGCGCCGCCGGCCTTATTTTTTAGGTGGAGCGGTCTGTGCCTCTATGGCGCTCATTGGCATGCCTAATTCTGCTTACCTCTGGATGGCCGCTGGTATGCTATGGATTATGGATGCGTCTATCAATGTATCTATGGAGCCTTTTCGTGCTTTTGTTGGCGACGTGCTGCCTTCTGAGCAGCGCACCAGAGGCTTTGCGATGCAGAGCTTTTTTATTGGTGCAGGCTCAGTGATCGCTTCGGCTTTACCCTATATGTTAACCAATTGGTGTGGGGTGTCCAACGTCGCAGCCGAGGGGGTGATTCCAGATTCGGTTAAATGGTCTTTTTATCTAGGGGCAGCAGTGTTCTTCGCCGCCGTGCTCTGGACTGTTGTCAAAAGTAAGGAATACAGCCCTGACGAACTGGCGGCCTTCGAGGGATCCGAGTCTGCTGAAGATGAGTCTTCGGCGCGTAACCGAGTCGCGGGCGAAGCTGCTGCTTCTGAGCTTCGTTTGAAAAAGAAGGCGCAGCATGGGCCGATCTTTTTAATCGTAGGTGTATTATTGTCCGCCGCAGTCTATTTTGTGGGATGGGAACAAGAGCTCTATATCGTGACTGGTGGATTTGTTGCGCTTGGGATACTGCTTCTGCTCTCAGTCGTGCTTCAGAACAAAGGTGCGTCATCAAACGGTCTAGTCGTCGTTATGGATGATTTATACGCCATGCCTAAAACGATGAGACAGCTGGCGGTCGTTCAATTTTTCTCTTGGTTTGCTCTCTTCTCCATGTGGATCTATACCACTGCCGCCGTAACGAGCCACCTCTACGATATGCGGATTGGTCTTGAAGACGTGGCCAGTTTGGAGCAGGCAGCAACTGTGATTAAAGCCAGTGGTGTAGATGCAGAAATAGAGTCTGCTTACAACGCGGTGCTACGAGATCTCGAAGGCTACCGTGCTGAAATTGATTTAGGTGCTGTCGAGGTCGTTGGAACCATGCGCACGGCTAACTTCTTTATTAGTTATGGTGATCTCGGTGGCCTTTCTGCCGCTATGCAGGAACGCCTCACCGTCATTCGGCAGGAATACAATACCGGCGCGGATTGGGTCGGTATCGCGTTTGCGGTTTATAATGGCTTTGCTGCCCTGATCGCATTTGCGCTGCCTGTCTTTGCTAAGTGGACGAATCGAAAAGTGACCCATGCTGTGGCACTCTTGTGTGGCTCACTTGGTCTGATTTCAGTCTATTTTCTCCCTGGCCCTAACTGGATTCTGTTATCAATGGTCGGCGTCGGCATAGCCTGGGCGAGTATCCTATCAATGCCTTATGCGATACTCTCTGACTCATTGCCTGCGAAAAAGATGGGGCTCTACATGGGCATCTTTAATTTCTTTATCGTTTTACCGCAGATGCTTGCGGCAACAATCCTTGGCTTGCTCGTTACAAATCTTTTTAGTGGCCAGACCGTCCTTGCTTTAGTTCTTGGTGGAGCGACTTGGATCGTCGCAGCGATTTTAACTCTATTTGTCGACGATCTGAATGACGACAATGCCATCGACTAAGCAGCGATTCACGAAAAGTACGTGCCTACAATCCCGCATTGTTTCATACGATGCTTCTTTTTAGTTGGTAGAGCTAGCGGAGCGCGCCGTTCGACAAGGTCGAGAAATGGCCTGTATTTGTTCGCCTTGCAATGTTGCAGTGGATTTCGATGTGCGTATCCAACAGTTCGCTCTTGGATTGTGGCATGAGCTGTTCATGTTCTATCTCCTAATGAATACGCATTTAAAATCGATGATTCTGAGCTCCACCGGAGCCACTGAGCT
>JAURBE010000042.1 GCA_030829145.1 Verrucomicrobiota bacterium | reverse complement strand
AAGGTCGCGAGGGTTACCTGCAGGTGCTGGAAGGGCTCCAACCCGGCGCACTCGTGGTAGTTAACCCACCCGCAGACCTGCAGCACGGCGAGCGTATACGAAGGCAAAACGAATCTGCACAACATTTTCAAAAATGAACAAACTTCCATCTCATAATCTGATCCGTTGTCGCGGGCTCTCTAAGACCTATCGCAAGGGCACTACTACAGTCACACCACTCGAAGCGCTTGACCTGGATGTCGCGCGCGGCGAATTCCTCGCCCTTATGGGTCCTTCGGGTTCTGGCAAAACCACCCTTCTTAATCTCATTGCAGGGATCGATCACCCCACCTCTGGTGAACTCTGGATAGGCGAGCGTAATCTCGCCACTTTATCGCGAGGCGCGCTCACCAGCTGGCGGGCACGGAATTGTGGCTATATCTTTCAACTCTATCATCTAGTTCCTATTTTAACAGCTTTCGAAAATGTGGAACTACCGCTACTACTTAACCCTGCGCTCAGCCGTGTTGAGCGGCGTGCACGGGTTCACTCGGCACTGGATCTTGTCGGCTTATCTGATCGCTTAAATCACCGGCCAAGTGAACTCTCTGGCGGGCAGGAGCAACGCGTTGCAATTGCCCGTGCGATTGTGGCTGATCCCGAATTGCTAGTGGCAGACGAGCCGACCGGCGATCTCGACCGCGAATCTGCCAAATCGATTCTGCAATTAATGAGCGAACTCTCTGCAGACCTCGGTAAAACCATTGTCATGGTCACGCACGATGCGATCGCAGCCGCAGCAGCCAGCCGTACCTTACACTTGGAAAAGGGCCAACTGATTGAACAAAGCCGTATCAGTAAAGCCGATACAAATCCCAACGGATGAAACTTCGCCACATATTCAATTTAGCAATCAAACAAGTACTTAGACACCGTGTACGGAGTCTCTTAACACTCGCAGGAGTCGGCGCAGGCATGTTTTTATTTACATCGGTACAGACGATGCAGCACTCGCTAACTCGCGTCATCCAAAGCGGCGCAGACGATACGGTATTAGTCGTCTATAGGGAGAATCGATTCTGCCCGATGACCTCGCGTCTACCGGAGCATTACCTACGTGAAATCCAACGTATCCCTGGCGTGGAGGAAGCCATTCCAATTCAAATTGCCGTCAACAACTGCGGTGCCAGCCTTGATGTGATCACCTTCCGCGGCGTGCCACCTGCAACGCTCAGTCGCTATAACCCAGACCTCCAGGTCCTGAGCGGGTCAATGGAGCGATGGCAATCACGCAGCGATGCCGCACTAGTGGGTGAGCAATTGGCCCGCCAGCGCGGCCTAAGCCCCGGCGATACCTTTGAAGCAGTGGGCGTCCGCGTATGGGTCGCAGGCATCGTAAGCTCTCCTTTGCAGCAAGACAACAATGTGGCCTACGTCCACTTGCCGTTTCTACAACAGTCGTCACGAGTTGGGCTGGGTACGGTGACTCAGTTTAATGTACGCGTCCGCGATGCTTTGCAAAGTGCCTCGGTGGCGCAGGCGATTGATGACCTGTTTGCCGCGGATCAGGCGCCCACTACCACCCGCCCCGAAAAAGCATTTTTTATGCAGACCGCGCATGATATGATTGAGATGATTCACTTCACTCGCTGGATCGGTCTTGGAGCCGTAATGGCAGTGCTGGGACTGGTCGCCAATTCACTGCTGTTGGCTGCGAGTGGACGGGTACAAGAAAGCGCGGTGCTTCAGACGATTGGTTATTCACGGAGTGCGGTTAGCTCCATAATGGTCGGCGAAGGTGCAGTGCTCGGTTTAGCGGGCGGACTCATCGGCAGCTTGGGAGCGACGCTGTTTTTTTATCTGCAGAGTTACACCATCGGCAACGAGGGCCTAGTACTCGCGTTGGTACCAAGCCTGAACGTCACTACCAAGGCACTAACTATTGCCTGTGCACTGGGCTTGGTTGCATCACTCTGGCCGGCATGGACTGCGGCAAAACATCCACTGGTTGAATCGCTTCGCAGATAAACAATGAAAAGGTTACGGCTATCACTCCTACCTTTCGCGTATGCAACGCGTAATCTCCTGCGTGACATTCCGCGCCTTTTACAGATTGTAGCTGGCTCTGGCGCGGTGGTCTTTCTCATCTTCGCCGCGGGTGCCTTTAACGAGGGAATGAAATCGATGCTGCAAGCCAGTGGTTCTGTGCATAATGTTATGCTGCTCAGTGCTGGTTCTGAGGAAAGTGTTGAGCGCAGCGAAATTGACGTGCAAGTCGAGTCGCTGGCGACTGCGGGTATTCGAGGGATCGATACGCGCTTAGGGCAACCGGCGGTGTCGGGAGAGGTGCACTTTATGGGCGAGCTCTCCACCGTTGAAGGGGGCAAACAGCAGGCACTGCTACGAGGCATCACCCCTGCCGCCTTCGAAGTGCATCGCGATGTGCGCATCATCGCTGGTGAATTCCCCCGTGTCGGTGAAATTCTCGTCGGCAAACAAGCCTACCACATACTTGGTACATCGATCGAAGCCATACACCCGGGCGTAGCAATAGAGTTTGAAGGACAACACTTCAGGGTATCGGGCATCTTCGCAGCTCCAGGCACAGTCATGGAGTCCGAGGTCTGGTTTGACCGCAGTGATCTGATGACGATGACTCAGCGCGAATCGCTCTCCTGTGTGATCGTTCGCTTGCAACAACCCGAAGGCTACTCCGCAGCAGATCTCTTTGCTAAACAACGTCTGGATCTGGAACTGAGTGCCATTCGCGAAGCAGTCTACTACGATACACTGTCGGGCTTCTTTGCTCCTATCCGCGCAATGACTTGGCTGACTGCGGGGCTCATTGCCGCAGGTGCCATCTTTGGTGGCTTCAATCTACTCTATGCCGCGTTCGCGGCGCGTATCCGTGAACTGGCGACATTGCAGGCGATTGGCTTCCGACGCACTGCAGTATGCATTTCACTCATTCAAGAGAGCCTATTGGCGACCTTAAGTGGGACCTTGTTAGCCGCCTTTGCAGCTGTGTTGCTACTCGAAGGTCGTAGCGTACAGTTCTCGATTGGCACCTTCTCGTTGGAGCTCAGTGGTAGCGTGCTCTGCTCTGGTTTACTGACCGGGATACTACTCGGCGTACTCGGTGCAGTACCTCCGGCAGTTCGCTGCCTGACTGCTCCACTGCCCAGTACGCTGCGCTCCTGACTTTGAATCTCAATCCTATCGAACTTACATCTAATTTATGCATACAAATAATCATCATCTATCACACATAATTGCAGCCATTCTCAGCAGCTTGGTTCTTGTGTTAACTGCTTGTGGACCTAATGATTCGGCAAGTATCAGTCAAACATCGAAGGATGACATCCTGGCCACAATGCAACTCTCAGAAGCTCCAAAAAATGTACTCAGTGTTGCCAGTGTACGTGCACAGGCCAATCCCAGAACCCCGATCACAGTGCGCGGACAAATCGGCGGCACACGTCTACCCTTTGTGGATGGCTATGCTGGCTTTGTTTTAGCCGATCCGGAACTCGTGTTTTGCGACGAAATGGGCGATGATCATTGTAATACGCCGTGGGACGCTTGCTGCGAAGACCCTGATAGACTCAAGGCTATGCGCGTCTCGGTACAATTTGTCGATGCGATCGGCAATCCGATTCAACAAAATTTGCAAACAAGCATCGGTCTCAACGAACTCGACGAAGTCGTTGTTATCGGCACCGTTGCTGAATCATCCACTCCTACAAACGTAATCATCGAAGCAACGACTTTATACAAATAATCATACTCTATCCTAACCTACAGCTAGTATGTGCTAACGAGCGAGTGGTCGCGCCCGGCTTTCGAGCGACTGATTGGAGTCCTTACGATTATGATTTTGTGATTGCTTGGATCTACATCGCATGAAGCGACCATCCTAGATTACAACTAGCTGATAGCTCAAGCATCCTAGCCTCGCTCGTCGTTAGGATAGCTCCCCAACCATTTAACCAATGGGCAGTGGCCCTCCAAGTCAGCCAACGCTGCCTGCACCGACTCGTCTTCATAGTGACCAATCAAATCAATGAAGAAGAAATAATCCCAAGCTTTTTTACGGCTGGGGCGTGATTCAATTTTACTGAGATTAATGCCGCGCGAGGCAAATGCCTTTAAAGTTTGCTCTAAGGCGCCGGGTTCATCTTTAAGAGAAATCACCAAACTGGTCTTATCCCGGCCATCCCCGAGTGGCTTTGCACGTGTCTTACCAACCACCAAGAAGCGAGTTACATTATCATCCCGGTCCTGAATGCCATGTATCTGTATCGGCACTGCATAACGTTGCGCGGAGAGCGCACTAGCCACCGCCGCAACACGCGGATCCTGCTTCGCAGTGCGCACGGCATCGGCGGTGCTGACCACGTCAGTCAAAGTGGCATTTGGCACATTGACGCGCAGCCATTCGCGGCATTGCCCGAGTGCCTGATCCTTAGAGCGGACTTCCGTGATTTGATCCAGTTCTGATCGCGAGATCAAGCAGTGCTCAATCGGTAAATATACTTGCGAGCAAATATGCAGATCCGACTCGACCAACATATCCATCGAGTGAAAGACCGCGCCTTCAGTTGAATTTTCAATCGGCACCACGCCGTAATCGGCGCTACCGCTTTCGACCTCGGCGAAGACATCGGGAATGGTCTTGATCGCACGATAGTCGAGGCTCACGCCGAAGTTGCAAATCGCAGCCTGATGCGTGTAAGTCGCTTCTGGCCCGAGGTAACCGATCACAAGCTTTTTCTCAAGTGCGATGGACCCGGAGATGACCTCGCGGTAAACGGATTGCAGTGTTTGGTTATTAATCGGCCCTGGATTGAGGCCTGCTACTTTCGCCATGACCTGCGCCTCTCGGGTCGGATCATAATAGTCTGCGCCATTGGCATGCTTGATAGTGCCAATCTCTCCCGCATGTTGTACACGTTTATTCAAAAGTTGTACAATCTCTAGATCCAGGGCATCGACCTTGTCTGCTGCAGTGGCTACGGCATCTGCAGCAAGGCCCGCGAGCATCATTGCGCGATAGATCGCCTGTAAGGTCGCATCTGTCAGTGGCCCTCGGTTAAACGCCGCCACTTTGGCGAGTACCTGTTCCTCGTCGAGACCGCCATCTTGGCGCACACGCTGGTTGAGCAACTGCACAACTTGCTGGTCGATCGCGTCAATCGCATCACGATTACGCTGTAACTTGGCGTTCATATCTTCAGACATTTGGTTCCTTCTATTCGGGTGCAGATTCTTGAGCAGCATCGCTCTCAGCAGTCTCATTTTGCCAATCGACTTCGACAAAAGTTTCATCCAAAGGTAATTCATCGGGCTTTCGCTCCTTGGCAAGACCCATATCTTCGTCAGTAATTGCTTGTTCGGGCTCCTCACTGCTGCGCATCCAATCATCAATCTGGTGATTGCTCAGTACATCTGAAGCTGGCAACTCAGCAAGCTCCTTGATTCCAGTAAACTCTAGAAATTTCTCGGTAGTGCCATATTGAATCGGGCGCCCAGGCAACTCTGCACGACCCGTCACTAGCACCAGTTCCAACTCAATCAACCGATTCAGCGGGCCATCCACCGAGACCCCACGAATCACCTCCATCTCGGCACGAGTCACTGGCTGGCGGTAGGCAACGATTGCCATGGTCTCCAGCGCAGCAGGACTCAGCTTCATGGGCCGCGGCTCTCCACGTAGGAGGCGAACGAACTCGGCAAACTGAGGCGCAGTGACGATTTGAAAGCCGCTCGGGCCCTCGATCAGCCGATACGCCTTATCCTGAACCTCTGCCTCATCCATCAACTGGGCAAGGGCCGCCTTAATTTGCGCGGGTTGAACACGCTCAGGAATAGGCTCAACCTCATCGGCTTGCGCTTCTTCGTTTTGATCAGCCTCGGCAGCTTCGACCAGTCCCGCGTGATAACGGGCAAAGATTTTTACAAATTCCTTCACTGTAATCGGCTCCGCATTGGAAAGCAAAAGTGCCTCAAGCGTCTTTTTAAGATCAAATTCTATAGTCATAGTGGGTAGTAAAATGCAGAATTAAGGCGGTGAAGAGTAAAAAGGGTGTTGTCGAGGTTCCAGCTATTCATTCTTATCTCCGCTTTTCTGCAACGAGAATCCTATTTTTCAGACTATTTTAATCCGCTCATTATTTTATCATGGCATCCAATAATACACGTCAACACTCCTCCATTGTGGTCGATGGCAACGACCGCGCCCCTGCTCGCTCGATGTTACGCGCTGTCGGCTTTCAAGACGAAGACTTCAAAAAGCCACAAATTGGCGTAGCTGGCTCACCCAGCGATTTGACGCCTTGTAATATGCATTTGGGCGAACTTGCAGCACATGCCACCACAGGAATCAATAATGCAGGCGGCAAAGCCATCAACTTTAGCACCATTACCGTGTCCGATGGTATCAGCATGGGTACAAAGGGTATGCGCTACAGCCTCGTCTCGCGTGACGTGATCGCTGACTCGATCGAAACAGTGGTTGCTGCAGAAGGCTTCGATGGTCTGGTCGCCATCGGTGGCTGTGATAAAAATATGCCTGGCTGCATGATCGCCCTCGCACGCCTGAATCGGCCTGCTGTGTTCGTGTATGGCGGCACGATTTTACCAGGCCTGATGCCACACGATGAAGAAGAGCAGCGTAATCCGATGGATATCGTCTCAGTATTTGAAGCAGTCGGCAAGCATGCCAAGGGGGAACTCACCGACGAGGAACTCAAAGAAGTCGAAAAATATGCCATTCCAGGCGCCGGCTCATGCGGCGGCATGTACACCGCCAACACTATGGCCAGCGCAATTGAAGCGCTCGGGATGAGCCTGCCAGGTAGCTCAGCGCAAGTAGCCATCGGCCAACCAAAGCGCAAGGACTGCGAAAACGCGGGCGCAGCGGTACTCAAGCTACTCGAGCTGGATCTTAAGCCTCGCGACATCATGACGCGTAAGGCTTTTGAAAATGCAATCACCACCTGCTTAGCGCTTGGTGGTTCGACCAATTTGATTCTGCACCTGCTCGCGATCGCGCACTCAGCAGATGTGAACCTGACGATTGATGATTTCAAAATCATCGGCGAGCGCGTGCCACTGCTTGCAGACCTCAAACCTTTTGGTAAATACAACATGAGTCATCTCATTCGTATCGGCGGCATTCGCCCGATGATGAAGATGCTACTCGACCGCGGCATGCTGCATGGCGATTGCCTCACCGTCACCGGCGAAACCATTGCCGAGTCGCTACAAGATGTACAGCCGTACGCAAGTTTCCCTGACGAGCAAGATATCATTCGGCCGTTCGATCAGCCGATTAAAGAGTCGACTCACCTTCGTATCCTGCGCGGCAATCTCGCCCCTGAAGGTGCTGTTGGTAAGATCACTGGCAAAGAAGGTCTCTACTTTAAAGGCACTGCCAAAGTCTATGAAGGCGAGGAAGACGCGCTCATCGGCATTCTCCGCGGCGATGTCGTCGCTGGTGATGTCGTTGTCATCCGTAACGAGGGTCCTGTCGGTGGCCCGGGTATGCGCGAAATGCTCTCGCCTACCAGCGCAGTGGCTGGGCGCGGCTTGATCCAAGAAGTCGCGCTCATCACTGATGGTCGTTTCTCCGGAGGCAGCCACGGGTTTGATGTGGGGCACATCACTCCAGAAGCAGCTAAAGGTGGCCCGATTGGTATCGTAAAACAAGGTGATCAAATCGAGATCGATGCCGTCAAAAATACCATCAGTGTATTGATCGACGATGCTGAGTATGACGCGCGCATGGCAGCCTTCAAACCCACTGGCGCAGGTTCAAAACGCGGAATTCTGGGTAAATATGCCGCAACAGTCGCCACTGCATCTGAAGGCGCAGTCACAGATAAACACTTGTAATATTAACCATTGGTGCACTCCTCAGGAACCCATCGTAAACAACTATTTAACGATGCACTTAACTAATCTGCCTTCTTGGCAAACCGTCATTTAATTAAATAAACATCATGTCCTGGAATCGTTTCAAACAACACTACCTTAACATTAACGAGCTTGATTTTGCAATCGACATCAGCCGCATCAACTTCGGCGACAACTTTTTCGCTGAGATGGATCCTCAGATGCAAGCTGCATATACTGCGATGCAAGCCCTCGAAGGTGGTGCAATCTCCAACCCAGACGAAGGTCGAATGGTCGGCCATTATTGGTTACGGAACGCAGCACTGGCACCCAACGCTGAAATCGGTGCTGAAATCGAAGCCTGTTTAGCCAAGATCAAGCAAATCGCTGCAAATGTGCACACTGGCGAAATTCAAGGTGCCAATGGGGCATTCAAGAACCTGCTCGTCATCGGTATCGGCGGTTCTGCACTTGGTCCTCAATTTGTTGCAGACGCACTAGGCAGTCCGAAAACCGACAAAATCAAGCTCTTCTTCTTCGACAACACCGATCCAAATGGCCTCGACCGCACACTTGAGGCACTTGACGGTGAACTGGGGCAGACCTTATCTGTCGTAATTTCAAAATCAGGTGGCACCCCTGAGACGCGAAACGGCATGCTCGAAGCAGAAACGGCATACCAAGCCGCAGGCCTAAATTTTGCACAACACGCCATGGCCATTACTGGTGATGGCAGCAAGCTACATCTCTATTCCAAAGAAAACAACTGGCTCGACTTTCTTCCTATGTGGGACTGGGTCGGTGGTCGCACCTCGGAACTTGCAGCTGTTGGGCTTTTCCCTGCGGCAATCCAAGGGCTCGACATAGACCGTATACTCGCAGGTGCCGCAGCCATGGATGCCACAACACGCTCGACTAACACCGCAAACAATCCTGCGGCACTGCTTGCTCTAATGTGGTATTTCGCAACAGACGGCAAGGGCTCGAAGGACATGGTCGTGCTTCCGTATAAGGATCGTCTCATGCTTTTCTCAAAATACTTGCAGCAGCTCGTGATGGAGTCGCTGGGTAAAGAAAAAGACTTAGATGGCAATATCGTCCACCAAGGGATCGCCGTTTACGGCAATAAAGGCTCAACAGACCAACACGCATACGTACAGCAACTTCGTGAAGGCGTGCACAACTTCTTCGCCACATTTATCGAAGTCCTGAAGGACCGTGAAGGTGACTCCATCGAGGTCGAAGATGGCTTCACTTCTGGCGACTTTTTGCAGGGCTTCTTCCTTGGTACACGCGACGCTTTGTACGACAACGACCGTCAGTCGATCACGATCACGATCAAGGACGTTACTCCCGAGGCCATCGGCCAACTCATTGCACTGTTTGAGCGTGCCGTCGGGCTCTATGCTAGTCTTGTCAATATCAACGCGTACCACCAACCTGGAGTTGAAGCAGGCAAGGCCGCCGCCGCGACCGTACTTGAAATAGAACAGAAAGTCCTCGCTGAAATCAGCTCAAATGGCGAAAATGCGCACACTGCCGCTGAAATTGCCGCAAAGTTGGGTCTTGAATCACAGTGCGAATTGATTTTTAAATTGTTGATTAGATTGGCAACAAACCAACGTGAAGTTCACGCTAATACCAAAACCCCCATTCACGAAACAGAATTTTTCTCTGCGTAATATCGCTTGAGCCCCCCTAAAAATATCATAAATGAAAAATCTATCACTCATTCTCCGAATTGTCGCCATTCTCGCCGCTTGCGCAACAGCAGTTCTTTTTTTTGTATCCAAAGGTAAACTAGCTGAACAACAAACTCAGCTCGAACAAGCGCGCAAAGAAACACAAACGATACAAGCTGAACTAGAAACTGCCAACACTAGCATTGCTACAATCAGTACGCAGCTAGCTTCTGAGCGCAAATCACTGGCAGAAACCAAAGAAAAGTTCGAATCCTCTCGTAGTCAGGTGTACACTGCGAAACAGGAAGTAAGCCGCACTCAGCAGCAACTAAGACAAGCAAAATCTACGATCAGCAGTCTGGAAAGCCAAGCGACTCAGCTTCGTTCCGACCTAGTCAAAACAGAAGAAACGTTAGCGCTATCAAGCAAAGAATCGGAACTGGCTCAGCTCAATGAACGCGTGGAAGAACTGACTAAAGTGAACGACTCACTCAGACAAGACCTACTCTCCGCCGATGCTCTTGCTCAAAGTAATAAAAGCTCGAGTGCCGACGCTAATCGCCGCAGTGAACAACTAGGCTCAGGTGGGTATCAAAGTACTTTTAAGGCAAGTACCACACCTGCGGCACAAGCAGCATCGATTGGCTCGAAGACTTCCGTCGCCGCCATCAGTAGCAGAGACGGCATTATCATTCTCGATGATGCACAAAACATCGGCCTAACAGTCGGTGCTGAAGTCACCCTTATACAAGGTTTAACTGCGCTTGGGAAAATTCAAGTCACCAAAGTCACCGAGCAACTTGCGGTAGCCAATATTCTACCTGGCACCAGACTCAAACTTGCTGTGGGTGATAGCGTCAAAATTCTCTTCTAATTTAATCTGCGTACTCAACTCATGATGACCACACGTCTACTACTCATTCTAGCATGCTCGCTATGTGCACTAGCAACTAGCGGTTGCTTCGACACTAATCCAGACGACCAAGAATTGCCTTGGTCCCGACCCGCGGACTGGGAAGGTGGCGCCCCAGGATTTGGTGGCTAACCAGCAACCAGATCGAATGATTTAATTTTAAGCGCCTTCATCCAAACTATGAAGGCGCTTTTTTGTAACAACCCTTTCAAGCCACTTACATTTTAGCGCATATGCCAGACACAGGAACTCTCACCCTCGTCGCCGCTCCAATCGGTAACCTATCCGACATCACTCCCCGCGCGGTCGATGTACTCTCCGCTGCCAGCTTCATCGCCTGTGAAGACACACGAGTAACTGGCAAACTTCTAAGCAAGCTCGAGATCGAAAATAACGCTCAACTCATCTCCTACCGCGAAGAAAATGAAAGTTATATGGCAGGCGAAATCGCTGACCGAATGGAAGCCGGCGAGCACATCGCACTGATCGCTGACGCGGGCACTCCAGCCATCAGTGATCCAGGCTTTAGGCTCGTGCGCGAATGCCGCAAGCGAGGCCTTAAGGTCACCACCGCACCTGGAGTGAGCGCTGTCATCACTGCACTCTCACTCTCTGGACTCCCCAGTGATGCATTCCTCTACGTCGGCTTCCTAGCCCCAAAAAGCGCTGCACGTAAACGCTTCTTCGAAGCGAACCAAACCAACGACTATACCATCATCATTTATGAATCCTGCCATCGTATTGGCAAATTCCTGAACGACCTAGTCAGTACACTCGGCCCCGATCGCTGCATAAGTGTCTGTCGCGAGCTCACCAAACTACATGAGACGATACATACTGGCCCCGCCAGCGAAGTACGAGACCGTGTGGCAGACGGTAGCCAAAAGGGAGAATTCGTCATCTGCATCGCCAAGGATGGGTTTGAATTATAAGTAGCCCCTACAAGTTCTGGCGGCTTTCGATTTTCAACCATAGGCGAGAAATTGGCACATGATATCGATATCTTTAAGAGCCATGTGTATACTAAAAAGCCTCAGTCATTTCTAACTGAGACTTTGATAGTAAAGTTGCTTAAAGCAGATTGCTTAGCCTGCAGTCGCACTGATCATTTCTTCGCGCGCTTTTTCAGCCAGCGGCGTGCTTAGGTAGCGTTCACCAAAACTGCAACCGATAGTTACAATGGTCTTACCAGCCATTTCAGGGCGCTTCGCAAGCTGAATAGCAGCAAAGACATTAGCGCCAGTTGAGATACCACCAAGAATGCCGTCTTGTTCCGCCAACTGCTGAGCAGTCGCAAACGCATCTTCATTAGAAACCTTAATCACATCATCGATTATCTCAGTGTTGCAGTTTTTAGGAATGAAGCCAGCGCCGATCCCTTGGATCTTATGCGGCCCAGGATTGCCACCAGAAATAACCGGACTAGCTTCAGGTTCAACAGCGACTGTATAAAGTTCCTTGCGTGCTTTAATTACTTCGGACACTCCGGTGATCGTGCCGCCAGTGCCGACGCCCGCAACAAACGCATCAATTTTACCATCAGTTGCAGACCAAATTTCTTCAGCAGTCGTCTGGCGATGCGCTTCAGGATTTGCTGGATTTTCAAACTGCTGCGGCATGAATGCCTTTTCGCCATATTCCTCAACGAGTTCACCTGCGCGAGCAATCGCGCCACCCATTCCCTTTGGCCCAGGAGTCAACACGATCTCAGCGCCTAACATGCGTAGTAGCACGCGGCGCTCGACTGACATTGTCTCTGGCATTGTTAGAATCAACTTATAGCCCTTGGCCGCGCACACAAATGCCAGTGCGATCCCAGTGTTCCCTGAGGTGGGCTCGATAATAATACTGCCTTCACCGATCTTACCATCGCGCTCAGCCGCCTCTATCATTGCGCGACCAATACGATCTTTAACGCTCGCGAGTGGATTGAAAAACTCACATTTAAGATAAATATCTGCATGCAGACCGGCGACTGTCTTATTAATTTTAACCAGTGGAGTCTCTCCGACTGTTTCGATAATAGAGTTATATAATTTGCTGCTCATAATTTAGATGGTAAGAGATTAAGAGATTGAGTGTATAAACACATATCGATTCCTAAACGAAGCAAGCTTTGATCGCAATTCTTCAAATAGTGCCTAAATTACTCATTTCGCAAAAAAAAGCACCGACAAGCGGTGCTGGAAAGTGACACTAGATGAAATTAATTATCGACGACGTGGACCAAAGCTACGCCGTGGGGCATTACGCTGCACATGAGCGTTGCGCAAACGGTAAACAATGCGGGCTTTATCCAAATCATATGGGCTCATCTCCATTTTAACAGTATCACCCGTGGTGATCTTAATGAAGTGCTTGCGCAACTTCCCTGAGATGTGTGCGAGCACTTGGTGCCCATTCGCCAACTCCACTCGGAACATAGTGCCCGGGAGGACGGCAACAATTTTGCCTTCGACTTCTACGTAGTCTTCGCTTTGTGCTTTAGCCATAAATGATCAATAAGAAAATCGGGAGGGAAGCGGTTTAAGACTGAAAGTCAAGGACTCTCTTATTCTGATTAAAGAGTTAAAAGTCCAACGCACCGTCTCATATCCTTAAAGGTACTAGCCTTGCTCACAGCAAAATAACACTTTTTACTTTCACACCTTCACACTTATAAGACCATGCAACCACTCTGCCCATTTGAAAAAATCTTCCCTTCTGCGCTCAAGCGTGATGCCGATTATTTCATGACGCATGCCTACAACGAGGCAATCGAAGCATGGAAGAAAGATGAAGTGCCAATAGGAGCAGTGATTGAACATAAAGGTCAAATCATCGCCTCCGCGCACAATCAATCGCGATCCACAAATGACCCAACCGCCCATGCCGAGATCCTTGCAATCTCTCAAGCAGCCAGCTTTCTCGGCGATTGGCGACTAAACGAATGCGCACTCTACGTCACTAAAGAGCCATGCCCGATGTGCTCGGGAGCACTTGTCATCTCTCGGATCGGCAAAGTTTATTACGGCCTACCCGACCCGAAAATGGGCTGTGTTGGTGGCGCTACTGACCTTGGAGCACTCCCAGAGAGCAACCATAAATTCGAATCGGTGGGCGGCGTGTTGGAAACACTGAATCATGAAATCCTCAAGGCCTTCTTTGATATGAAGCGACAGGCAAATGCGACTAAAAAGGCCAACGCGCTTAAAGAAAACGCACAATCTACAAATAACGACGAAGAATAACGCCAGTCACAGCCAAAAAAAGGTTCTTCGTCATTTACCGGGGAGTGAGTGCATAGAACCAATGATTTAGCCCATGCCCCAACCGAATCCCATTGAGAGCGTGCTTGTTATTATGCCCTTGGGTGCGGATG
>JAURBE010000041.1 GCA_030829145.1 Verrucomicrobiota bacterium | reverse complement strand
GAAGGATTGCCCGTAGTTTCGAAAATTGCGGTCACTCCTTGCTTGGTCACCGATGGAAACCAGTGTGGTTGACCGGCGGAGCGCACCGCGTCGATCGCGATCTGTACGTTGCCGCTGGTGCCATTTTTGAAGCCCACTGGCATCGATAGTCCAGAAGCAAGCTCGCGATGTACTTGGCTCTCTGTGGTGCGTGCGCCGATAGCCGACCAAGCAATGGCATCGGCAATGAATTGCGGGATGATGGTGTCGAGAAATTCGGCGCCGGTGGGCAGACCGAGTTCGCAGATGTCCACCAGCAGCTTGCGTCCGATTCGCAGGCCGGTATTGATTTCAAAACTGCCATCGATGTACGGATCATTGATCAGCCCTTTCCAGCCGACCACGGTGCGTGGCTTTTCGAAATAGACGCGCATGATAATCTGCAGGTCGGCTTTGTATTTCGCAGCCAGAGGTACTAGTTTTTCAGCATACTCGATCGCGGCTTTGGTATCGTGAATCGAGCAGGGGCCGACGACTACGATGAGACGATCATCGCTACCATTGAGGATGGCTTCGCTTTCGGCGCGGCCATGTTCAACTACAGTCGTGGCTTTATCAGAGAGCGGAATCTCTTCGATCAGGATGGCGGGTGGGAGCAACGGGCGGTTACCCGCGATGCGGCGGTTATCATGTGTGTGTGACATGTTGAATTTGAGTTACAGGCTTAGGTGTTGGGTAATAGCATTTGATGCTCACTCTTGAGGACACCGATGCAGGGGAGTTGGCGGTAGCGTTCGGCAAAGTCGAGACCGTACCCGACGACAAATTCATCTGGTATTTCGAAACCGACGAAATCTGCCTCAAATTCGGTACTGCGGCGGGCTTTTTTATCGAGGAGTACACAGGTTTTGAGGCTAGCTGGCCTCAGGCTTCGTAGCACTTTGGACACTTCTGCGAGTGTGTTCCCAGTGTCGAGAATGTCATCAAGTAGTAGCACATCAGCGCCCTCGATATCGAGTCGGATACGGTCGATAATTTCCGGTGCTTGCTGGGCAGAGGTGGCATCACGATAGCTGGAGACGCGGATACAATCGAGGCGCAGCGGAATGTTTAGATGGCGTATCAGGTCGGCGACAAATATGACTGCTCCGTTGATGATCGCGATGGCTGTGATTTCACGGCCTTGATAGGCGCTATTGATTTCGGTTCCAAGTGCTTGCAGCCGTGTTTTGATTTGTTGCTCGGTGAGGAGAATGCGATCGAGATTCTTGAGCTGTGACGATGCGTGGTCTGGCATTGTAATGGCGTGCGTGAATTTAAAGTACTAGCAAATCAGCATTACATGCCTGGCAATCCCGGCATGCCGCCGCTTTCGCCCATTTGCGCCTTCATGGCCTTCATCATCTTGCGGCCTTTACCGCCGTTCATCATTTTCATCATCTTTTGCATCTGGCCAAATTGTTTGAGCAGCGCATTGACGTCACGCACCTGCACCCCGGAGCCGTCGGCGATACGCTTGAGGCGATTGCCGCGCAGAATACGTGGGTTGCGTCGCTCTTTTAAAGTCATGGAAAGGATAATAGCTTCTGTCCGAGCCATTTTCTTTTCTTCTTCGTCACCGACTTGGATCCCGCTTGCGCCTGGCAGCATACTGACAATAGAGCCCAGCGAGCCCATTTTTTTAACTTGCTGCATTTGTGCCAAAAAGTCTTCCAGATTGAAGTCGGCCTTGCGCATTTTTTCGGCGAGTCGTTCCGCTTCTTTTTCGTCGATATTTTCTTGTGCGCGCTCAACTAGAGAAACGACATCACCCATGCCTAGGATACGTGAAGCGAGGCGGTCCGGGTGGAAAATCTCAAATTCATCCGGCTTTTCCCCCAAGCCCATGAATTTAATTGGCACCTGAGTGATTGATTTCATCGAGAGGGCAGCACCACCTCGGGCGTCACCGTCTAGTTTGGTCAGGATAATTCCGGTGCAGCCAACCGCTTGGTGGAAGTGTTTAGCGACGTTGACTGCCTCTTGGCCGAGTGCTGAGTCGGCGACGAGTAATATCTCATCCGGCTGGACGGCGTCTTTGAGCTGTTTGATCTCTTCGATCAGGTCGGTGTCGATTTGTAACCTGCCAGCGGTATCGAAGATGATTAAGTTAGCATCCGCTGATTTGGCAGCTTCCAGGCCGCGCCTACCGATGGTAACCACATCTTTTTCTTCGCGGTCGCCGTAAAAGGTGCAGCCTTCGTTTTTGGCGAGTAACTCAAGCTGATCGATCGCAGCAGGGCGATAGACATCGCAGGCCACTAGCGCAGGTCGATAGTCACGTTTTTTGGCAAGAAAACGGGCGAGCTTGCCACTGCTGGTGGTTTTACCAGAGCCGTGCAGGCCAACCATCATGATGCGCAGAGGCTTTTTATCTTCTAGATTAGTGGCACCTTCGCCAAGCAATTGAACGAGCTCGTCATGAATAATTTTGATGACTTGTTGGCCGGGTGTGACGGATTTGAGTACTTCTTGGCCGACACATTGTGCTTGGACATTTGCAACGAACTCACGGGCAACCTTGAAGTGAACATCAGCAGAGAGGAGGGCTTTGCGCACTTCTTTGAGCGCATCGGCCATATTCTCTTCGGTCAGTTTGCCCACCCCGCGCAGGTTGCGGAGGGCAGAACCCAGTTTGTCTGTAAGATTTTCGAGCATTTTAGTGTTATAAAAAGCAGTTGGAGGTAACGTGCGGCACGGGTGGAGGCAAAGTAATTTTTCGAATGTGTGGTGCCTCGAAAGCTTTTTTTGTCTATCACTTTATCGCAAATAGCCGGATTGGCGATTTTGTGGCATGTATTTTAGCTCGAAACAGATGCTTTACATGCGTCGTTGATCTCGTAGTTTGTCCGCTTTGCTTCCTCTGGCATCGTCGGCTGAAGCGCTGCATTATTTTACATTTTTATGAAGCAACGTACTATTCTTAGAGAAGTCTCAATCAGCGGGAAATCACTGCATACGGGTGAGGAAGTCCATCTGACTCTAAAGCCTGCAGCTGCTAATCACGGTATCGTTTTTCAGCGGATGGATTTGTTCGGTAAGCCTGAATTGAAGCCGTTGGTTGATTATGTGACTGATCTTGTGCGCAGCACGACGATTGCTGATGGCCATGCTAAGGTCAATACGGTCGAACACGTCCTCAGTGCTCTCCATGGTTGTGGGGTAGACAACGTGCTGGTGGAGATGGATGCAAGTGAGCCGCCAATTTTGGATGGCTCTGCAAAGCACTTTGTAAATTTGATTCAACAAGCCGAACCGGTGGAGCAGGATGCCGAACGCGAGTATTTTGAATTGGATGAGCCTATCTCGGTAACACGTGGTGCAAGTTCGATCATTGCATTGCCGCACGATGGCTTCCGAGTCACCTGTACTTCGACTGATGACCGCGGAATACATACGCAGCACTTGAGCTTGGATATCGATCCTGAGAGCTATGTAGCACAGGTAGCGCCAGCGCGGACATTTACGATCTATGAAGATATCGAGGAGCTGTTAAAGCTAGGTAAGATCAAAGGCGGCAGTCTCGACAGTGCGATCGTGATTAAGGGCGATAAAATTCTTTCGAAAGAGCCGTTGCGCTTTAAGGAAGAGTTCGTGCGTCACAAGATTCTCGATATTGTTGGTGATATTGTGCTGGTGGGGATGCCAATTAAGGCTCACTTCATTGCAGTGCGCCCCGGGCATGCGTTGAATGCGGAACTCTCTAAAGTGCTTCGTGCAAAATTATTGGCTAAGCTAAAAGGCGCCAAGAAGGTTTCAGCGAAAAAGGCACCTGCGGTTTCGGATCAGCCTGAAACTGTGATGGATATTCGCCGTGTGATGGATTTGTTGCCACACCGTTATCCGTTCGTGATGATTGACCGCGTGACAGATGTCCCGAATGATGACGAGCTAGTCGCACTCAAGAATGTCACGATCAACGAACCGTATTTTCAAGGCCACTATCCTGGGCGTCCAGTGATGCCCGGTGTGCTGCAGATTGAAGCGATGGCGCAGGCCGCAGGCTTGTTGTTGTTGCGTCGTCTGTCAGTGGAGGAGAACAAAATCGCCTTCTTTATGAGTGTCGATAAGGTTAAATTTCGCCAAGCGGTTGAGCCCGGTGATTCGGTTGAGATTCGAGTCAAAATTACCAAAATTCGCGGCAACAAGATCGCGACTGCGACCGGCGTTTGTTCGGTCGCGGGTAAGCCAGTTTCCAGCGCCGAACTAATGTTCATGTTGGCAGATGCGTCCGAATAGAAGGTGATTTAATGGCTACAAACATTCATCCGACTGCGATCATTGAGCAGGGTGCCCAGCTTGGCGAGGGCGTTAGTGTGGGCGCTTACGCCTATATTGGAGCGCAAGTCAAAATTGCCCAGGGCACGGTGGTCATGCATCATGCTACGGTCGATGGCGCGACCACCATGGGTATGGACAATGAAGTGCATCCTTATGCGTATGTGGGCGGTAAGACGCATGACCTGAAGTATCAGGGTGGGGTGCACCGCTTGCAGATCGGTGACCGGAATGTGTTCCGCGAGTTTACCACAGTACATTGTGCGACTTCTGCCGAGCAGTTGACGATTGTTGGCAGCGATAATAATATACTCTCTTACAGCCATATTGCACATGAGTGTGTGGTGGGGAATCATTTGGTCATGAGTAGTCACTCTGCGCTGGGTGGCCATGTTGTGGTGGGTGACTATGCCAACATCGGTTGGGGCGCGGGTGTGCATCAATTTTGTCGTGTAGGCACGCGAGCAATGGTCGGCGCGACTTCAAAAGTAGTGCAGGACGTTCCGCCTTATGTGATTAGCGATGGGAACCCTGCGGCGACACGGACGATTAACAAGGTCGGTCTAGAGCGAGCGGGGTACAGTAAAGAAGACATTTCCTTGGCGCGGCGCGTGTTCAAAGCATTTTTTAAAGACGGCATGAATCGTAGCCAAGCGGTCGAATGGCTGACGACGAATGAGAACATCGATCACCCCATCGTGAAGACCTTTCTCGACTTTACTGCAAAGAGTCAGCGTGGTTTAGGGTAAACTAAGGTGACATTTGCTAGGATATGTTACGCTCAGGGCTGCAGCACAGCTATTTAGATGCGTTATCTAGCGATGAGAATGGAGTTAAACTTAGGCATCTATTGGGTGCTGATTTTAGATGTTCGATGAGTTTTCGGGGCTGTTTCTTGGCTTAATTAGTAGTCGTGTGGATCCACCAGTTTGTTGGCGATTGTCCAGCGGGTGAGGGCAGCGACATCATGTAAACTTAGCTTTTTCATGATATTGGTACGATGAGTGTCTGCTGTCCGCACGCTCATGCCGAGTTTAGCAGCGATTTCCTTGTTACTGTTGCTCTCCGCAATCAGTTGCACAATCTCTCGTTCACGAGCTGTCAGTGTCTCTATCGGGTCGTCTTCACAACCATTAACCATTAAGTTGCGCATTATTTCTATAATGCGGGGGCTAAAGTACGAGCGACCTTCAGCCACTTGAGCGATTGCTTTTTCGAGTTCGGTAAGTCTGGCAGCCTTTTCAATATATCCGGTGACGCCGGCTTTGAGGACGCGGGTGACTATACTGTTGGATGACGCAGCGGAGAAGATGAGAATGTTCATCTTGGGGCTTTTGGCCTTGAGGCGCCTCAGCACTTCAGTGCCAGATAGGTTGGGCAATATGATATCTAGTATTACCAAGTCTGGTTGATGCTCTAGGCAGAACTCATAGCCTTCTGCACCGCAGCCAGTTTGAGCAATTACTTCCATGTCTGTGTAACCATCCACTAACTGGCAGATTAGATCACGAAGGACGGTCTGGTCCTCGATAACGATTACTTTTTTCATATTATTGGTTTGAATTGATCTCTTAGCTTATTCATCTGGAACCAATGGTTTTGGCCCCGTAGGTTATATGCTAAATGGTTAATTTTCAGGTAGTTATAGTGGGATTAATAAAAAGCCCCTACTGCAATTTACAGAAGAGGCATCTGTGCGGGCGCCAAAAATGATAAAATAACCGCGTTTGTTGAAATAAATGTATTAGAGAATACTGTAAGTAATGGGTAATTTTAGCGGTGAACTATGCTGTCATATGTATTGCCAAATCTGTTTGGCCAAAAGCCGTACAAACAATGTATCAATGAGAAAATTTTATTAATCGCATGTTTAAATGCGCAACTTCTTAAAATAGCATATTAGGATACATTCAGATATAGTGTTCATCGTGTATTCTATATACTTTATAGCTCTTATTATAATACGGTTACTAAGCTTACTAAATATAATTAAAATTACGTATATTTAGTATAAGCTACTGGGTGGAAAGTGTTCGACTCAGTCATCTTGATTCGATTAGTATAAACACTTATTGATTTAAAGCGATTGGCTCTGGCATTTCTCACGAAGAGTCGCTTGATACCTATTCTTTATAAGGTTACTTGCTAGTAGGGCGTATGCTCTAAATTGAAGGACTTGAGTACGTCTCGTTTATCGTAGCTGATTGTGCAGATACAAAAAAACTCGGCGTGAGCCGAGTTTTTGTAAGTGTTTATAGGTGAGAAGATTATTCGGGTTTTTCCGAAGCCGGCACATCGTCAGGTGGACTGGTGTGCTCTTCGTATTCCTGTTCCTGGTCTTCCTCTTCCTCGTCCCATTTCATCGTTTCATCAGCGACTATGGTTTCTTCAGTGTCGGTGCCTGCGTCGACATCGGCGAGGTCTTTTTCGAGCACCTCGTCTTCAGACTTAGGAGTGCTTTCGTCGTCATCGTCAAGTTCGAAGCCCTCTGGGACATATTCGAGAATCGATGTAAGTTCTGTAAAATAGTGCGTTGCACGACCTTCAAGGTAATCCCCGTTTTGTGATTCACGAATCTCTTCTTCGAGTTCTTCCACAGTCAGGTTTTGGGCGAAGTCAATCAGGTCATTGAGCAGTTTGATACGCAGTTTTGTAATATGGTCCAGTAAGTCTGCGTAGGGGCCCTTATCCTCGTCGAGCACATCTGGGAGGGCAAAGAGTGGATCTTCACTATCGAGAATGTTATCGTTGATGCGTTTAAGTAACACCGACTTATCTTCTTGGATCTCGTCGATTCCGAACGAGTAGAACGCGTCTGCGACTAGATCAGTCTGAAGGCCGTATTCGTTGAGCGGCTCCATGAGGTCTAGAATGTGCTGGAACTGTCGAGGATCGATGATTCCGAGACCATCGATTTCCCAATGGATTGGATCACTGATTTCTTTGATCCACCAGTTCATGTCTTCTCCGATGCTGGCTTTGCACCAAGTGAGTTTTGCAGATGTATTCGGCATGCTTTAAAAGGGCTTATTTCCTAGGTGTAAATGGATTGAGGCTGATTGCTGACTAGGATTTAACAAAATTACGATATAACGGGTAAAAGCTTACAAAACCCAATTGTAAAGTGCTTTGTCAGAAAATTTTTATCTGAGTCATATTCATTGCTCAAAGTGGGTGTCTTCTTAACTTGCGCATTTCATAATATAGACTAACAGACATACCGATATGGGATGTATCTACGAAAACATTATCCGACCTATTTGTTTCCGCATGGAGCCAGAACAAGCGCACGATCGCGTTGCTCAAATGCTCAAGTTGATGGGAGCTACGCCTATGCTCTGCTCGATGGTACGTCGCTTCAATCAAGTGTGTGAAGACAAGCCAGTTCAGCTTTTTGGCCTAGAGTTTCCGAATCGTGTCGGCCTCGCAGCGGGTATGGATAAGGACGGTGAATTTCCTCGTGCGATCGAGGCACTGGGCTTTGGGCATGCAGAGGTAGGGACTGTTACGCCACAGGGGCAACCTGGAAACCCGCGCCCGCGGTTATTTCGCTTTCCTGAGGAAAATGCCATTATCAACCGCATGGGCTTTAATAATAAGGGTTCGGAAGCGATGTTAAACAGTCTCACCAACCATTACCCAAAAGGGAAGCGGCGCATGCCTGTTGGCGTGAATATTGGCAAGGCGAAGGCAACTCCTCTAGATCAGGCTGTCGATGATTACTTGGCGTCGTTTCGTACGCTTGCAGATCAGGCCGACTATTTTACGATCAATATTAGTAGCCCCAATACTCCGGGACTTCGTGAATTGCAGACGGAGAGCTATCTGCGTGCTTTGCTGACAACCTTACGAGACGAGAATCGTAGCTACGCGAAGAAGCTAGGGCATAAGCCGCATCCAATGCTATTGAAGATTGCGCCGGATTTGAGCTATGCAGAGATCGATCAGATCGTTAGTGTGCTCTTGGACTTGGGCTATGATGGTATTATTGCTACCAATACGACGATTACCCGCCCGAGCGGCTTTACTTCGAACGAGACCGGAGGTATGAGCGGTGGTGTTGATCTTCGCAAGCGCTCGAATGACGTGATTAATTACATTCATCGCTCTACGGAGGGTAAGTTGCCGATTATCGGCGTAGGTGGAATCGATTCGCCTGAAGCAGCAGGTGAAAAGATGGATGCGGGTGCATCCATGGTCCAAATATACACCGGCTGGATCTATCGCGGCCCGTTTTTTGCCAAAGAATTAGCACAAGCCTTGAAGTTCCATGGCGAAAACTGGATTTAAGTAATTATATTGGCAGTCACCAGCATACGTGAGTGTCGTTTTGCAGGTCGTTTGTCTGTCGCTTTTGAATATGTTAACAGCAGTTGAACGAGGCGGACTGTATTTGCCTGATTGTGGCTTGTGGATCGATGCACGCCGCGCAAAGCCATTTGCGGTCGTCTCTCATGCACACGGCGACCACGTGGCGAGGCACCAGTCATTTCTAGCCACTGCCGCGACGATTGACTGTATTCGCGTGCGCCTCGGAGATGCCGCCGCGCAGCGTGGAGTGGCCTTGGCGTACGGTGAGGCATACCAGCATGGCGCCCTGCGCATTGAACTATTCCCGGCGGGGCATGTACTGGGTTCAGCGATGGTGCGGGTGGAGGCTCCCTCTGGTGAATCGCTACTTTATACGGGAGATTTTAAAACACGTCGCGGTTTGGCGGCTGAGCCGATTGAAATTCCACAGGCTGACACCCTGATTATGGAGTCTACTTTTGGTCGCCCTGAGTTCGTCTTCCCAGCCACTGCTGACCTACAGGCTGAAATACGTAGTTTTTGCGCAGATGCTCTGGCGGCGGGGGAGGTGCCGATTCTGTTGGCTTATTCGTTGGGTAAAGCTCAGGAGGTCTTAAAGATATTAGAACCCAGCGGCTTTGAGCTGATGGCACACAAAACCATTCGTGCATTGAATCCGGTGTATCAGAAATATGGCTTTGGGATGCCAAATACCCGACCGCTCGATTTTCTTAATATGCAGGGTTGCGTGGTCGTGTTGCCGCCATCAGTGCGGAAGCAACTACCAGTTGGGCGGTATCGACTCGCGATGATCAGTGGTTGGGGCCTGCAATCTTCGAGCCAATATCGCTACCGCACAGATGCCGTATTGCCACTCTCGGATCATGCGGATTATCGGGAACTGCTTGAGTTTGTCGATGTGGTATCACCGCGGACAGTGTACACAGTGCATGGTTCAACCACTGATTTTGCGGCTGATTTACGCCGTCGTGGTGTAGATGCATGGAGCCTGAGTGGGAATGATCAGCTCGAATTGTTGTGAACTAGGGACAGTGCATTTGCAAATAACTGCGTTCTCTGACTCACTTAAAATATGCTTACCCCAAAAAAGTGTTTCGTTCGTTGCCAGCTATCAATGTTCAATAGAGGCAGCACTTTAAAGTGCCAATCCGCGTTGGCAAATTTGAGGAGAAATTCTTTGCTCCACACTTGGAGTCAGTGATTTTAAACGACCTCTGAAGAGTGATTTTGTAACAGATTATAAGTATGCCAGCGTCTATAGTAACTGTGACTTTAAATCCTGCAATCGATCGCACTGTGCATGTCGATCGCTTCGAACCTGGTGCGGTTAATCGTGCGCGTGGGTCCCACCGCCAGTCAGCAGGTAAGGGCATAAATGTTGCGACGATGTTGGCAATCGGCGGGGAGTCGGGAGTCGTGGCGGCTGGCTTTTTAGGGCAAGAAAATGTGGCACTGTATGAGCAGCATTTCGCGAGACACAGGATAGAAGATGCCTGTGTTCGTGTGGCTGGGGAGACGCGTACATGTATCAAAATTGTGGACACAAATACTGGGGTGACTACGGACCTTAACCTATCAGGACTTTCACCCACACCGGCGCAGTGTCAGGTCTTGTTCCAGCAACTGTTGGAATTGGCTGAGCCTGAGCGTTGGTTTGTGATTTCAGGAAGCTTACCAGTTGCTGTAGATGCTTCGTTTGTAGCGGATATGATTGGTTCGCTGCGCGCCAAGGGGGCCAGAGTGGCAATCGATAGCAGTGGGCCTACCTTAGCTGCCGCAATTAAAGTTGGCGTTGATTTGGCCAAGCCCAATCAACATGAGCTCGCGGAATTGTTGGACAGAGACTTGCAAGGCGCGGAGTCGATACTCGCGGCGGCGCGCGAATTATGTCCGCAGCAAATCCCAGCGCTGATTGTTTCGATGGGGGAAGCGGGTGCTTTATTTTTATCGGGCGATTCCACATTAATGGCGCGTGCATCGGTCTCGTCTGTAGCCAGTACGGTGGGCGCAGGAGATGCACTGCTGGCTGGTTATTTACAAGCGCAGCAACGTGGTGCTTCGTTCGAGGAGAGTGCTCGCTTAGCTACGGTTTATGCGTGGAGTCGCTTAGAGTCGCTCGTACCCAAGCTACCACAAGGAGAGGCATTGCATCAGCGCTTACAGCGTGTCGAGCTGACCAGAGTGTAGTGCGCTACCTAAAGACACAGAATAATTACGCACTTTCGGCGAATGTGAGAGAAAGCATTACGCAATGTTTCATAAATCTGCTAAAGCATATCAGCGATCCAGTAATTTAAGGAACTCGTCGTTATTTTTGGTCTGGGTAAAGCGATCAATCATGATTTCTGCAGCATCTTCGATCTTCTGTCCCGCGAGTGCGCGGCGCAGGAATTGCGCACCTTCCAGATATTTGCCGGCAAGGATGAGTTCTTCTTTACGAGTGCCGGAGGCGTTCAGGTTGATGGCGGGCCAGAGTCGCAACTCGGCAGCCTTGCGGTCGAGTACCATTTCCATGTTACCAGTGCCTTTGAATTCTTGGAAAATCAGATCATCCATCTTACTGCCGGTTTGTACCAGCGCAGTCGCGATAATGGTCAGGCTGCCGCCATCTTCGCAATTACGTGCAGCAGAGAAAAATTGACGTGGTTTTTCGAGCGCGCGACTATCGAGGCCACCAGTCATCGTGCGACCGCCTTTGCCAGATGCGGCATTATAAGCACGTGCCAGTCGCGTGATGGAGTCGAGTAACAGTACCACGTCTTTGCCTGATTCAACCAAGTGCTTGGCACGCTCGATCGCGATTTCGGCAAGACGAGTGTGATTGGTGATCTCCTCGTCGTTGGAGGAAGCGTAGATCTCGGCATCGACACTGCGTTTAAAGTCGGTGACCTCCTCAGGGCGCTCGTCGACGAGTAATACGATAACGTGGCATTCGGGGTGATTTTCGATGACACCGTGCGCGATGTCGTGGAGTAAAGTCGTCTTACCTGTACGCGGTGGTGCGACGATCAGCCCGCGGGTGCCTTTGCCGATCGGGCAGAACAAGTCCATGATGCGGGTGGTGATGCGGCCGTCTTTAGCTTCGAGCTTGAGTTGCTCATCAGGAGCGATCGAAACCATTTGCTGAAAACTGTAGCGGCCTTTGCGCTCTTCCATCGTGCAGCCATCGACTGTGTCGATGAAGCGGACTTTGGGGTTGGGGAAGCGCTCGTTCTTGATCGCCTGGCCCTCGATTAAGTGGCCTTGTTTTAGACGGAAGCGCTTGATCAGTTCGCGGGTGACAAAGGGGTCGCTCGGGCGAGTTTTACCATTACGGCTAGGATCGAGTAGCTGCCCCGTCTTATTCGGCAAAATTTCCAAAATGCCGGAAACGGCGATTTGATTGTCCTGTGGGGCTTCCTTAGTTGATTCTTGGTTACTCATTGTTTGAGTGGCCATAGCATGGCGATAATAGGTCTTTCAACAGCTACAGACACACGGTGTTCGGCTGCATGAGAAGCTACGAATAATAATCCGTAGTTTAGTGAGAGTGTCGTTGTTTAAGTTAACAATTCGGAAATTAGATCCGTACGAATGCGTACTCTTGGCAGCGCATACTTTTCAAACGTCGGTAATGATTAGAATGACAAAATCGTGCCTGTCAATGCCATAGAGACACCAAGCTAAAAGGGTAAATTGTTAATTAGGCTGCTCTCAGTCTTGTCTTGCAAACAACTGCTCATGGGAACACGCCGCGCAGTTCGTAGACTTTATCAATATGCTCGATTGCTGAGGCATAAGAGGCAATGCGCATGTTGCAATTTAGGCGTTTTGACATTTTCAGCACGCGTTCGGCGGAGCGAGTCATTGTTGTTTTAAGTCGTTCGTCGACGAGTGCTTCGTCCCATGTTTCGGATTGGCGGTTCTGCTTCCATTCAAAATAGCTGACGGTGACGCCTCCGGCATTGCACAGGATCGCAGGCAAGACCTCGATTCCCTGTTCCAGTAGATAGCGCTCGGCGTGTGGTGTGGTCGGTGCGTTGGCACCTTCGACGAGTACTTTGCATTGTATGCGCTTGGCGTGTTCCAGATCGACCATTTGCTCCAAGGCAGCAGGTATGAAGAGGTCGACTGGGGTTGCATAAAAGGCGTCATTGCTGATTGCTTTCGCAGCTGCGAAGTTATGAACGCCTCCGGTTGTCGAGACGTGCAGCGCGAGCGCATCCGCATCAATTCCGTCTGGGTTGAAGATTGCGCCGCTATGATCCATGACGGCTTTCAGCGTGGTACCGCGTTTTTGCAGCAACCGGGCGGTCCAAGAGCCGACATTGCCATAGCCGATTAGGCTGCAGGAAACTGTGTCGAGCTCGATCCCCATGCCAGGTAAGAGCGCATCGAGGACGTAAACGAGCCCTTGCCCAGTCGCTTTTTCACGACCTGCTGAGCCGCCAAATGCAAGCGGCTTGCCAGTCACCACGCCGCGCGCGGTGACTTTGCTAGAGGATTCTGCAAAATTGATGTAGGTATCGGCCATCCATGCCATGACTTGTGCGTTGGTCCCCACGTCGGGTGCGGGAATGTCGTAGTCTGGGCCGATATTGTCGCCCAGCGCTGCTGTGAGGCGACGGGTGACGCGCATCAGTTCGTCTTTGCTGACTCCGTGAGGGTTGATCCGCAGTGCACCCTTGGCGCCGCCGAAGGGGAGGCGCGCGAGGGCACATTTCATGGTCATGAGTAGGGCAAGAGTTTTGACCTCATCGAGCTTCACTTCTGGATGATAGCGAATGCCGCCTTTGTAGGGACCCAATACATTATTGTGCTGTACGCGGTAACCTTTAAAGAGGCGCCAGCTGCCATCGTCCATTTCAACTGGGCAGTGAACCATGATCTCATTTTTAGGCTGTGTGAGCATCAGCTTGAGACGATGCGGGACTTCAAGTGCACTAGCGGCTTCCAATACAGAGCTTATGGTGCGGAAGTAGAGATTCTGATCGTCGTAGATTTCTTCGAGTTCGGTGAAGATTTCGCGTGCAGATTGGCAGGCGGTGCTATCGCAAGATTCCATTCATTTATAGTAGGGTGTCTTTGACAGACTTACAAGTCTGGTTCATGTATATCTTCAATTGCTTTTATCTCAGCCTGCGGTCTTACATTGAGCCGCCAGCTATAAATTCACGATCTAGTCGTATTTTATTCCTAAGACACTGAATAAGTTATGATTAAATCAAATTGTAGCTTGCATGAAAGGGGCGGCAAATTAGGTTTTCAGCGATTTGAGTGTACCTATAATTGGGTCTCAGGATTAGTATGCAAAATACAACCATAGCTTATGATAGTAAGGTCGAGGGTGAAGTCATTGTCACTCAGGCGGATGCTGTAATTAA
>JAURBE010000040.1 GCA_030829145.1 Verrucomicrobiota bacterium | reverse complement strand
GCAGGGCTTTTTGCAATGGGACAGTATAGAATCATCGTCATTTGCGGGGGAAAACTGTTGGGAGGGTCGACCTCCGTGTCGACCGCGGGTACTTTTGAAACCACATGAAAATCTAGGAGTCTCCAAGAGCTGATAATCCTGTCGGACTCTCACGCATCGGTACCGGACGACACGGAGGTCGTCCCTCCCCAGAGCAACAAGCAAATCCAACGCTCCCAACAGATATCAATGCCTTCCCCGCTAATCGACGATGAACCTAATTCTTTGGATCGGATCTGATTGTTATTACAGATTGCTTGCACAGATGGTTGACGTTACTTCAATTACAATTTCTATGAACGACAGTGAATGATCCAAGTAGAGATTTTGACGAAGTTATCCGTGCGATTCGCAAGGACGATCCTCGCTATGCGCGAGGAGCCTACTATTTTTTGCGTCAGGCGCTGGATTATAGTCTCAAAGAGATGGGCAAGAAGGGAGCGCTTGATCAGTCGAATCATCTCAGTGGTCAGCAGTTATTAGAGGGAATACGCCTTTATGCGATCGAGCAATATGGGCCAATGGCGCGCTCGGTATTAGAGCACTGGGGAGTTACAAATTGCCGTGATTTTGGCAATATCGTCTTTAATTTGGTTGCTTGCAGAGTGCTAGGTAAGACGGATGAAGACAGTCCAGAAGACTTCAACGGAGGGTACAATTTTAAAAGCGCATTTGATCTGCCTTACTGCCCATCCATTAAGCCTTCAATTAAACGTCCGCGCTTATTATAGGATCGTTTACAGGGATTTTAGAGTGTGATCAGTTTGAAAAAAGATCTGATTAATTGGTATTTTTGAGCGTTAATCTTTCGCTTTTAGTTTTTTTCGCTTTGTTCAACCTTAGCCTCACGCTTCGCGAGTAATAAAGACTGTTCACTCAATGTTTTTTCACATTCTGCGATGTAAGCTTCACGTTGCTCTAGTCGCTCTTGGTGCTCAATGATGTCTGCTTTCAGCTTTAATAAGCGAGCTTCCTCGCCTTTATTAATGAAGTTTGGCTCATTAGAGGGATGTATCATCCAGATTAGTCAGTAATGGAAACGATTTGGCCTCCGCAGCTTTTATCCCCACATTCAATTCGTCGACAAGACTCAGCTTCTTTTTGACCACTTTGATGGGTGGCGGTAGCATATTTTCTGGATTCATTAGCAAGGATAATAGAGTCAAATAACGCCGTATAGAATTTCAACATGCTATTGGGTTCGTACTATTTTTTGATTACCTAGTTCCTATATTCTTAAAGATGCTGATATGAGGGTTGTATGAATGATCTAGTTTTAACTAAGGTATATCCTTTTAACTTTATATCTGTTACCAGAGGCGAACTCTGAATTAATATAGTATTACATGGATCAACCCACCAGTCATTTTTCTGCCGCCGCTTCACATGATATTATTGAGCGCCTATTTAAGGCTCCGATTAAACGCGATATTTTGAGTAATGGGCTCACGCTCGTGCATCGCCCAGATTTCTCGAGCGAGGTGGTGTCGGTGCAAGTTTGGGTAAAAACCGGCAGCATTCATGAAGATGCCTTAATGGGATCGGGTCTTTCGCACTACTTGGAGCATCTTTTGTTTAAAGGTACACAGCGGAGGGACGGCAAAAGTATTAGCCGCGAAGTCCACGCTATGGGTGGCAGTATCAATGCGTATACAACCTTTGATCGTACGGTGTATTATATTGATGCGCCTTCACGGGCATTCGCGCAGATCGTCGATGTGCTTTCGGATATCGTGCTGCATTCGACACTGCCAGCCGAGGAGGTTGAGCGCGAGCGTGATGTCATTTTGCGTGAGATTGATATGGGCTTGGATGATCCCGATCGTCAGTTGAGTCAGGCACTTTTTCGTACGGCCTTCCAAAGTCACCCTTATCGAGAGCCTGTGATCGGCCACCGCTCACTGTATGAGCAAGTTACGCGCGATGAATTATACGCGTATTATCAATCTCGATACGTGCCCAACAATATCGTAGTATCAGTTGTTGGCGCGGTCTCTCCTGAAGATTGTATGGGTGCAGTGCAGAGCACATTTGGGCAAGTAGAGCGCGGACGTCTTTCGCCAGTGCAAATCGAAGAAGAGCCTGTTCAGCTTGCGGCTCGACGCGAAGACCTCTGCGGGGAATATAATATTTCCCGAGGCGGCTTAGGCTTTAAAGTGCCGCATTTAAGCCATCCAGATTCGCCATGCTTGGATGCGCTGGCGCATGCTTTAGGCGGGGGCGAAAGTTCGTTGCTTTGGGAACGCCTTCGAAATCAGCAGAAGTTAGTTCATTATATTGACTGTCGTAACTGGAACCCCGGTGGGCGTGGTTTGTTCTGGATTTCGTTCGTCTGTGATCCAGAGCGTCAGGGCGAAGTTGAAGCTGCGATTCACGAACTGATCGCTGAAGTGATTGCAGTAGGCTTCAGTGAGTCGGTGGTGGAGAAGGCTCGGAGGCAGGCGCTTAGTGGCGAAATCAATGGTCGCAAGACTATGAGTGGGCAGGCATCTCGTCTCGGCATCGGTGAAGTGGTCATCGGCGATATTCACTACGGGCGACGTTATTTGAAGCGTTTGCAATCGATTAAGCCTGAGGATTTACAGGTTGTTGCCAGTCGTTATTTAGTGGAGGAGGGGATGTCTGCAGTTACTTTGGGACCTAAGCCAGCGGCTGATATTGATCGCTCCGAAAATTTAGCGGAAGTACTTACACTGGATCCCTTCGAAGTGGTTGATTTTAGCGCGGGCGCGCGGTTGCTCTTACAACAAGATAAGCGGCTTCCAAAGGTGCACATCCGTTGTGTGATGCGTGGTGGACCGCACTATGAGCCGTCGAATCAGCGTGGAGTGACGGAGCTATTGGCGGAGCTTTTGACGAAAGACACGGCGAACCGGAGTGCCTCTGAAATTTCGACGATGGTGGATAGCATTGGCGGGAGCTTCTCGGCGACTGGAGGCAATAATACATTGAGCTTTGCGATTGAGGTACTACCCGCTGATCTTAATATAGCCCTTGATTTACTGAGCGATGCATTGACCTGTCCTGTTTTTGATGAATCGACCTTTCGCACGGAATTAGAAGCACAGATTGCGAATCTCAAAGAAGAGGACGATGAGATTCTAGATTATGGGTTCCGTAAATTGCGTGAGCGTTTTTTTGGTGAGCACCCCTTCGCGATCGCTTCGGATGGTCGTGTCGCCGATCTCGAGCAGTTGACACGTGCTGATGTTGAGGCGCATTTTCAACGTCTGGTCACTGCGCCCAATATTGTGCTTGCGGTGAGTGGAGATTTCGACCGTGCGCACTTGGAGCAACGGTTGAAGCCTTTATTGGAAAATGATCTGTGCGCGGCGCCTTTTCAGCCTGACCAAACTTTGCCGTATGTCGGCCCCGCTGAGCCAGTCGATGTAATTGAGCGGATGGATCGCGAGCAGGCGGTGGTGCTACAGGCATATCCCGATGTGGGGATCCAAGACGAACGGTATGTCGTCGGTGAAATGCTCAACGAACTGTTTAGCGGTATGTCGAGTCGCTTATTTGAACGTGTGCGCGAGGACAAGGGCATGGCATACTATGTGGGTTCAAGCCGTGTTGTTGGGCTAAATACTGGAATGTTTGTTTTTTATGCAGGCACGCATCCCAGTCAAGCGGCTGATGTGGTTGCCGAAATCGATCAAGAAGTGGCTCGTGTGGTTGCGGGTGAAGTGACCGAGGATGAACTGGCGCGTTGTCGTACACGCTTAAAAGCAGCTCGCCCAATGGGACGGCAGACGCTCGGCGCTCGGGCGATGCATGCTGCAATCAATTTGACCTATGGTCTGACGCTCGACGATGACGTAGAGCATGCTGCCAAGTTAGACCAAGTCGATGCCCAGGCGTTGGCGCAATTCGCCGCAGAGTTTTTTGATGCGCAGCGTCAAGTGCGCTTGATCGTACAACCACAGGATTGATCTGCCTGCAAGGCTGTTGGGAAGGCATCGCGGCATCAGGATGCAAATCAGAGGCAGAATCTATGCTGCGGTATGGTTGTTCCTCCGCACGCACCTATATGTGAGAAGTTATGCCATGATAGAATGGGCATGGCTGACTGAGGCAGGATAAAGCCCAACAGCTTATGAGATGAGCTTAGTTCGCAGGGCTTGCGGTTGATCGGCTAAAGCGATCTGTCAGCTGTAACGCCATTTTTGTGACACTTTGACGCATTCCCTAGTTGGATCGGTCAGTTTTGCAAAAAGGAGCCATGTGGAGGAGGCAATAGCGAGTATTGGTTTAATTTCTGTGGCTGTGAATAAGTCACTCAAATCCCTAGTTCGAAGTTACTTAAATTGCTTATCAACAACTTGTTCACAGGGAAAAGATTCTCGAAAAACACTTGACGAGTGGGGCAAAGTGGGGCGAAATGGGGATTAATGGTTCACTAAAGCGCATATGGGTTTGTTCAATACAGGGATATTTGTTGGCGAGTTTCGCCATAGTTTAGATGACAAAGGTCGTCTAACCATTCCTTCTGCGTGGCGACTTAAAGGGGATAGCGAAGAGAATCAGTTCCTAGCTTTACCAAGTGTCGAAGATGGTGCGTCGGCTTATGTAGTAGTCTATCCTCCAAAGATGATCGCTCAGCTGGAAGAGCGCATTTCTCAGATTAGTATGGGAGACTTCGAGGGTCAGCGCATGCTTGGAGAATTAATGTCGATGGCGCACAGCTTCAACTGCGATAAGCAGGGGCGTATGAGTTTGAATGGAAAATTGATCCAGCATTCTCAGATTGGCAAAAATGCGGTGCTACTTGGGCGGATGTCGACTTTCAGTATTCACAGCGAAGCGCTGTACGACGCATGCCAAGCTGAGGGCCCAAGTGATCCAGCTGCACGGGCAGAAGTCTTTAAGCGTTTTGGTCTTTAACCCGTACTACCTGCCACTACCTGCCACCGCCATGCACAATATATTCGAAACAATTTCCCGCGAAAACTTCCGGAGCTCTGGTTATGTCACTCACCCTGGCAGTGAGCGTCGGACCCAGTGGCAATACACAACTCCACCGCGCAGTCCATTTCAAACCGCCGACACTGTACGCAGTGTCATGCTTCGTCGCGATAGTGCGGAGCAACGCAAACAAACAAAACAAACAATACTACAAAACTGCCTGAATGTTCTCTTCCGCCGATGATGTTTTGAGCCCTGCTGCGTTTGGGGGACACGTTCCCGTCTTATTTCGTGAGACGTTGGAATTGTTGAGCCCGCGTGTAGGTGCAAAGCTTCTGGATGGGACTTTTGGTGGCGGTGGTCACACCCGCGCGCTGCTTTCAGCAGCCGAGGGTGTGACGCTTGTTGCGACCGATCGAGACCCTGATGCACAAGTACGTGCGAAGCAGGTAAGTGATGAATTTGGTGAGCGTTTTCGATTTTATTCAATGAATTTTGGAGACCTTGGGGAGTTGGATGAAACCGATTTTGACGGGATTCTTTTTGATTTTGGTCTCTCTTCCTTTCAGTTAGACGAGACTGAGCGAGGTTTCTCGTTCCGTTTTGATGCACCGGTTGATATGCGGATGAATCCGCAAGCAGGTATCAGTGCAGCGGATTTTTTGGAAACGGCAGATGAGGAAGGCCTCGTTCGTGCAGTACGTAACTACGGCGAAGAGAAGCGCTGGCGCCGGGTCGTGCAGGCAATTATCGACGCACGCGGGACAGGGCGATTACAGCGAACACATTCGCTTGCGGAGCTGGTCACTGAGGCGGTTGGCCCGACCCCACGTGGTCGCAAGGCAGTGAATCCTGCGACACGTACCTTTCAGGGCATCCGTATTGAAGTGAATGACGAACTCAACGCAATTGAGCGTGCGTTGCCGGCAGCATTTGAGCGACTGGCTCCAGGTGGTGTACTTGCTGCAATTAGCTTTCACTCACTGGAAGACCGTATCGTAAAGCGCTACTGCCGTAAGATGGCAGGTCGCCCAGAGCATACAAATGACTATCGGACTCAAGATGAGCGCGTGGAGTTGGCCAAGATGGTTTCAACGCGCCCCATGCTGCCTTCCGAAGAAGAAATTAAAATTAACCCGCGAAGCCGCAGTGCCCGTATGCGTGCCATTCGTAAACTAACAAACCATTAATACTACTACCCATGAATCAAATATCCCAAAAGACCCGCGGTCGTATTTATATATTTATTGTCGCGATGATCGCAGTCACCGTTGTCAGTGGTTTCGCTATTGTTTGGATGCAGCAGCAAATCTCCCGCACTGCGAAGCACAGTCAAAAAGTCGAAGCGCAGTTAGCAGAAACAGTGCGCAAGCTTCGTTATCTCGACGAGCGTATTGCCACGATGCACCAGCCTGTAGTGTTGCAAGGTAAGGTCGCTGGCACACTTCGGCCATCACTCGAAAATCAGGTGGTATGGGTGCGTGAAAACGACCTGCCTTCCGGACGTGCTTATGCAGTTTCTCAGCCATACGAAGCATCGATGGATTTAGCCTTTCTTGATCTCAGTACAACACGCTAACCCGTAAACCCCATACAATTATGCAAGTTACATCTGATTATTATCGCAATACGGAACATCGACCAGAGCTTAAAGATGGACTGCTAGAATGCTGGACCCGTTCGGTACAAAATGCTAAAGAGACATTCGATGTGGAACCACTTCGCCCGTCGCGTAGCACTTTGCAAAAACTCGCTCGTCATTATCAAAAAACTCGTTCGATTAAGCGTAGCGCGTAAGACGTATTACGATGAGTAAAGCCTTTGTATCCACTGCACGTGCAGCCCTCGTTTCGAGTGCAGTCGCTTTTGCGTTCTGTGTCTTGATCGGGCGTTTGTTCTACTTGCACGTGTGGGAGCAGGAGGCGTTACTCGAACATGTCGAAAGCAACCGTAGAATGGTGCAAATTATCGAAGCGCGGCGTGGTAATGTAGTCGACAATCGCGGTAATTTGCTCGCGACCACGCATACTACGATCGACCTTGGAGTGGATCCACAATCAGTGCGTGAAACGGACCGAGAGAAGTTCACCGAGTTGGCTAATTTGATCGATCAACCATTGGAAAAGGTCATTCGTGCAATCGAGACGAAGACCCGAAAAGGCTCCGATCATGCCCAAGCGGTGAGTCTAATTAAATGGGCCTATCTAGCTAAAGGTTTGGATGAGGATACGTATGATAAAGTCCGTGAGTTGGGGATTAAAGGTGTGTATGGGAATCGTAAATACAGTCGCACTTATCCGAGTGGTAAACTGGCGGCGCATGTGCTGGGCTATGTGAATCACGAAGAGACTCCAGTTACTGGAGTGGAGCGCTTCTTTGATTATTATTTACGAGGCCAAGATGGTTGGCGTGAAACCGAGCGAGATGGTCGTCGTCGTGAGCTGGCGCAATTCCGAGCGCGCGAAGTGGCACCAGCCGATGGGCTAAATGTTGCGCTGAGTGTCGATTTGATGGTTCAGCATATCGTTGAGCAAGAGGTCGCACGCCTAGCGGCTGAATACAATCCAGAAAGTGTGAGTGTGATTGTTAGCGAGCCGTCAACTGGTGCGGTTATGGCGATGGCGAATTACCCTACGTATGATCCCAATGAATTTTATAATACGAAGAAATATCCAATCGATTCGCAGCGTAATCGTGCGCTGACGGATTTAATCGAGCCAGGTTCAACGTTTAAAATAGTACCGGCTGCTGCCGCACTTAACGAGGGAATTGTAGCACCTGAAGATATCTTTCAGACTGGAGTTGAGCGTGTGAGCTACAAGGGTCGTTCACTTAAACTGCCGAGCGATCACCACACATATGATTCGCTCTCAATGCATGATATCGTCGTTAAATCGAGTAATCGTGGCGCGGCGCATTTAGGCTTAATATTAGGTGAAAATCGGCTGCACGACTATGCAGAAGCATTTGGGTTTGGAGAGAAGACAGGTTTTGACCTCGGCGGAGAAGTATCTGGGACTTTACATTCAGTTAAAAATTGGGACGGCCTGACGATTACACGTTTACCTATGGGGCATGCGGTGAGTGCCACGCCGATGCAGATTCATGGAGCGATGTCGGTGATCGCTAATAAAGGTGTGTTGATGGAGCCTTTGATCGCGGAACGTGTCTTTGATGCGGCGGGTAATGATATTGTCCACTTTTCACCTAAGGCAAAACGCCGTGTGGTTTCGACTGAAGTGGCACAGACGGTTGCTGATATGCTCGTCGATGTCGTCGGCAAAGACGGCACCGCACGTAAGGCGGCAATTGATAATTACTCAGTCGCCGGTAAAACTGGGACGACTCAAAAAATAGTGAATGGCAAATACTCGCGCCAGCATCACGTAGCTTCTTTCAGTGGATTTTTCCCCGCCAATAAGCCCGCTTTGGTCATCACCGTAGTGGTGGATGAACCTCAGTTAAAAGGTGTTGGGTATGGGGGATCCGTTTCAGCGCCAGCTTTTCGTAATATTGCGGAAGCCTGTATCGCCTACCTCGGCATACGTCCTTCGCGACCTGATGCATCCTTCTTAGCTTTAAAACACTCTCGATATGATCGGTCTCGCCGAATTTCAAATTAGCACGCTGCTGTCGTCTGTCAGCTCTCGTCAATCCTACGCTCGATCACTTAACGCGAACCCAGTCAAAAGTGATCGTCACTTTCTCATGAACCCTAGTGCACAGCAACTGATTGAAGAGGCAGAGCTGCTCACTCGTAAGGGAAGTGGTGAGAATATAGTGACTTGCTTGATTACTGATAGTCGTCGTGTGGTTCCAGGTGCGTTGTTTTTTGCTATTGGTGGGTTGCGAACCGATGGTAATTTCTACGTGGAAGAAGCCGTAGATCGTGGTGCCGTAATGATTGTGACGGAGCAGGATCTAGGTGCTCACTTTCCGATCGACTTCATTCAAGTTAAAGACGTGCGTGAGACGCTCGCGCTCGTGTCACGTCGTTTCTATGGTAGCCCAGACGAGAAATTAGGTATTACCGGTATCACTGGAACTAATGGTAAGACGACGGTATCGATGCTCACTCAGCATTTACTTGGCGGCAATGATTCAGTCGGTTTGCTCGGCACGATTCGTTATGATCTAGGCCGCCGTACTTTACCTTCCTTTCGTACAACTCCTGAGTCAGTTGATGTACACGCACTGTTAAGTCAGATGGTGGAAAACGGCTGTGAGGAAGCGGTCATGGAGGTGAGTTCGCACGGGATTGATCAAAAGCGTGTGCATGGAATCGACTGGGATGTCGCGGTTTTCCTGAATTTGACACAAGATCATATCGACTACCATAAGACGATGGAGGCTTATTATGAAACTAAAAAGAGCCTGCTCACTGGAGCGTCAGGAAATACTCCAAAAGTGGTAGCGATCAATATTGATTGTCCGTATGGTGAACGCATGTGTGGAGAAGTCGATAGTGCCACGGATGTCATTACCTTTGGGTTAAAAAATTCGGCATTGATTCGTGCTGAGAATGTGCAGTTGTTTGCTGATCGTACTGAGTTTGATTTGATTTGGTTTGATCAGCGTATCGCTGTGGTCTCGCCATTACTAGGCCGCTACAACGTGAGTAATCTACTTGCATCACTGGCGATCGGGCATGCTAAAGGCTATGATATTGCTGTATTATTAGACCATTTATCAAGCTTTCCAGGAGTCCCAGGCCGGATGGAGCGTATCGATAGTGGGCAGGCATTCAATGTGTTAGTGGATTACGCACATACTGATGATGCGTTGAAAAACGCATGCGAAATGTTGCGTGAAATTACCCCTGGTAAGTTAATTGTGGTCTGTGGTTGTGGTGGTGATCGTGATCGTAGTAAGCGTGCGCCGATGTTACGTGCAGTGCTCGATCGTGCAGACGTGATTTTTGCGACTTCGGACAATCCTCGATCCGAACCTGTAGAGCAAATCTTTGCAGACATGCGTAAAGCATGTACCTCCGAGACAGCCAAGCAGGTGATGTTTATCGATGACCGGAAACGTGCGATTTCACTAGCCCTAGATGTGGCGGGCGTAGAAGACTGTGTGTTAATCGCAGGTAAAGGGCATGAAACGTTTCAGGAGTTTGACGGCACGGTGATTCCATTCGATGATCGTAAAGTTGTAGGTGAGCTCATTCAGCTCAAAGCATTGAACAGTGAGGGTGCTTAGTGGTGGTAAGGAGACTACGATGACTCGCTTTGATCCAAAGGAATTAAAAGCATGGTCAAATGGTATTTGGCTGGAAGGGACTGAGCCAAGATCGGTTTCTGGTTTTTGTTTTGATGCGCGACGGATCCGAGCAGGTGACTGTTTTGTTGCATTAAGCGGAGGTGAGCGTGATGGGCATGACTTTGTCACACAGGCCGTGGCCGGTGGTGCGAGTGCCTTGTTAGTCGAGCATCCACAGGAGGCGTCGATATCACAATTGGTAGTGGATGATTCCTTAGTAGCGATGGGAATGATCGCTGCAAATGTGCGTGCGAACTTTACTCAACCAGTAATTGGAATTACAGGCAGTTGTGGAAAGACCTCCACTAAAGAAATGCTACGTGTTATATTGGATGAAGCGCGTACTCATGCTACGGCAGGTAACTGGAATAATCGCATCGGCGTACCAATGACTTTGTTTGGGCTCGATCAGGATGCGCATGATTTTGCGGTGATCGAGGCGGGGATTAACCAGCCAGGTGAGATGTCTGAACTGGGGGAAATGATTCACGCTGATTTGACAGTGGTGACTAATATCGCACCAGCCCACCTTGAGTTACTTGGTTCATTGGCAAATGTGGCTGCGGAGAAGGCTCAATTACAACTCTGCGCGCGGGACAATGCACGAGTGATCTTACCAGCTTCCTTGTTGCAGTACCCCGCTTATTTAGCCTGTGCTGATCGGGCAATCGTCGTCGCCGCAGAGGATGAGTCAGTGATCGGCGATCCTCAGCGAGTGATTCGTTTTCGCCTCGATGCGACCGCTCCGACGCATACCATTTTGTATTTAACGGATGACTCTGGGACGGAACATTTTCAAGTCGCAAGCACAAGTCGCGGCATCTGTGTGAATGCAGCGCTGGCGATTGTCGCTGCACGTGAACTGTGCATTACAGACTCACTGATACGCGATCGACTTGCGAGGTGGATGCCCAATTCAGATCGCGGGGGCATGGTAACTCACGGGCGGCAGTCATTTTATATCGATTGCTATAATGCCAATCCGTCGTCGATGACTGATGCGATAGCAGCATATAACAGGGCGGCTCCTACAGGCGCGGGCCGCTGTTACATACTGGGGGCGATGGATGAACTGGGCAGCGATGCTGAAGTCTTGCACCAGGAGGTGGGGCAGCAGCTTGTATTAGGGCCACATGATCGTGTCCTTTTTGTTGGACCACAAGCACTGACGCAGGCTTACACTGTCGGAGCGTTGGAGTCTGGGTGCAGCAGTGATCAGCTTCAGTGCGTCAGGGATGTCGAAAAAATAAAATCCATCGTTGCTGAATTTAAGGGATCGCTCTTTTTGAAGGGGAGTCGATCCTATGCGCTCGAACAACTGTTACCTGCCGAATTTCGCTAATTTTACCACTCTCACTATTATTGATTAAGAATGCTTAGTTACCTTGCCGATTTTGAAGCTTATTTTGGACCGCTTCGCCTATTTCGTTACATCACATTGCGCGCCGCGTGTGCCGGGCTAACTGCGATGGGGGTCGGCTTTATTATGGGGCCGTGGTTATTTGCTAAGTTGCGAGACTTGAGTGCCAAGCAATCGTTGCGAACGAAAGACGAAGTAGGTGATTTGGCAGAGTTACATGCGGCGAAGTCCCAGACTCCGACGATGGGAGGTCTCATGATTTGTGCGTCAGTGGTGGTGAGTGCGGTTCTGTGGGCACGACCTAATGTCTATGTGTATACAGGGCTGGTGGTTTACCTCGGACTGACCATAATTGGTTTCCTTGACGATTATTTAAAAGTGGTGAAGAAAAATAGCGCCGGTCTATCTGGGCGATGGAAGCTCGTGGGCCAAGGCGTATTAACTGCAGTGGCTTTGTTGATGTTACTGTTGTGCCCAGAATCGGCGGACCGTATGCGCGAGCTTTGGGTGCCATTTTATAAAGAAGTAGTGTGGTCACAAATGTCCCTGCTATTTTTAGTGCCGTTCTTATTTCTGATTCTCGCTGGATCAAGTAATGCGATCAACTTGACTGATGGTGTCGATGGCTTGGCGATCGGCTGCACGGTGACTGCCGCGATGGCATTTGCCATTATGGCTTATGCAGCGGGCAATACGATTATTGCCGATTATTTGTTTATCAGCTACATTCCGGGAGCAGGGGAATTGGCGGTGGTTTGTTCGGCTCTGTTGGGCGCGAGTCTAGCATTCCTTTGGTATAACTCACATCCGGCTGAAGTTTTCATGGGTGATACTGGTTCGCTTGCTCTGGGTGGATTGATCGGTATGATTGCCTTTATGGTACACCAACCACTGACGCTTATTATTGTTGGGGGTATTTTTGTAATGGAGGCCGGTTCAGTGATTCTGCAAGTGGGTTCTTTTAAACTTCGTAAGAAGCGTATTTTTAGGATGTCGCCGATTCACCACCACTTTGAGCTTAAGGGTTGGCATGAAAATAAGGTGGTGATCCGCTTCTGGATTTTATCTCTTATCTTCGCGATGGCTGGCTTGGCGACATTGAAACTTCGTTGATTTGAAAGTATTAAACGCATCTGCCGGTAAAACGCTTGGCGCACATCAGCGCGTGGCAGTGTTTGGTGCAGGTGTGAGTGGGCAGGCAGCGCGCCGCTTAGCGCATGCGTTGAAGTTGGAAGTCTGCTTGTTTGATGAAGCGGGACACGGTGATTCGGACGATTTTGCTCAAGATAGGCTGAGTGAGTTTGATCTATTTATATTCAGTCCGGGGTTTGCCGCCCGGCATCCATGGCGGATGTTAGCGGAGGGCTCCGGTCGACCTTGCTATAGTGAGCTCGGCTTCGCTGCGTTAAATTGGCGTGGCAAACTGCTGGGCGTAACTGGTACAAATGGCAAAACGTCGATTACCTCATTCCTTTGCGCGGCACTGCAAAAGGCCGGAAAAAAAGCAGTGGAGGCTGGTAATATCGGTACCCCACTGAGTGATGTAGTGCTCAGCGAGGTGAATCAGGTTGAGACCATTGCGGTATGTGAGATCAGTTCTTTCCAAGCAGAATTATGCACTGGTCTAGCCTTCGACGGCCTAATTTGGAGTAATTTTGCTGAAGATCATCTGGATCGCTATGATTCAATGTCAGAATACTTTGCGGCCAAATCTCAATTATTTAAATGTTTGAAGGACAACGCACCCTCGGTGTTGGGGACAGACGTCGTTCAATTTGCCCCTCAAATGATGGCAGGTCATGGTTCAATTACAGTAGACCGTAATTGCGCAGTTGAGCTTGAGCCAGAGTCGCCCTTTCAAATCGAGCCGCAGCGTACAAACTTTGCCTTGGTGTCAGCACTTTGGCAGGCATTGGAATTACCGGTCGATGCTCTGGTGGCCGCGGGTAATAGTTTCCAGCTTCCTGAGCATCGTTTGAATCTAGTTACTACTTGGGGCGATGTGAGTTTTTGGAATGACTCCAAAGCGACGAACTTTCATGCAGCAGCAGCAGCGGTTAATGCAATGCATGGGACACTATTTTGGATCGGCGGGGGCAGCGGCAAGGGAGGTGATCTAGGGAGCTTCGCCCGCTTGATTGCGCCAAAAATTAATATGGCTTTTTTGTACGGCGAGGTCGCTGGATCGCTTGCCACGAGCTTACGTGCACAGAATGCGAAGGTAGAAATTCACGCTGATTTTGTAGCAACTGTGCAGGCGGCTACGCGTGCGGCAATCGAGAATTCGCCTGCGATTGTTCTACTAAGTCCTGGATTTGCTAGTTTTGATCAATTTTCGAGCTATTCCGCCCGTGGAAAAACGTTTATTTCCACTGTTTTTAGTTTGAAGGATGCATTCTATAGTAATTAATCTAATAATCTACAAATAACTGCTAAAAGTATTATGAAAATTTCAAAAGTCTTCGGTTTTGTCCTGTGTCTCCATCTCGGTGTTATCGCCATTCTAATTGTGCAGCCTGGATGCGGTACGACACAGCCGCCATCTCAGACCTATCAACAGAATCAAACTGCTGGTTCAGCTACTGAGTATAGTGTATCAACAGTCCCTGATGGCCTGATTCCTGCAACTCGTATAGATCCCGCTTTCAATGCTGGTTACGATGCAAGCGCTGAGGTACGCTCTACGCCAAATCGTCCTGCTGG
>JAURBE010000003.1 GCA_030829145.1 Verrucomicrobiota bacterium | reverse complement strand
ATTCGACGCGTGCTCCCACTACAATGCTACGACCTACACTCGCGAGGTGCGCATACAAAGTATGAAATGCTGGCACCTCATCATCATGCTCAATTACAACATAACGCCCATAGCTACTATGACTGGAAGTCTGATTCACATACACAACGCGCCCAGGTAACACAGCAAACACGGCATCGATGGCCTCGCCGTGCTTATCACGCTCGACTGGATAGAGATCCAGGCCCTCGTGAAAACGTCCCCCATGATTGCGCACGCAACCAAATAAACCAGAATCGGGCACACCTGAAGCAGTGGGCTGAACATATGCCTCGATCGGCTCCCCCAGCTGAAAGGCGGGATTAGGCGTCGGCCAAATCAGCCCTGCGCAAAGACTTGCCTGTGTGAATAAGATAATAAAGCCGAGACTAACTCGTTGTAACACGCTCCAATACATAACAAACGACGTCTGACTTAATTAATATTTATAGTGGCTCTGCAGCTCAGTGATACTTGCCTTCAAATCTAAAACAAACTGGCTCAACTCCTCTTCGGGTATCTCTACAAAGGTAAAAAACTGTCCATCCTCAATCGTACCACTCAAACGTCGCGCGCCGATGGCTTGCCCATTTACAGTCAATACAATGCGACTGCCCAAATTCGTAACAGAGCGGCGATACAACTCACGCGCGCCTTTATCAGTCACTTGTATCATAATTGCCAGCCCCAGCTCAACTTTGACCATCTCGACATTAATGATGTCATATTCCGCAACCACAGGCTCACGCTCTAATTTAATCGTCGTCCCCGAAATCGGCAATGTCACCTGACTACTGCTACCACCACCGTAATCGATACCGCGCGACTCAACCATCAAACGTGGCACCTGCATGTTTTCAATTTCGTTCTTGTAACCTTCCAAACTTCCCAGGCAGCCAGTCAATAAAAGGATAGTTGCCAATAGACTCACTATTAGCGGGTATGGATTAAGTAGAATCATAAGATTTTTGTTATTAGTTATAAAATGATATCGCCGAGCGTATCCTGAATTTTGAGCATTAAATTTGTCGATATCTCGACCACTGGAACTTCAAGTTCCTGTTTAGTCTTCACGTGACGATACAGCTGCAGGCCTCCAGTTTGGCGCTTGCCCAACGCACGTAGCACACGCTTGCGTTCCAACATAAGCGCCAACAAATGCTTCAGCGCGTCCGACTCTTCCTGCGCAGCGGGCTCATCATTCTCATACAAGGACAAGAAAAAATCTTCCGCAGACGCGAGCGTCTCACGCACATTTGAACAATCATCATCGGGGTCTTTCACGACCCGCATCCAGCGCCCGAGTATCTCACCAGGCAATCGATATGCCTCCAATTCATCTGGCAACACATCTGCACGCGCCATTTCACCTGCGTCGATATCCTTGAAAATCAAACATACTACACGATCTCCAGCCGCAAAAGAAATCTGCGAAAGCGAAGATTTTCGTGCGATGCTTTTAAATTGCCATTCCATAGGTGCGTAACTGAGAAAGCTGAAACACTGCTGTTGATTTCACGCGATGCAAACAAAAGTGCGCGACTCAGGCCCAGAACTAGAACTTTACAGGCAACAAAGCAATCTCCTCACCACCTCTTTCATTTGAGCAAGTGGAGTGCGCACCCAAGTCATGACTGAAAAAAATGGCATTCAAAGTTCGACGTCCTGACTTCAATATTCGACTTTCAACAACCTATGTCTAATCCAGCACAACATCTCGGCCTCCTACTTGTAGATTTCCAGGACCCTTTCCTCAACGCCGTCCCAGACCGCGAGCGCCTCCTCAAGCGCACCCACTTTGCGATTGAGGCCGCTACCCTTTTAGGCTGCTCCATCGCAGTCACTGAGCAACTACCAGAGAAACTCGGTAGCACCACGGCCACACTCAAAGCAATCTTACCAGAACACACACCACTCTTTGAGAAGACCTCTTTTTCCGCAATGGAAGCCAACGGCATCGACCGATGGATTCAGAGCAACCAAATAGACCACCTACTTTTAATTGGCCTAGAGACTTCCATCTGTATTTATCAGACCGCAATTCAAGCACTCGGAGACGATATCGGCGTCACCCTACTCTCCGACTGCATCAGCGAGCGTCGCCCAGAAGACCGTGAGCCTGTGCTCAAGCAGCTGCTTGCCAATGACGCACATGTCCTACCCTCCGAGACTATTTTTTATAGCCTTCTCGGTAGCGCAAACCACCCGCAATTTCGCGAGTTCACTCAGATCGTCAAACGCTACTCCTAAAATACCCGCTCGACCACTGAGCGAAACTCAATCACCATCACCATACTCAGTTCGCAAGCGAATCACATCGGTGACGCCGTAATATTGACTTCCTGCCCTCCACACGTTGCAGTTCATCCTTTCTGCCACCCTCTAAAGTGGCCGATTCTTTTGATCTTATACTCTTCACAGACCAATCCACACTACCATGGGTAATTCCTTCGGCACACTATTTCGTATTTCTACCTGGGGCGAAAGCCACGGCGGCGGCATCGGCGTCGTCATCGACGGATGCCCACCGCGCCTGCCGCTATCAGTTGAAGAGATTCAGTTCGAACTCGATCGTCGCCGCCCAGGACAGAGCGATATTACCACACCTCGTAAAGAGAGCGACGCAGCAGCTATCGTATCCGGTGTTTATGAAGGTCAAACGTTGGGCACCCCAATCGGTATCTATGTGCCGAACGGCGATCATCGCCCCTCGGCGTACGCGGAGATGAAGGATAAATTCCGTCCATCACACGCAGATTTCACCTATCAGACAAAATTCGGCATCCGTAACCACGAAGGTGGTGGCCGCTCCTCAGCGCGGGAAACCATCGGCCGCGTTGCAGCCGGAGCGGTTGCAAAGAAAATCCTCAAACTAGCTGGTGATATTGAAGTACGTGCTTACATCACCTGTGTGCACGACATCGAGATGCCACCGGTAACCACTTTTCCAACTCTGGAAGAAGTGGAAGCCAGCCCCGTGCGTTGCCCTCACCCTGAAACCGCTGATAAAATGATCGAGCGCATTAAAGCGGTGCGTACGGATGGCGACTCCGTGGGCGGAATCATCGAATGCCGCGTGCGTAACCTCCCAGTCGGACTCGGCGTACCTGTATTTGACCGCCTCGAAGCAGATCTCGCCAAAGCCATGCTTTCGATACCTGCCACCAAAGGCTTTGAAGTCGGTAGCGGCTTCGCTGGCTCAGTCCTGCTCGGATCCGAACACAACGACGTTTTTGTCAATAAAGACGGCAAAGTCGGCACCGAGACGAACCGCTCTGGTGGGGTTCAAGGCGGTATTAGCAACGGTGAAGAGCTCATTTTTCGCGTTGCCTTCAAGCCCACTGCGACCCTCATTCAAAAGCAACGCACCGTTGATAAAGAAGGCACCGAGACAGAGCTCATGGGCCGCGGGCGCCACGACCCTTGCGTCGTCCCTCGGGCAGTGCCTATCGTCGAGTCGATGGCAGCTCTCGTTCTAGTCGACCATTGGATGCGCCAACAAGCGCAATGCAACAGCTTCGATTTCGAAAATAAATAGCGCGACGCCTTTTCACTCGCTAATCTGTCCACCACTCCCGACTGGAAGCGTCATGTCCGACCAAGCACCCTACGTATACCTCGTCCTCGGGATTCCCGGCAGTGGCCGCCGTGATATAATCTTTGATCTCATTCAAGATGGTATCGCTGGCAAAGAGCAAGTCCTCTACTTCCGGCCAGAAGAGGAAGCTACGAGTCCCTTTGATGAGCAACTCGAAGCACTCGATACCGTCCATATCGTCAACTGGCAATTGCACGATGCCAAGGTTAAGCACGGCCAGATCAACGCCGCGCCTGAGAAAATTATTTTTCTAGCACCTGGCACCTGCGATCCTGCTGACATAGCTGAAGCGCTGAAGATATGGAGCGATCATAACCAATGCCAAGTCGCGCGGATTATTACAGTGGTGCATAGCGCTTTTCTTTCCGAAAATAGCGCAGCTCAAGCATGGTTCGATGCTTGTATTCACTTTTCCGATATCGTGCTCATGAATCGACGCGAGACAGTGAACAACAAATGGATCAAAGATTTTGAAATGGGGTACCGCAAGCAGTTCTCTCCCGCTCGTTTTCTGTTTGTTAAAAAAGGCCGTGTCGCCAACCCGCTCGAAGTTCTCGAGCCCGAAGCACGTCGAATTTCATTGTATTTCGACGAACTCATACCGATTGAAGATGATGAATTTGAGGACGACGAGCAACCTGAGGATACCAAGCCCGACAAGTATATTGAACGCTTGGAAAGCGGTCAACGTGCCTATCCCGTTCCCTGCATTAAAAAGCTACTCTAAAATGTACAGACAAGCACCTAAGCACCTTCACTCGATTGGCTAGGAGCGAATCTAGACTCCATGATAAATATCATCCAACTTCAATATTTAGTACGATAAATCCACATCAAATACTCATAAAACAACACCATGAAGATAGAAGCCGCGGACACAGATGCATGGAATATCGCCAAGGGAAAGCACTCAGAAAAACCAACAGTCTTACGATTCCGTCCTAGTTTAGAGGCTCATCTGGGAGATGAGAAATACCCACGGCGACTATTGATCGTCTGGCAATTCGACCCTGAAGACAATAGCGGTATGCCTTCCGAAACGCAAAGTGCGGATATGAAGGATTTTGAAGATATGCTGATTGAAGCACTGGATCATGATCGCCTAGCCATACTTGCATTTGTCTTCACCACACTCGGCAGCAGAGAATGGCATTTCTATTTCTCTGATATCAGTGAGGCAGGCATACGCATTAATCAAGCACTCGCTGCTACACCAGGTCTACCAATTACATTAAAAGTCGAAGACGACCCAAACTGGGATGAGCTGCGCCAAATCCTACAACTCTGTAAACCACAGAGCTAAACAACCAGTCACTCGGCATCAACCAGCGGTGAGTCCCTAGAAGCTACTGTACCCACCAATTCAGCTCTAAGGGCCTGTTCTAGACCCTCGGGCAAAGCATCAGCGGAGCTTTTGCATGCGACCACGACTGCACCAACAATTGGTGTCATGAGACTCTGCTGAATCTTTAGCTCTGGCATGCTTGTCTTAAACTCAGCTACTAATCGATCGCGGAAGACTTCAGAATTTTCAAGTAAGCCGCCGACCAGCACGACTGGCCCCTCTGCCAGATTTGCCTTGCGCCGAGTCACCGCGACAACGCGCACCAGCTCTTGAACCGCTCGTTCCAAGATGTCGTCCGCGGCCTTCACACCAGCTTGTGCTAATTGTATAACCATCGGTGCTAACGTAGCAATCTGCGGATGACTAATCTCACCGGTCTTTACCTTACTGAGCAATGTTTCCATCGAATCACAACGAAAGCGCTGCAGCACAGTGCGTTGCCAAGGCCCCGCAGGCAGGCGATCATCAGATTCTTCAAACGCTGCCATCATTGCTTGCTGACCAATCCATGAACCACTGCCCAAATCATCATACGCTGGGCCCCATCCACCGGTACGGTGGGTCCGCTCTGCCGTATCGCGCCCTAAGCAAATAGAGCCTGTGCCTGCAATTAACAGTAAGCCTGGTCGATTTGCGAGAGCACCTATCAATGCGATGTGTGCATCAGAGGTTAGAATCGGCGGCTCAAGGGGCACTGGCGTTAGATTTGCAAGGACCTCACGTATTTCATCCTTATTTTCAGCAGAAGCCGCTCCAGCTAGCCCAAAGCAGCAAGCGATATACTCGATATCTTCTGGCAGCTCATTAAATGTCTGATCCAACAAACCTTGAAGATTACCTTTAAGTGCTTCCATGCTTAACTGCTGCACATTGGAAGGCCCTGCCACAGCACGTCCTAAAATATCCCCAGCCTCGGAAACTAACAGACTGCGGGTGCGGGTGCCTCCACCATCGATTCCTAAATATGCTTTCATTTTATTAATTATACATAGCTACAACCACTACACACAAGCTATGTAAGCGAAAAAAATGACATCTTTTACACACGTTTGTAATTATGTTGCTTTGCAAAATATTTAATTTGTCTCACTCACATTCGTAGATGAAGCAGTAAGAAAAACGGGTGGCCCGTGCGTGGATCCTATCAGTAACCGCAAGTAGTCGGAATACTAATACTACCCACTTTTTCCAGTTCACATAATGAGTCTTGGTAAATCGACTGGTTACTCAGCAAAAGAAGCCTTGAACACTTGGCTGTTATGGCTTTGTTACCTACCACTCATAATGCTCGTAAAAAGGGTACATGAGCTTCTCACTACCATGCTCCTCAAATCACTCATACACACAGGACTGTTGTTCTCGCTTTGCTTATTACAGGGATGTCAATTCTTAGAATACACCAGTAATTTAAGCGATGTGATGAAAGACCAAATAGGCCACACCATCGACGACATCCCATCCTACCCCTGCACCCTCGGCGCACACCGCGGCGCCTCAGTCGATCATCTGGAAAATAGTTTTCCAGCACTTATTGCGGCAACTCACGACTCTCGCTATGCGTTTATCGAGTTCGATGTGCAATATACCAAAGACGACCAAATCGTAGTCTTTCACGACAAGCGACTCCTACGCCTATTTGGCAAACTGGCCAGCATTAGTAATTCCACCTATGCTGAATTATACAAAGCCACCGATGGTCAGATCGCACGTTACGAAGATGTCATGGATGCCATTGATAAGAAAATAAACATTGAAATCAAATCACAGGGCAATGACGAAGAAGATTACCGCTTGGCAGAAGCGATCATTGCAGATGTTCAAGCCCGAGGTCGCCAAAAAGACGTGATGATCAGCTCGATATCCAGTGAAGTGGTACAAGCGATCAAACAGACCTATCCGACCATTCCCACGGGCCAAATTTATTGGATTAACGCATCCACTTACTTGCCATTTGACGCCTTAACCGAAAGCCTATATCAAAAGTTTACTGAAACAAAAGCAGACTATTTAATGCTGCACGTCGCAAACCTGCGCAACATGGAAGACTTATTAAGCCTAAAGCCCCACGGTAAAAGCATCATGTTTTGGGACTTTGAAGACAATATGTATTTAGTGCGACAAAGTTACCGCGACCGACTCTGGGGGACTTCAGTCATCGCTGACATGTGGCAGCGCTTTGTCTATAAATTTATCTAGATTTGATTCAATCCTGAGCATTAAGAGCCTCAGGCAGTCGAACCACTGGCATTAAATTAGTCAGTTAATTCTCCCAGCACATTAGTCAGCCAGTATGCTCAGGGTTAAGAATGGCTCAGCCCTCATCAATCAACTGCTTCAGTAGCTGATCCAACATGCCGGGGTTGGCCTTGCCCTTGGTGGCTTTCATGACCGGCCCCTTGAGAGCATTGAGTGCCTTTTCGTTACCCTCTTTATATTGGCCAACTGCCTTGGCATTACCTGCAATAGCTTCGCGACAGAGCGCCTCTATTTCACCTGTATCATTGCTCTGCTTGAGTCCTTGCTGCTCTACGATCGCATCAGGCATCTCACCAGTCCTAAACATCTCAGTGAAAACTTCCTTTCCGATCTGCTTGGAAATCACGCCCTCATCGATAATCTTCGCCAACGTCGCGATGTGCGCAGGTGTCAACTTTGACTGGCTCACGCAATGTGCGCTTTCGCCGTGCTCAGAGGCTTCAGAAAGTTCGCGCAACAGGTCGTTGGTGATGTAGTTGGCGATTTGCTTAGGTGCATTATGCGTCTTGAGCGCGACTTCAAAGAACTCACTCAGCACACGATTCGGGCACAGCACGGAAGTGATGGTAAATGGCAAGTTTAAGTCTTCTTGATAGCGGCGTTGCTTGTCGAGCGGACGCTCGGGCAGCTCGGCCTCAAGCTCAGCCACACGGGCACGATCGATCTGCACCGGCATCAAATCAGGATCGGGAAAGTAGCGGTAGTCGTGCGCTTCTTCCTTACTGCGGAGTGAGAAGCTGATGCCTTTGTCGACATCCCAGCGGCGGGTTTCTTGGGTGATGGCACCACCCTCTTCCAGAATCTCGATCTGGCGCTCAATCTCGTATTCGATCGATGCCTTGACGTTGGAAATGGAGTTAAGGTTTTTCATCTCGGTACGCGTGCCGAGCTTATCCGAACCTACTGGGCGAATTGAGACGTTGGCATCGCATCGCATTTGTCCCTTCTCCATATCGCAATCGGAAATATCGGCATAGGTAATCATATTACGCAGGCAGTTTAAAAACGCGACGGCCTCCACCGAAGAACTCATATCCGGCTCAGTTACAATCTCAGCCAACGGCACACCGGCACGGTTAAAGTCGATCACCGTATCAAATGCTTCGTGTGTTAGTTTACCAGGATCCTCTTCAAGATGGATACGGTTGAGCGTGACCCAGCGGTGCTCTCCCTCGACATTACGGGAAGGCCCGGGCAGTTCGATCTCGACCTTACCGCCGATGCAGAGTGGCTCCTCATTTTGTGTGAGCTGGTAGTTTTTGGGTGAGTCTGGATAGAAATAATTCTTGCGATCCCACTTACAGACTTCGGCAATCTCGCAGCCAAGCATCAAGCCGAGCTTCGCGCACTTTTCGATCGCGGTGTGATTCAGCACTGGCAGTGTACCCGGCAGGCCTAGCACGACTGCGTCTGTCAATGTATTCGGGGCAGCACCATAGTTGTAAGGTGCAGCGGTAAACATCTTTGTGCGGGTTTTGACTTGGACGTGGATTTCAAGTCCGATGACTGCTTCGTATTGCATACTGGAGTGTGGATAAGAGTGAAAGGGGCTTAGGATACGTGCCATTTGGAACCACGAATGGTGACGAGTTCACACACATGTTGAATCAGACCTGATGGCACCCCACCCTCTAATAAATTCGTGTTCATTGTGATTTCTCAGCGTCGTTATAGTTTAGGTGTCTGTTGTGCGTAGTCGTGAGCTTTTTCGAAGGCATTCGCTACGGCGAACATCTCAGCTTCGCCAAAGGCTTTGCCAATCACTTGCAATCCGATCGGCAGCCCGCTTTGAGTGAATCCACTCGGCACTGAGATCGCAGGCAACCCTGCCAAATTAACCGAGATCGTATAAATATCACTCAGATACATCGCGAGTGGATCATCAGCGCGCTCGCCGCGCTTAAAGGCTGGAGTCGGCGAAGTCGGCGTGAGGATCGCGTCGACCTGCTCGAAAGCCTCCTCAAAATCACCCAGGATCAAGCGGCGTACTTTTTGCGCACGTAAATAATAGGCATCGTAATAGCCTGAGCTGAGTACGTAGGTGCCGAGAATAATACGGCGCTTCACCTCGTCGCCAAAGCCTTCGCCACGACTCTTGGTAAAGAGCGACAGAGCATCGTTGGCCTCGGGGCTACGGTGTGTGTAGCGCACGCCATCGAAACGCGCGAGATTGGAAGACGCTTCTGCAGTCGCCACGATGTAATAAACTGGCACCGCTAGTTCCGAGTGTGGCAGGGAAATGTCGACGATCTCACATCCTTGGCTCTGGTACCAGTCAATTGCCTGTTCAATATTAGCCTTCACTTCCGGGTCAATTCCATCACCAAAAAATTCGCGCGGCACTCCGAGCTTCCAGGGACCTTTTTTTTCTTTGAGGGCTTGAGCGTAATGGGTCTCTCCCTGCGGTGCGATGGAAGTCGAATCTAGATCGTCCTTACCAAGCATCGCTTCCATCAGAATCGCGGCATCTTCAACCGTGCGAGCAAAGGGCCCGACTTGATCCAATGACGATGCAAAAGCGACAAGGCCGTAGCGAGAAATAAGCCCATAGGTCGGTTTCATACCAACTACACCACAGAGTGCCGCAGGCTGACGGATCGAGCCGCCAGTATCTGTGCCAAGGGTGGCGATCGCTTCTCCAGCGGCCATTGCAGCGGCGCTGCCGCCTGAGGAACCGCCAGGAATCGTTTCTAGGTCCCATGGATTGGCGGTGGTTTGGTAAGCAGAATTCTCGGTAGATGAACCCATTGCGAACTCATCCATGTTGAGACGACCCCAAATCACAGCCCCCGCCTGGCGAAGCTTAGTAATGCAAGTAGCATCAAAGGGCGACACATAGTTCTCCAGCATCTTGGAGGCACAGCGCAGTGGTTGATCCTTCACAGCAAGTGTATCTTTGATGCCGATAGGAATGCCATCAAGGGGCCCAAGGGCTTTGCCTGCGGCACGACGCTCGTCGGAGGCCTTCGCTTGGGCCAATGCATCGTCGGCATCAGTCGAGAGAAAGGCTTTGACCTGTCCGTCGACGGCCGCAGTACGGTCGATCACGGCTTGAGTGATGGCGACGGAGGTAGTCTCACCAGCAGCAAGTGCAGCGGCAAGTTGAGCGATAGTTTTGAAATGGAGATCGGACATACTCTAAAAGGCTTAGCTTACGTGTTTTTTGAACCACGAATACTTAAATGATGAAATTTCTAAACGACTGCGTGCAATGAATAAAGACACAGACAAATCACTCTCTCTATCTGAGAAACAATTATGTTCGTGTGTATTCGTGATCATTCGTGGTTCTTCTAAGTGGCTCGGAAAATTGATATTACTCGACGACCTTCGGCACTACGACTTGGTTATCACGTTGCTCCGGCGCTCGACTAGTTAGGACTTCTGGCGTATACGTAGAGCCAGGTTGGTCACCTTCGCGCCAAACGTTAAAGACACGGTGAGCGTGCGCCATCGGTTCCACCCCCTCGACATCCACTGCATTAAGCTTTTCAAAATAGCCGAGGATGTCGTCTAGTTGTGAGCCAAGCTTAGCCTTCTGCTCCGCGCTCATGTCAAGTCGCGCAAGATTGGCGACATAGTCGATGTCAATGTGTGGTGTTTCGCTCATACTAATTAAAAGTTAGAATAAACCATATTATAAATGGCAACCATCTAAACTGGAGAACTCGCGCTCATTGCAAGATTGCGCTTATTTAGTCTACTTTACCAATCACAGTCATTAAATCCTTACTGTGAATATAAAGTAAAAATGCCGCCTGCTATTTTGCAAAAATTGACATCTTGACCCTCAAAGTTGATGTATTTGAAACATTCCAAAAATGCAGGCTTACTCTATAGCCACATAGCCTGCCTGCAATCATTCCTTAACCAAGAGACCCCTCCTGTTAAGAACGATGCTCCAGACAGTAACTACACTCAAAACTCTCGCACCTTTCACTGTCCTCATTTGTGATGATCATGATGATAACATTCGACAGATCAGTGCCCTCTCGCAACTGCTTGGTTGCCATGTTACCACGGCCATTAATGGTCAGGAAGCAGTTGAATACTGTCAGAATCAGAAATTTGATGCGATCTTAATGGATTTAGTGATGCCCGGAATGAGTGGGCTAGAGGCAGCAAGGGCCATTCATAGTGCTGAAAGCCCAAATAAAACGACGCCGATTATTGCAGTTACTGCAGACGAAGATCCGATCGTGAAGGCAGGCTGCTCCAGCTTTGGTATCGATTACTACATGACCAAGCCAATCGAAGAATCAACCTTGCACCGCATCCTGTGTGAGTGTCAGGCAAAGCTGTGAACGAAGACCATTGGTGTGGTTGAAATGAGCGCGATCATTCCACCGCGACTCATTGTTGAATCCGAAAAAAGGCACGAAGTGGGCATCGATCCCGCAGCGTAAACTACTTCTTATTTGCGGATTTGATACTCTGTCTTGTCGGCTATGAGCTTTTGAATTCCGTCGAAGGCAGCATTTACTTCCTTGTCCTTCAAAGTACGATCTGCAGCGCGGAAGCTCATGCTAAGGGCGAGGCTTTTTTTGCCTTCGGCTAAACCTTCGCCTGTATAAACATCGAATATGCGTACTGTTTCGCAGATAAACCCTTGCGTGGCTTTTTTAGCAAATTTCGCGACCTCACGCTCAACATCACCTGCTTGGACAGAATGATCGACAATCAATGCCAGATCTTTGGCAGATGCAGGTTGATTACTGACACCAGAATGACGACCTCGCTTGGCTTTGCGCTCAAAGAACTTAGGTGTCATTAAAATCGAGCCCGCGATGACAGGAGTGGTGAGATCCCACCGCTCTTTCAATGTAGATACGTTCAGCAAGCCACAGGTCGCCTCAAATCCCATCTTTGCAAAGTCCCCAGCAACCGCGGCATGACCTGACTGCCACAATTGACAGTCTTCAATTGGCCTGAAAGTGAGCTTACTCGCAGCAGTTCCAGCAATCTCAAGAATCTCTCCAGCAAGGGTCTTGGCTGTAAAAAAATCGGCCACTTCACGCTGGCGCCACTCACGAGTGATTTGATCTGCGACAATGACGAAACTGACCGAAATCAGCTCAACCATCTGCCCCTTCACCGCACGATAGACATGTCCGCGTTCGAAAAAACGTGTCGCTCCTGTACCGCGGGCGGCATTGAGCTTTAGCACATCCAGTAACCCTGGCACCAAGGACGCACGCAGATGGCTCTGATCACTTTGTAACGGATTGTCCAATGCGAGCACCTTATAACTATCATCTCCGAAGAAAAATTGCGTCTCTTCAGGGTCGCGTAGTGAATATAAAAATGCTTCGTCAAAGTTTTGGCCGGTCAAATAATCTGCAACGACCTCATTGACCGTATAAATGCGGTGGTCGTTGTCATTGATCCCACGAGCAACTACTTCCGAATCAGGGATTTTGTCTGTCCCGTATACACGAATGAACTCCTCGATCAAGTCGACTTCACGTTGTAAATCTTGCCGATAGGATGGAATGGAGACTTCCCAGCGGATACCACCAGCAGCCTCGCCATGGATCGAAACATTCAGGCCTAGAGACTCCAATACTCTTTGAATCTCTGTATCGCTTACTTCAAAACCAATGAATGTGCGTACGCGGTTCGGGCACAGAGTGACCTCGGAAATTGTGGGTGGCTCTGCCCCGACTTCAATCAAGTCGCCTTCAACAGTGCCTCCTGCGACTTCAAGAATGAGGTCGACAGCACGCAGCGATGCGAAAACCACACCCTTCGGGTCAACGCCACGCTCAAAACGATACGAGCTATCGGATGACAGGCCGAGCTTCCGTGAGGTTGCACGCACAGCAGTCGGTGCAAAATAAGCAGCCTCTAGCACGATGTCAGTCGTTGAGTCATCGACCTCGGCATCAACGGAGCCCATCACACCTGCGACCACGAGCGGACGCTCAGCATCAGCAATGACAACCATATCTGCATTAAGTTTACGCTCAACATCGTCGAGGGTCGTCATCGTCTCGCCCTCGCCTGCTCTGCGCACGGCCAGTTTACCACCCTTGATCTTAGCAGCATCGAATGCATGCAACGGCTGGCACGTTTCGTGAAGGACATAGTTCGTCACATCTACGATATTGTTAACCGAGCGTTGCCCGGTCGCTTCGATAAGCTCTTTTAGCCACTTTGGGCTTGCGCCGACTTTCACTCCTTTGATGCAAATCGCAGTGTAATGGGGGCACACTTCTGGAGCACTGACTTCGACACCAGTAATAAGCGAATCACCATTGGATGGGTTCTCAGTGCTAGCTTTCACTTCTGGATATTTAACTGAGAGCCCAAACTTGGCGGCAAGCTCACGCGCGACCCCGATGTGGCTGAGCACATCAACGCGATTCGGTGTTATTTCGAGGTTGAGAACAGTATCGCCATCTGCGTAAAGATCGTTCACCGGAGTGCCCAGCGCGATTCCTGCATCCAGGATCATGATACCGTCATGGTCTTGCCCGACCTGTAGCTCTTTAGCGGAGCACATCATACCAGCAGATGGCTGCCCACGGAGCTTCGACGATTTAATTTTAAAATCACCAGGGAGCACGGCCCCCGGCAGTGCCACCATCACGCGGTCACCTTCGTTGAAATTTTTCGCGCCGCAGACGATGTCGTGCACCTCTCCTTGGTTGCCAGTGCTTACTTTGCAACAACGCAGACGGTCAGCGTCAGGATGCTGGCTATACTCAAGAACCTGTCCAACCACGACATTGTTCAGCTGTGGAGGACCCATCTTTTCGATTTCTTCAATATCAAAACCCAGTAGCGGCAAAACCTCTTGCAGTACCTCTGGTGAATGCTCGACTGGGTCGAGATCGATATAGCTTTTAAGCCAATTGTAGGAAATTTTCATCTTAGGAAAGTTATTTTTTGACCACAGATTAACGCGGATATTTTATGCGAACTGCTTCAGGAAGCGTACGTCGTTCTGATAGTAATAGCGGATGTCGTCGACCCCTTGCAGGATCATCGCAATGCGCTCGATACCCATGCCGAATGCATAACCAGTATAGACCTCGGGATCAATCCCCACCGCCTTGAAGACTTCCGGATCAACCATGCCACACCCCATAATCTCAAGCCACTTGTTGCTGAGCTTACCGAGATCTGGCGAGAAAAAGTCCATTTCGAAACTGGGTTCGGTGAATGGGAAGAAACTCGGGCGTAAGCGTGTTTTTGCCTTCGGACCAAAGATCGTCTTCACAAAATGATCCAGCGTAGCCTTAAGGTCTAACAGGGTGACATTTTTATCAACGTAAAGTCCTTCGATCTGGTGAAAATTGGCACTGTGCGTGGCATCAGGAGTATCACGGCGAAAACAGCGCCCCGGCGCGACGATACGAATCGGTGGCTTGCCTTTGAGCATCGTGCGAATCTGTACCGTTGAGGTGTGGGTACGGAGAAGGTATTTCTCGTCGCCCTCTTTACTCACATTCTCTACCTTTAAATCATCTGGCAGATAATAGGAGTCCTGCATGTCACGCGCAGGGTGATCGCTCGGGATATTTAATGCGTCAAAGCAGTAATGCTCAGTTTCAACCTCGGTCGCCTCTGCAACCGAAAATCCAATACGGCGAAAAAGGTCGACCATTTCCTCTCGCACCTGAGCAATTGGGTGCAGTGTACCACGTGCAGGCTCTGGGCTGGGTAAGCTTGGATCAATTGCCGGCCCAAGTTTGGCTGCGAGTTCTGCGGTCTCTAAGCGCTCGATAAGTTGATCAAAGACCGCGTTTACCGCTGTTTTTGCATGATTAATGAGTTTCCCCATTGCAGGTTTATCCTCTTTAGGAACTTTCCCCATGCGCTTCATCACATCCGTGAGTGAGCCTTTCGGGCCTGAAATGGTAGCTTTGAAAGCCTCAAATTCTGCGCGTGTTTGAATATTGGGCGCATTTTCCTGCACGCCTGCGACGATCGCTGTTAACTCTTCTTGCATGATTCCTACTCGTTAAAGTGAACCGAAGAGGGTTTCAGCCTACGGCATTTTGTCGAGACGGATTTCGCGGTATTTTACAAACAAGTTTATGGGGTGCTTAAAAGAAGGTCTCCCACATTCGGATGCCACCGCACAATTCAACCAAGAATCACTCCAAACTAGCCCTGAAGTACACCACCTAAGATCAAAAATTAAAGACTTCCCAAAAGCATCACACTGAGCCTTGTTTACAGGCATGTACTTACCGATCATTTATCAAGACGTAAACTATGTCGCGATTGACAAGCCCCCAGGCTTGCTGGTGCATCGAACTCAATTGGACACTCAAGCGACGCAGTTTGCACTGCAACTCCTACGTGATCAAATTGGACAAGAAGTCTCTCTTTGCCACCGACTGGACCGTGCGACTAGCGGCATTCTCCTGTTCGCACTTAATCGCGAAGCACTCTGCTTCGCTCAGGCACAATTCGCGGACCGCACTATACATAAGGAATATCATGCAGTGGTTCGCGGTTGGACTCAAGATGCAGGCACAATCGATTACGATCTGCGCTCTGAGGATACTCCCACCAAAGCTCAAAGCTCAAAGACCGAGTACACCTGCTTGAATCGCAGTGAGCTAGCACTCCCAGTAGGCCCATACCGCACAGCTCGCTTTTCACTGTTAAAATTAAATCCGCTCACTGGTCGAAAGCATCAACTTCGGCGCCACATGGCTCATATTCGCCATCCAATTATCGGCGACACTTGCCATGGGGACAGCGCACAAAATCGCTTCCTTAGACAACATTTTGGTGTACAACGACTGCTACTCAGAGCCACTGTATTGGAGCTCGACCTACCTGAATCTCGCAGTCGTCTTCAACTTAAAGCGGCACAAGACAGCGAATTTCAGCAATTAGCAACCGGTCTCAAGTTGATTTAGTCACCACTTTGACTAGGTGAACAGCTCAGAAACAAGCTGCTCCATCAGATCCATCTTGATAGGCTTACTTAGGTAAGCGTCCATCCCAACCTCGAGACAACGAGCCTCATCGGTCGATAAAGCATTCGCGGTCAAGGCGATTATTTTCACATCTTTCACTGCTTCACTTGCCGCTCCCAAGCGGATCTGTTTAGTCGCTTCCAAACCATCCATAACAGGCATTTGTAGGTCCATAAAAACTAGATCACATGGGTTCTCCTGCAAGTGCTCCAGTAGTTCTGCCCCGTTCTCCTTGTACTCTGCTTCCCATCCCAAACGACGTAGCAGCATCATCATCACCCGCTGATTTGCACGATTATCTTCCGCTACTACAATTTTAAGTGGCAGCGTTTCTCCCAGTTTTTTCGAAGTCTCTAAATCAGGTTTATGCGTAGAAACGCCTCTTTGAGGCGTCGCACTTCTATCCAGATCTACTTCAGCTACCTGAATGCGCGCGTAAAAGCTAGATCCTCTGGCCACACGACTCGTCGCCCACACCTTTCCTCCCATTGCCTCTGCTAAACGCTTACAGATCACTAAGCCCAAGCCAGTGCCCCCGTATTTTCGAGTCGTCGATGAATCTCCCTGAGAAAATGGACGAAATAACTTCCGTAACTGCTGTGGACTAATCCCAATACCAGTATCGCGCACCTCAAACTCTATCGCACACATACCATGCTCATCGGCAGCTGTATCACGAGACACATTCAAATTAATCTCACCCTTCTCAGTAAACTTAACCGCATTTGCCAAGAGGTTCGATAAAACCTGCCGAATACGCATCTCATCACCTTCGACCATACGACTCACATCCTCGCCTATTTCGACATGCAAATGAATGCCCTTTTGAGTGGCTTCATTAAAAAACAAGCTCACTAAATCCCGCAGCATAGAAACTAAATTAAATGTGCGAATCTCGAGATTTAGGTGGCCCGATTCGATCTTCGAAAAGTCCAACACATCACTAATGAGTGCCATCAATGTTTTGCCGCTAGAACGAACAGTATTCACATAATCTAACTGCTCTTCGGTCAGGTCTGTCTCCGTAAGCATATCAATGAAACCAATGATGCCATTTAATGGAGTGCGAATTTCGTGACTCATAGTCGCTAAAAAATCACTCTTTGCGCGATTCGCAAAATCAGCTTCTTGGGCAGACGCACGGGCTTCCTCAATCACTAAATTCAGGCGACGATTCACTTCTTCTAGTTCATGCTGCGCCTTCTCAGCATCTTCCATCATACTAAATGCTACTTTACTCCCTTGATTGAGCTCCTGAGCTTGGTTGAGCAAATCATTATTCATACCAACCAATTCCTTTTCAGCTCGCTTCCAGCGCTGTTCCGTTTCTCCGCGCTCACGTAACACATAGCGCATCTTAGCCGCGACACCTTTGAACTCGGAAAAATAAAACACCTGATGCATTAGGACAGATCCCTCACGACCGCCACTAGAAAGACGATCACCTAGTAAGTTGAGGTTCTGCTCCACCAAGTTGGAAATATGCTTAGACACCAGCACCGGAATACCAATGCCTATAACAATCAGAGCCAGGGCCAAAGTCATCTCCAACATCAGATGCTGATTTAATTTTTGCATCCGCTCGTCATTCATTGAGCCTAGCGCTGCATTACCAGCATCTGCAGGACTATCCATCTGCATCCTTTGCTCCATCAACTGCACTTCAAGTTGCGAACTTTGCTCATTATAATCTGCGATTCTCAACGAAATTAAAATGCCTACCACCAAGCAAATAAGAAGCCCCATTGGGATGCCTGCATACAAGGTAAAATACCGCGCGATCGAAGCTGAATTATTATTCATCTATCGCCACTTTCTTGCTGCTAAGCGCATCTCTAACAAAGTCAGAATCATCTGTCATCGAATCGACTTGGTAACGCGCTGGTTGGTGAACCTCATTAAGTAACTGGTTCACTTCACCCTTTAATTCCAATACTCGATTTTCCCGACGCACTATGCCTTTTTTAAAACGCTCCAAGTCATTCATGACACGTTCATGATCGGCCAAGCTCGAAAGCTTTCGAGGCACTAATGAAAAAGCGGCCTCAACCAAATGCAAGTGCGGTAAATAACGACCACTAATGAGCAGCTTGATCGAATCTCCATTCACATGCTTACAGGCAATTTCTTCCCGAACGCTAATCGTACCAGTCTTAATTTGGTGCACGATACTAGCTAAGTGCGTTGAATCAACTCCTAGCACTTCTTCCAAATGCGTACCAGAGAGGTCTTTACTCGAAGAAATGCCTAGCAATTCAAAAAAACCAGAACTTGCGCGCTCAATGTGCAAAGTGCCCGCAGCAAAGATCACTAAACTGGCAACTGAATTGGCATAGATGTCATCAATACGCTCCGATTCCACACCTAATTGCTGAACGTGCCTGCGCTCAGCAACCGCAAGTTCATGAACTAACGCGCGCTCTCGACAAACAAATACACTCACAGCGACTGCTCCCAAGCATGCAAAAATCACGGTTTCCGCAAGATCCAGCCCATTGCGGGTAAACACTAAGCTCAGCGTTGCAAACGCAATTACCCCAGCCACAAGTCCTACCAAAGCATGGTAGGAGGAGTTGGATACATTTGAATCTGATTGGGAATCCACAAACATTACAAAGCATCGATTATTTCGTCTAATGACAAAAAATAACAGTTTTTTAACATAGTCCCTGAAATCCGACTCAGGCAATTAAAAATACGAGAAACTCCCTATTGCCTCATTAAATTACTACAATTCGACCTCGGCAGAGTCACGCCACAGATAATCCAAACGGTACAAATCACGCATCTCTTCAGTCTGTATGTGTATCATGAAATCAAACGCATCCACCACGATCCAACCACTGCCGACCTCGCGATCTTGCCCCAGCAACTTTACACCTGCCTCACTGAGGCTCTTATCTAAAGCCGCCTTAATCGCCTTTACATGCGGATTTGATGTGCCTGTTGCCAATATCATATAATCGGTAACTGAAGAGGTCTCGCGTACATCAAGCACACGAATTGCCTCGCCTTTTTTATCTTCGATTGCGGATACAGCGCAGCGAATTTCAGCGAGCGTTGCATTTGTCTGATTCTGTTTAGAAGTGACCATAGTGTTTCTTAATCCAAGTTGCTATAAAGCTCTTGCTGGGAAATGAAAGCCTCAACTGCAACTGGTACCCAACCTTGCAGAGAATCTCCCTGCTGGCAACGCCTGCGAACCTCGCTCGAACTCTCGCGCATTAATGGCGCATCGAGAACTTGATAGAGCAGATTCTTAGCTGAATTAGGCCTCTGTGTATCAGCTCCTGTCCGGGGCAACACTAGAAACCTTAGCATTTGAGCTAATTCATCAATACTACGCCACCGATCCAACTGCTCAAATTGATCACCGCCAATGATCCAAAATAGATCTGCCTGGGGGTAGCGATGCGTAAAATGCCGTACCGTCTCCACCGTATAACTGATACCACCTCGCTCGATCTCATAGGGATCCAAATCAAAATTAGGCTCATTCTGCAGTGCCAATTCGAGCATGTGTAGTCGAGCAGCCGCCTCCGCCATAGGAGTATGTAATTTTAATGGAGACTGAGCAGCAGGTATAAAAATGACTCGATCCAACTGCGCCTGCTCCAATGCGTTGCGCGCGACACCCAAATGTGCACAATGCACAGGATCAAAGGCCCCACCATACAACGCGATTCGTTCACGCTCCTGTTTATCTTTCTGAACTTCCATTCTTCCTGTAGATTGTTTTGACCTTCAGCCGATAGTCATTGATAGCCTTTGTACATAATAGCAGAAGCGCAATATGCAAACTACCCCAATACACGAGACAGACATTTCTCTGGCACAAACACTCGAAAATATACATTTCGAAGCAAATGAGGGCGGCCCAACTATCGGCGAACTAACCAAGGCAGTCGGCGACAAGGGCTTCGGCGTATTACTGATGCTGCTGGCCTTACCCAGCGCACTCCCAATACCAGCACCCGGCTATAGCATCCCATTCGGTGTCGCCATGGCGATTATCGCCATTCAAATATTTATCGGTCGGCAAAGCATCTGGCTACCGAAACGCATCATGGCGTTTCGAGTACATCCAAGACTCGCAAATAAAATGCTTAAAAGTGGCGCGGCTTTCCTCAGACGTATCGAAACTCTAATCAAACCCAGATTGCGCTGGATGCACTCTCGGGCGGGTCATTCGGCCCTAGCCATCATTATCTGCATCATGGCAATATTAATGATGATTCCAATCCCTGGTACCAACACTCTGCCAGCGATGGCCATTTTCATCATTGGGGTGAGCATGTCGGAAGAAGATGGTTTTATTGCTATCGGTGCGATCGGTTGTGCACTTTTAGCCGCGACATTATCAGGCGTGGTACTGTATTTGTTCTGTCGCGAAGACCCGCAAGCAGCCGCTGGTGCTAAAGACTGGATCAAAGCGCAACTTGGCTTCAGCGAATAAAAACAGTACAAAGATACTGACCACGAGCGCCAGTAAACTGAAGGCAAGGCACAAAAAAATGGTTCTTCGTCATTTACCGGGGAGTGGGTGATTAGAACCACTGATTTAGCCCCATTCCTCAGCTGAATCCCATTGTGGGCGTGCTTGTTATTATGCCCTTGGGTGCGGATGAGCCTTAACTTTCCAGCAATCTTAGGTTCTGTTTTTTTAACCGTTAATTAACGTTAATAAACGTTAATCTGACCTCAGAATGATGTGGTAGTCAGCTATTTATGAACACAGATAAAATAGGGCTCTGCTTTTGCTCGTTCGCCCTCCGAGCGTAACGACACAGGTCAACCGACCTGTCCGCCGTCTGCGTCCGGCGTAGCCTTTAGGCGAAGCGGGAAGCTTGAAAAGCGACGCGGGAAAGTGGAAGAGCGAAGCCAGTTGGGCGGCTTGCTCAATTAACGTTCATTAACGTTAATGAACGGCTCAAGAAATTCTATCGATGTGAACTGTCGAATCCAGGTTGATCAGTGACGTCTCCCCGCTAATCGACGATGAACCAAAAAAATCCCTGCTGAATATAATCAACAAGGATCTTAAAATGGTAGGCCCACAGGGATTTGAACCCCGAATGACTGCACCAAAAACAGTAGTGTTACCATTACACCATAGGCCTTTGAAGTTGGCGTAGCGTAGAAACGAATGCTTACTCGTCAAGCCCACTCTTTAACAATTTTGATTCTTTCTAGGTCAGACCACAAGCACAGATTATATTTCAGATACCTTGCCACTACTTTTGCATATAATCGTGAATCCATGGGTTGACGTCATCCTATAAACAACGTTTAAAACCCTTTTAATGGATGAAGTAGAGCAATCTGGCCCAAAGCCGAAATATCGTCGTATTATACTAAAGTTGAGTGGCGAAGTGCTGCGCAATACTGAAGATGGTGATCCCATCGATACAATTATCCTGCGCAATATCTGCGAGGAAGTCAAAAAAGTCGCCGACATTGGCGTCGAAGTTGGCCTCGTGATTGGCGGTGGTAATATCTTCCGCGGCCTCAGTGGTGCTGAAATGCGCGGCGTGGATCGTACGACTGGCGACTACATGGGCATGCTCTCCACGGTTATCAATGGTCTGGCATTTATGGATTGCCTTGAAAAACTCGATGTAACTGTACGACTGCAGAGCGCAATCCCCATGGATAAGCTGGCCGAGCCTTTCATCTTACGCCGCGCAACACGCCATCTTGAACGTGGACGTGTGGTCATCTTTGCAGGTGGCACTGGTAACCCTTACTTCTCCACCGACACCTGCGCAGCACTTCGCGCCAGCGAGATCGGCGCAGATATGCTGATGAAAGCCACCAAAGTAGATGGCATATATGACAAAGACCCGAACAAGCACGATGACGCCGTCAAATATGATCACTTAGAGTATATTGACGCGCTACGCGACAGGCTCAACGTGATGGACTCGACTGCGTTTTCACTGTGCATGGAAAACAAAATGCCTATTCTCGTATTTAGTATGCGTGAACCGGGCTCCATCCTACGCGCAGTCATGGGCGAACACATCGGCACACGAGTCGATTAATAAAATAGCGCATAACCAAACACTTCTAAACACAGTCATACATATGGAACCCAAAGATATTCTCAAGACCCTCGCTGCAGACCTAAAGAAGGCAGTCGAGCACACATTGAACAAATTTAACAGCCTCCACACTGGCAAAGCATCGCCCACGATGCTGGACTCAGTTCGTGTGACCGCTTATGGTAGCACAGTCTCCCTTAAAGAAGTCGCTGCTGTAACCACCCCAGATGCAAAAACAATCATGGTGCAGCCTTGGGATAAGAGCGTCATCCGCGATGTCGAAAAAGGTATCCAAGAAGCCAATCTCGGGCTTAACCCAATGGTCGATGGAGGCATCCTCCGAGTACCCGTCCCTGAACTCACTGGTGAGCGCCGCCAAGAACTCGCGAAGACCGCCGGCAACATGGCCGAAGATGGCCGCGTTCGTGTTCGCCAAGCCCGCCGCGATGCGCTCGACTTGTTCAAAGCAGCTAAAGAGGACGGCCTCTCCGAGGACGACCACAAGCGCTATGAAAAAGACGTGCAAAAAGCACACGATGACTACATCGCAGAAATCAACCAACACCTTAGCGGCAAAGAAGGTGAACTGAAAAAAGTCTAGTTTGTATGGCAAGCCGAACGAATGAGTGTGCAGAAATAATCTTGCCGTAGGATCAGATTATAAGAAATGCATATAGAGCACCACATTCTAAAGCATCCTCACCCACTTACTTTACCATCTCTGCAAAATCTCCGACCTAATTGTTCCTAATTCTTAAGTGATTCCACTCGATCAAACAAAACGAGTCGTCATAAAACTCGGCACCGGCGTTCTTACTTCCGGCATCGGCAATTTGGATACTGAGCGCATCCATGCACTCTGCGGCCAAGTCAAAACACTCCGCGACAGAGGCATTGAAGTCATTCTCGTAAGTTCGGGAGCCGTCGGTCTGGGCATGGGTAAGCTCAAGCTGGACAGCCGCCCTAAGGATCTGGCTACTTTGCAGGCCTGTGCATCGGTGGGACAGACGATATTGATCAATACTTGGCAAAAAGGCTTCGATCCGCACGGACTAACTGTCGCACAAGTGCTACTCACCCGCGAAGATCTGCGCGCAAAACACCGCCATAACGCTGTGTTTAATACCACGGAGCGACTCCTCTCCCACGGCGCAGTTCCCATCGTCAATGAAAATGACGCCATTAGCGCCACTGAAATAAAATTCGGCGATAATGATACCTTGTCCGCGCTAGTTGCCAGCGTGACGAATGCAGATCAACTTTTTATACTCTCCAACATACCAGGCCTCATTGATATGCAGGGCACTGGTGAAGTCGTGCCTTATGTCGAGAAAATGACTCCAGAAATTGAGGCGATGGCGCAAGGCACCACCCACACCACTTCAGTCGGCGGAATGGTCAGTAAACTCTCCGCTGCAAAAATCGCTCACCGCGCAGGTTGCGGTGTCACCATCGGCAGCGGCCAGGACAGTGAACTATTTAACAAGCTCCTCGCCGGCGAACGTGTCGGCACTTATTTTGCCCCGAGCGGTGAACCGATCAAATCCCACAAGCGCTGGATCGCTATTCAGGACCATACCCACGGTAGCCTGACGATTGATGCTGGGGCAGCCACTGCGCTGCAGCAGCAAGGCAAAAGCCTGCTCGCAGCTGGTATCACCGCTAGCACAGGCGATTTTGAAGAAGGTGATGTTGTGAAAATTTGTACGGCTGATGGCACTGCCATCGCCCATGGTTTAGCAGCACTCAATGCCAGCGACACGCGCAGTATTATTGGACTCCATCCTGATGCAATCTCCACCAAACACCCGGAGCTAAGCTCTAGCGTAGTCGTGCATCGCGACCACCTCGTATTACTCGACTAACATTATGGTGCGACTGGCCAAAAGCTGAATAACGAGTCATGAGCTCTTGATGAATGATCGGAGTGAGTACCTGCCGAATAATACCAGCGCCGCCAGATGAATCCAGAGCCACGTTTTCCAAGCATTGGATACTAAAAAAAGCTGCCCCGCGTGGGGACAGCTCTAAAGTACTCAGGGAGGGATTTGTTCCGAGGAGCAACGCGACGACTACCGAGGCGCTTGCCGCCGACACATCTACTAGCGAAGCGCAGAATAACAAACCGGTCGCGAAGCGGGCTGGACCACCAAGGGTGAAAATACCGGTCCAGCATCCCTCAGACACAACAAAACCCGCCATTTCTAGCGGGTTTCTAAAATACTCAGGGAGGGATTTGAACCCTCACGCCCTTGCGAGCACCACGACCTGAACGTGGCGTGTCTACCGTTTCACCACCTGAGCAAAAAGTTGAAGTTGGCAGAAAATCCGCGGCGTTCGCCGCTGTCAATCTTCGGATACGACAAATTTAACGCGGTATCTTGGCAGGATCCACACAGCTCATCTAATCACTGACAGCATGCGAATTGATGTAGGCTGCGATATCTTTCATCGTCGCTTCATCCGGAACAGTCTTTGACATGGGCGCCATTTGCATGCCTTCGATGTCACGAGGGTCTGCCCCACGAATACCTGCTTTATAGTTTTTAAGCTGTCGCACAATATACCAGTCTGGCAAATGCTGTAACGCTGGGCCGTTCATCATCTTATTACCCTCTGCATTCGCACCGTGACAAGCCTGACAAAGCATATACGCGCCCTTCCCTTTTGCCGCATCGCCACCCAAGGTCGCGACGGGTGCTTTCTTTGGTAAGCCAGCAATGTACTCTGCCACCGCATCCATCGCAGCTTCATCTGCCAACGTCATTGCCATCGGCCGCATCTGCATGCCGTAAATATCGTCAGGATGCGAACCACGTATGCCGTCTTTAAACTTCTGTAATTGACGCTTCAAATACCACGGCTCTTGTCCAGCCAGTGCCGGTGAGTTAAGCGCGGCGTTGCCTTCTCCCTCACTTCCGTGGCAAGTCGCGCAAATCTGGTACGCTTGCTTACCCGCAGAAGCAGACTCAATCGGCTCGCTGGCGCCCGCGGCGGCATGCGTTTCGGCTTCAGATACTTCACTATGCGTATCAGCATGTCCGGAGCTACTGAAGGCGGACTTAAGTGGTAAAATTAACAGGGCTGACAACAGGCCTAGAAAGAATAGAAAGTTAAAGCCAACAAGAAGCGAGCAAAGCGACTCATCAGCGGTACGGTTTGAAAGATTGTTATCTGATTTCATTGAGTATGAATTGTTAGATCGGCATCAATCCATGTCAATTCACCATAATTTCAATTAATGCTGCGTATAGCTATTAGTAGCATTACTTACAGCACAGCCGCGTATTCGATTGCCCTATTCTAGTTTTGGCTATCATAGACTACCACTTAGCTCTTTTACTATGACCATTGAAGAACGCCTCAACCATTACTTGAAACAAAGCCCGCAGATCGACGCAACTGCCTATGTCACGAATGACGCGGTGCTGCTTGGGGCAGTCACCATTGCGGCGCAGGCCAGTGTTTGGCATGGTTGCGTATTACGAGGCGATATCAATACTATCGAAGTCGGTCGGGGCTCTAATGTCCAAGATGGCACAGTCATTCACTTGGCGGATGACCATGGCGTCAAAATTGGCGAATTTACCACCATCGGTCATATGGCAATGATACATGCCTGCACCATTGGAGACGAATGCCTGATTGGTATGAGCAGCACAATTCTGGATGGCGCAGTCATCGGCGACCAATCTATAGTAGGTGCAGGTGCACTGGTCACAAAAGGAACCATCGTGCCGTCTGGATCACTCGTACTGGGCGCTCCCGCTAAAGTGATACGCCCGCTCACTAACGAGGAACGCGCGGGACTCAAAGCGATGGCAGATAAATATGTAACTGTTGCTGCTCAACATAAGTTGCGCCAGTAAACCGAGAATTAGTGCGTATGACTCATTTCACCCAATAACTACCGATATGCTGACATGTCGATGAGAAGAGTCACAGCCATCACATCATCAAATCGTTTTTTAGATGCTACTGCATCGAACTTAGCAGACAAAAAATCCCCCAAGCAAGCGTGGGGGATTTCGCTTTAACACCAATAATGTGTAATAAATTTAAAACGCTGCGGTTACACCCAACACAATCGCATCGGTGGTTGAATCCTGGTCTGACCAGGATTCTCCAGGTGCACCACCGGGATTTCCACCACTGAGGAAATTGAGGGGCACCCAACCATCTACATGTACATATTCGGCAAAGAGCTTAATATTGTTATTCAAGAAATACGAGGCACCGAATACCCACTGGTCCTGCTTTTCCCAATCGGAGCCGTCATCACCCGCTCTAAATCGGCTGAACTCGGTTGAAAGCGTAACCGGATTTTTTAAGCCAAAATCCGCGTCGTAACTCGCCCCTAGAGTAAAAGTGACATTCTTCTCTGCTTCGAATTGCGGAATGGCTGGATTGTGCGTACCCGGCCACTCATCTAAAGTTTGAGCGTACTCAGCTAGCAAGGTGAGCCTTTCACATTCATACTTCAAATAGGCAGCCACACCAGGATTGTCCTCACTGCAATCGCCAAAATGCTGTACGCCACCTGGGGCCCCAGGTGCATGGGGTTCATAATCTTGGCAATAGGCCGTACCATGCTGATAACTCACACCCGCTAGTAGTGTGCTGTCGTCATCAAATTCAAAGGTATAATTTGCATCCAACGCGAAATTATTCAACTTGGAAGGCACAGAGCTATCATGCACCGAAGTGTTGGCATTTCGGAATTGTGCACCACCCTGCACCGCCATGGCACGCAGATGCCAATTATTCGCAGTATAGCCAACCTTCGCTCCATACGAAAGCCCAGCAAATGAATGCCAATTAGTCGAATTGGTAAATGGATTCACTGTATCATTTAAACCAAATGGAATATCCATTTTACCGATCGAGGCATAAAACGGTGAACTAGCAAGATCCCCATAAAGTAAATAAGCTCGGCGCATATTTATATTGTTTCGCTCTAGATCGGTAATGGTCGCTCCGGACGCAAAATTTTGTTCAGGATTGTACAGCAATTCAGCATATGCAGTCAAATTATCAGTCACACGGCCAGTCACCTGCAGGCTAACTGAATGTATCACTGCTTCAGAAACTTCATTGCCAAATTGATTGGCAGAAGTCGGATGACGCATCAGCCAACCAAACTGCGAGTCTGTATTAGCCTTCTGATAATTGACAAGCGCGTTAATATTGCCACCAATCGTCAAACGACTTTTTAAATCACCATCGCGCAATGCCTCTAGTTGACGTAATTGCTTCGTATTGGTGTTCTCAGTATGATCCAATACCATGTAGGAATATTCAGCATTTGTGCGAATCAGATTCTCAAAATCAATTGAGCCTGCTTTGGATTCCTCACTTTCCGTAATTTTCTGCTTTAAAGCAGAAAGCTCGTTTTTGGCATGTGTCGCTTCTGCCTCTGCAGTTAAAGTTCGAGATTGCAACGCTTCAATCTGCTGCTGCATCTCGCGGAGCATTTTAAACAACTGTTCATTCGTTGGAGTGTCACCATGCACAAAACTAAATGTGCACAATGAGATTGTTAGTAGTACTTTGGGTAAATTCATTTGTGAATCAATATGGTATTGCGTGAATTTTAATAATTTATTTACGAAAATTTCAAAAATGTCAGTACTTAATAAATTTCGATTAATTATTTGACTCGATCTGTTATTGAGACTTATTCTCATTAATTCAGCTCATGCGACTCGATCAAATCAAAAAAGACGGACGCTTTCGTGTCAAAGCACTCGACTGCGACAACGAATGTATTGCACGGCTAATGCCTATGGGTCTACTGCCAGGACAAGAGATCCGCTTGGTCCATGAGGCCCCGCTAGGTGACCCCATCGCAATCGAATTTAATGGCTGCCAAATGAGCCTACGAATCGCTGATGCGGCCTTCGTCGAGGTAGAATCATTATAATACGACCACTATGGCTGCCGACCAAATCCGCGTTGCCCTGATCGGTAACCCAAATACTGGGAAAACATCGCTCTTCAATATGCTCACTGGGCTGCGGCAGCGGATAGGCAACTACTCGGGCGTGACGGTCGAAAAGAAAACTGGCATTTGGTCACTGCCAAAAGGGCAAGATGTTGAGCTTATAGATTTACCTGGCACTTACAGCCTGAGCGCCAGCTCTCTGGATGAACGGATCGCCGTAGATGTACTTGCAGGGCATGGGCAGTCGGATCAACCCGCACCCGACCTGATCATTGTTGTGGTAGATGTTGAAAATCTACGGCGTAATCTATTCCTCGCCTCTCAAGCATCCGAACTTGGTGTGCCAATGGTGATTGCGCTGAATTGCTGGGATGTGGCTGAGAAAAAAGGGCTTCAAATCGACTGTAAATTACTAGAGCAACGGCTCGCGGTACCAGTTGTACCGACAGTGGCGAAATACCAGCGCGGGACTCAAGAGCTGGCCGAAGCAGTCGAACGGGCGATTGATACACGCCCCATGCTGGTGCGCCCTAAGTGGCCAGAGCCAGTGCAGAAAGCCCTCGATTTACTTCATCAAGAATTGGTGGTAGAGCGCGGCGAATCGCTGCGTGAAGGAGAGCTCCAACGCCTAATTTTCGACCGTAAAAGTGCGGTGCGTGAGCGCCTCAAATCGCCTGCGCAGGAATACGAACCACTCATTAAGGGTGTGCGCGACAAATTGTATCAAGACGGCTACCAACCAGACGCGGCCGAATCGCTCCTGCGCTTCCGTTTCCTGAACCCTCTGTTTAATGATATCCTAGAGCGGCAAGCTTTAGTCAAAGAACGCAGCAAGTCGGAAGGAATTGACCAGCTGCTACTGCACAAATTCTGGGGCTTGGTGGTGTTCGTCGGCATGATGTATGTCGTGTTTCAATCTGTCTATACCTGGGCTGGACCGATCATGGACCTCATCGAAACCAGTGTGGGTTGGGCGCAGGAAATTGCTGCAAACGCACTCACCGCGACCCCGATGTTACAAAGCTTGATTGCCGATGGTATTATCGGAGGGGTTGGATCGTTTTTAGTTTTCCTACCGCAAATTCTGGTACTGTTCTTTTTTATCTCAATCTTGGAAGAATCTGGCTACATGGCGCGTGCGGCCTTCCTGATGGACAAACTATTTCAATGGTGCGGCTTGAACGGGAAGAGCTTTGTGCCCCTACTCTCCAGTTTCGCATGCGCGATTCCGGGTATTATGGCGACCCGCACCATCAACGACAACAAGGCGCGCATGATTACGATTCTAATCGCGCCCTTGATGAGTTGCTCCGCACGACTCCCGGTATATCTGCTATTAATTGGTGCATTTATTGAGCCTAAATACGGCCCCGCAGTCGCTGGCACGATGCTCTTTGTAATGCACTTTGTCGGAGCCCTACTCGCTATGCCAATTGCTTGGACACTAAATCGAACGCTCAACAAGGGCCGCAAGCCCGAACCGTTTGTAATGGAGTTACCGCATTATCGAATCCCCCAGATTCAGCATACCTTCTTCCGTATGTATGAAAGTGGTAAGGAATTCGTGATGCGGGCGGGCACAGTCATCTTTGCGATGAGTATTATAATATGGACGTTACTCTACTTCCCGCGCCCTGCTGAAGTTGAATCTGCCATCGCTAACGACTTTGGCTATGCGCAGACCGAAGATACACATTCATTAGAGTACGAAGAGTCGATACACGGGAAACTAGCAAACCGGGTCGATGCAGCCCTACTCGAGCAAAGCTACATGGGGCGCTTTGGGAAATTTATGCAGCCCGTGTTCGCGCCTGCGGGCTATGACTGGAAAATTACTGTCGGTGTACTCGCCAGTTTTCCCGCTCGTGAAATTATTATTTCGACGCTGGGAATTACCTATGCACTCGGCGGCGAAGTAGATGAGGCCTCTGACGATCTGCGCACGACCTTGAGCAATGCAAAGTGGGAGCACGGTAAACTAGCAGGCAAGCCGGTGTTTAATATACCCGTAGCGCTTTCGATCATGGTTTTTTTCGCGCTTTGTATGCAGTGCGGAGCAACACTGGCAGTCATCGCCAAGGAGCTTAATTGGCGCTGGGCCATTGCTAGCTTCTTCACGCTAACAGGAGCTGCTTGGGTCGCTGCTGTGTTGACCTACCAAATTGGAATACTGTTTGTGTAATTGTAATAAGTAGTTAGGATATTATAAAGCCCATTGCCGATGGAATACTTAGAAATCACATTGATCAGTCTCATCTTAATGTGTGCCCTCGCGTATTTATATCGGGTCTTCTTTCATAAAAAGAACAGCGGCTTAGGCTGTGGTTGCAGCAAAGCGAGCTGCAAAGTACCCAAACCGACTATCGTTAATAAATAAATTCACCCCATACCAAGCACAAGGAGGCAATATGATCCCCAAAGAGTTAGTCGATTCCTGCCATAAAGTGGTCAACGCTGGCGTCAAAGAATTAGATATGCCAATTGGAATCGTAAGCCACATTTACAACGGGCTCTATGAGATCATTGCGATTAATAGTGAAATGGGGGCATTTATTCACGGTGCAGTGTTTCCCCTCGAACAAACTTACTGCCGAGACGTTTTCCACACAGACAAAACCATTGCCATCACTGAAATCGGCAATGTCGCAGGTCTGCAACTGCACCCCTTATACGTCTCAATCCCCTTAGAAGCTTATATTAGCGCGCCTATTCATTACGATGACCAAGTATGGGGAACGATCAATTTCACTTCAACAACACTGCATCAGCCCTTCGCTAAGGCAGACATCCAGCGCGTTGAACAATACGCAAAACAAATCAGCGAATTCGTCGAAAAGGCCGGCGCCATTTCTCGAGCGCCTTGGAATGTTTAACTTGGTCACTCCTATTTCTCGGAATCCAATAGAATCTTATATTCGACTGAATCGACCAGTGCCCGCCAAGTGGCTTCAATGATATTATCACTCGCACCAACCGTGCCCCATGTGGCATGACCATCAGTCGACTCAATCAAGACCCGCGTGATCGCATCAGAGCCATGCTCGGTCTCTAGGATCCGCACCTTGTAGTCAATCAACTCGACCGCCATGATCTCAGGGAAAACCGGTGCAATTGCTTTGCGCAGGGCATGATCCAATGCCCCAACCGGGCCACTAGCTTCGGCCACGGTGTGATGTATCTCTTCACCGATCTTTACCTGAACAGTAGCTTCAGAAATCACCCGATTCAGCGCCGGCTGATGGCTCACCATGACGCGATAGCCAACTAATCCGAAATCCTCTTTCTTGCCCTTCAGGAAACGATTAAGCAGTAACTTAAAAGACGCATCGGCCGCTTCATATTCGTAGCCCTTAAACTCGAGCTCTTTTAGCTCACCTAGAAATGCTTTGAGCTCCGGTGAGCGGGCATCGAGATCCACACCAATTTCCTTGGCCTTCATCATGACACTACTACGCCCCGACATATCCGAAACCAACACACGGGTGCGATTGCCTACCAATTCTGGAGCGATGTGCTCATAGCTATGCTTGACCTTGGCAGCGGCATCCGCGTGCACTCCTCCTTTGTGGGCAAACGAACTAGTGCCAACAAAAGGCTGTGTTGCATCTGACGCACGGTTCGCCATCTCATCGACGAATAAAGAAAGATCACGTAGCTTGCTGAGATTGGGCGCACAATTAAGCTGCGCATCCATTTTCAAAATCAAATTAGGAATAATTGTACTGAGGTTCGCATTCCCATTACGCTCACCAAATCCATTCATAGTGCCTTGGATTAAAGATGCTCCAGACTCAATGCCAGCAAGCGAGAGTGCCACTCCTAGTCCTGAGTCATTATGGCAATGCACCCCCACAGGCGTGTTCGGGAAATGCGCGATGATCTTGCTGACAATTGCCTGCATCTCGCTCACCAGCATACCTCCATTGGTATCACAAAGCGTTAAATTAATGGCGCCACCGCGCTGCGCCGCTTCAAGAGTTTGAATCGCGTAGTCAGGATTGTCACAGAAGCCATCGAAAAAATGCTCTGCATCGTAGATTACTTCACGCCCGTTTTGTGTCAGAAACCGCACAGAATCTTCGATCATCTTGAGATTCTCTTCCGCTGTGGTGCGAATGATCTCAGTGACGTGCAACAGCCATGTCTTACCAAAGATGGTGACCACTGGTGTCTCCGCATCGAGCAACAACTGAAGCTGAGGATCCTCCTCCGCAGATAAGCTCGCACGGCGAGTCGAACCAAACGCAGCAATCTTTGCATGCTGTAGCTTAAGTTGCTTCGCTTCGTCAAAAAAGGCCATATCTCGAGGGTTTGAGCCCGGCCAGCCACCTTCGATATAATCCACACCAAATTGGTCCAACTTCTCGGCCACGCGGATCTTAGCCGCAACGGTAAAGGATACCCCTTCGCCCTGCGTGCCATCACGGAGGGTCGTGTCGTAGATTTTTAATGAGTCTGTCATCAGTCTGAACAATTTGGAAAACAGAGGAAAACAAAGACTTCCCGGCAGTTGCGCAAACCAAAATAAACACGATTCACATCTACACCACACGATGCCAGCTCATCGACGTAAACGGAATCGCCAAAGATTACGCCTACTTGCGCGCACGTAGCGCGATACGGCTCAAATGTTGGCCAAACGCACGCATGACCATCAAGTGTGCCAACGCTTGTGTATTTGCATACAACCACCACGGCAGTGTCGGTGCAAAACCATGAATCGATGCCACCACACAATTTCGTGATTTCACCACTCGAAACTCCAAGCGGCCTGGTGGATCAACGCGCCGAGATAAACAACCACCGGTGATATAGAATGCACATCGCTCTGCATCTTCACTAAAAGGAGTCGGCGTCAGCTCTAGTAGACACAGCTTCACTCCACCTACTAGAAAACGCACAACCCCCTGCTCATTGGTATCCACGCTTAAAAGCCCTCGAAAACGGCGACTCAACCACAAGCCATATTCGCGAGTCACAGTCGCGGCAGTCCATTCATCTGAATACGCCATACGCTGCACAGAGCGCACACGACGCGCACGCTTGATCACTCGCTTATCAGCCAACTGTGTCTGGCTGCGTGGGTTTGGTCGAGGACGCCCCGCTGCATCCACCGCCTTGGCAAACGACTCCTCGAAGCTAATGAAATCGCCCGCCATACAATCCAGCAGCGGATTCGGCTTCGCTTTTAAATCATGCTGTAAGCTCTCTTGTAACGGTCCCACTAGCGTCGTCGCTACGCCACCAAATAACGCCACCCAATGCTTCGAAAACGCAAAGCAATTTACTGGTAAATCAAGGGCTCTGACTGGACGGTTCAACAAGGCACCCGTTTTAAATATCAACTCCCTGTAAGTCATCGGGGTATGTCCTCCTAAATCATAGATACCACCAGCAAACGATGCCTCTTCTAAACATAAGCGAAACGCCTGACAGACATTTAAAATATCAACGGTATGCGTCATCGAACCGGTCCACGCTGGCAAAAGCATGATTGGCAGGCGGCGCACCAAGTTAATCAACATCGAAAATGACGAGCCTCCAGAACCAAAAATTAAGCCTGCACGTAACACCGTCACGGTCACTGAGCGAGACCGCAAAACCTCCTCCACCTCGCGCCGACTTCGTAAATGCGGCGATAGCCCCTCATCACCATCCGGCAACAGACCGCTCAAATAGATAATATGCTTTACCCTAGCCGCTTCAGCACCCCGCACAAAATTATCCGCCAGCAATAAATCAGTATCTTCAAAATCGCTTTGCATCAATCGACTCGAAGGAGCCATTGAATGGACCAAATAAAATGCATACTCACAGCCTTCCAAGGCATTTGTCACTTGTGGCAATGAATACAGGTCGCACTGCCGCCACTGGGTGCCGCTATCATGCGCATTCTGCTCAACCGCACTGGCACTGCGCGACAGGGCTCGAAATTCAAATACATCAGCCAACTCCGCGCGTAGGTGTGTGCCCACAAAACCACTCGCTCCAGAGACGGCGACTAGCGGCTTTTGTGTTGTTTCAGAATTTAGCACGATCAAGATGAAATTATATAATGCCTCCGATCCACATGGCTCTGCAAGGCAATCAAGGGCAAGTATAACTTTGTTTCACAACTCGGTCGTACTGATCACTTATCTTTTAAATTAGAACATTGTGTCGTTAATACAAGCAGAGTCATGTAGTGCATTTTATAAAACCTTCTCCTTTTAGACGAGTGAATGGAATGTGAAACAACATAATCAAGCGCTCAAAATGCTGCGAACCAAGAGCGTCTCACCACAGCTCTGCATAAAAGTTCCTCTTACAGAGGTAAAAATCCACTATTTTCTAGCCTTGCAGTAATTAAAATGAGCCCTAATCTCCGCCTCTTTTTTGGATCTATGTGGGCATTTCTCGCGTCTCCAAAGCCCTTCAGTTCAAATAGAAAACATAACTCTAAATAAATCAGATAAGATCATGACCGACCTATCAAAATACAGAAACATTGGTATCTTCGCACACGTGGATGCTGGTAAAACAACGACAACCGAGCGTATTTTGAAGCTCACTGGTAAAATCCACAAGTTGGGCGAAGTGCACGATGGTGCTGCGACGACTGACTTCATGGAACAAGAGCAAGAGCGCGGCATCACCATCCAGTCTGCAGCGACGACTTGTTTCTGGCCTGGTTCAGAGCAGCAATATGATTCGCACCGCTTCAACATCATTGACACGCCTGGCCACGTTGATTTCACGGTTGAAGTGTATCGCTCATTGAAGGTACTCGACGGTGGCGTCGGTGTTTTCTGTGGTTCGGGTGGTGTGGAGCCTCAGTCTGAGACTAACTGGCGCTACGCCAATGACTCTGAAGTTTCACGTTTGATCTATGTCAACAAGCTCGACCGTATCGGCGCTGATTTCTACAAGGTAGTCGACCAAGTCAAAAATATCCTGGGTGCAAATCCACTCGTCATGGTGCTCCCAATCGGCATCGAAAGCGAACTCCAGGGTGTCGTTGATCTGCTCACACGTACAGCATGGGTATGGGATGAAACAGGTGATCCTATGGCGTATCAAAAGCTAGACGTTCCTGCAGACATGGTCGACAAGGTCGAAGAATACCGTGAGGCACTTATCGAAACTGCTGTTGAGCAAGACGAAGAGGCAATGGAAGCCTACTTGGAAGGTAACGAGCCAAGCCTTGAGACACTTAAGAAGTGCATCCGCAAGGGCACCATCAATCTTGACTTCTTCCCTACTTACTGTGGTTCGTCCTTCAAAAACAAGGGTGTGCAAAACGTGCTCGATGCAGTTGTCGATTACTTACCCTCTCCAACCGAGGTCAAGCCTCAGCCTGAAGTGAATGCTGAAGGTGAAGAAACCGGTGAATTTGCGACTGTTGATGTCAACAAACCACTCCGTGCACTTGCGTTCAAGATCATGGACGATAAATACGGCGCACTGACTTTCACCCGTATTTACTCGGGTAAGCTTGCCAAGGGCACCAACGTTCTCAACACCTTTACTGGTAAGACAGAGCGCATTGGCCGCATCATCGAAATGCACGCTGACGAGCGCACTGAAGTTGATTCTGCTCAAGCAGGTGACATCGTTGCCCTCTTGGGTATGAAATCGGTGCAAACAGGTCACACGCTCTGTGACCCAGCTCACCCAGCGACACTCGAGCCGATGGTATTCCCAGAGCCTGTCATCTCCATCGCAATTAAGCCGAAGGATCAAGGTAACGCTGAGAAAATGGGTACTGCGATTGGTAAGATGGTTGCCGAGGATCCGACTTTCATCGTTGAAACAGACGAAGACTCAGGCGAAACCATCCTTAAGGGTATGGGCGAACTTCACCTCGATATTAAAGTCGACATCCTGAAGCGCACCTATGGCGTTGAGGCTATCATTGGGAAGCCACAAGTTGCCTACCGTGAGGGCGTCACACAAACCGTTTCCGACACATACACACACAAGAAGCAATCCGGTGGTTCTGGACAGTTCGCTAAGATCGAATACACCATTGAGCCGCTTGAGCCTGGTTCAGGCTTCGAGTTCGAGTCTAAGGTTGTTGGTGGTAATGTACCCCGCGAGTTCTGGCCTGCAGTTGAGAAGGGCTTTAAGACATCCACCGAAAAAGGTGTGCTTGCGGGCTACCCTTGCTTGGACTTCAAAGTCACTCTCGATGATGGTGCATTCCACGCGGTTGACTCTTCGGCGGTTGCCTTCGAAATCGCTTCTAGAGCTGCCTATCGCCAATCGATGCCTAAGGCGGGTGCTGAAATCCTTGAGCCCATCATGAAACTCGACGTTTTCTGCACGGAAGACAAAATGGGTGACGTGATCGGCGACATGAATCGTCGTCGTGGTATGATCAAGACTCAAGAGCCTACCAACAATGGCGGTATTCGCATTAAGGCTGACGCACCACTATCCGAAATGTTCGGCTACATCGGTGCGCTCCGCACAATGACATCTGGTCGTGGCCAGTTCTCCATGGAGTTCTCCCACTATGCTTCCACTCCTCGTAACGTTGCTGACCAAGTCATCAAAGAAGCTGAAGAGCGCGAAGCTGCAAAGCGTAAGTAGTACGTTGCACTGAGACTTGAAGATAGAACGTTGAAACCTGAGGGTGGAGACGGATGATCACTAGTCCTATTTAAACAAAGTCCCCGACTCGAAAGAGCGGGGACTTTTTTGTATTTACCAGTCGGCTGAAGAGCTCGCACTAAAATCCAGTCAAATACCATCATTCAAAGTTGGACGTTCGACCATCGATGTTCCAACTTCGCATGAATGCTAACATCAATTATCACTCACCCGGGCGGAGCCCATAAAGACGACTTTCTCGCGTGCGCAGTACTGCTCACAAAATCACCGGTAAGGATCGAACGGCGTGAGCCCACCGAAGTAGATCTGGCCGACACTAACACTGCCGTGCTTGATGTCGGCGGCGAGCACGCCCCTGAACGTAATAACTTTGATCACCACCAATTTCCGCGCGATATGGTGCCGACTTGTGCCCTGTCACTCGTGCTACAACACCTTGGCATCTACGAAGACTCCAAAGAATTCTGTAGCTGGCTGGAAGTCGCGGAATGGTTCGACTGCCGTGGCCCGAATGACACCGCTGAATGGCTCGGCATGGAACGTGACACCTTGGGCAAGCTTAACTCACCCTTGGACATTACCATTCTACGGCGCTTCGCCAGCCAAACCGAACACAAGCCTGGGGAACCGATTTGGGAGATCATGCACATGATCGGGCAAGATCTGGTCAACTATGTGTGCAACCTACGGAGCCGCTTGGACTTTGTGGCGCAACATGCCGAAGTCTGGGAACTTGATGGCTTCAAGGCACTCTTCATGCCCCGCACCGAACCACTGCCAGATGAAGCCTCCTCTGGCCTAGGTTATCATGTCCAACACCTCGGTCTTGAAGAAGAGATCTTGGCACTGGTTTACCCCGACAGCCGCGGCCAAGGATATGGAATGCGCCGATTCAGCGACAACCAACGTATGGAATTCACCAAACTCGACGGTCAACCCGACGTCCATTTCACCCACGTTCGTGGCTTTATCGCCAAGACCTCATGCGCGGATGTTGAGCGCTTAAAGACACTCCTGCAATCTGCCTATATTGGATAACGGTGTTCATCTCATGCTCTTGTATCTGGTTTAGTAGTAGCCGAAAGCATGAAAGCAAAAAAAACGGGGCTCATTGCTGAGCCCCGTGAAAATTAATACTGTAGTCAGTAGCGACTACCAGCCACCGCGATCACCGCCACGATCACCACCGCGACCACCACGGTCACCACCACGTCCGCCGCCGTAACCACCACGTCCGCCTCGGTCACCACCGCGACCACCGCCGCCGTAACCACCGCCACCGCCGTTACCGCCACGACCACCGCCGTAACCACCACCGCCACCACCGCCGCCACCACGTGGGCGGTCTTCGCGTGGACGTGCTTCATTGATCGCAAGATTACGACCCATAAATTCTTCGCCATTGAGCGCTTCGATTGCTGCATCCATTGCAGACTTCTCTTCCATGGTCACGAAAGCGAAGCCACGAGGGCGGCCAGATTCACGATCTTTCACGATGAATACATCGCTCACTGCACCATGCGCTTCGAAAAGTGCTTGGAGTTCTTCTTGGGTTACATCGTAGGACAAGTTGCCTACATACATTTTTGCATCCATTATGTGTTCCTTTTCTTTATCTTTATTTGGGCTATCCCACTGCTTCTTTGCTTTTGAGTGTCCGCTTTCGGACTGGATCACCTAACTGAATACTTTCGTCTCACCCTGATGACTACCCACGCTCTGAATGTTAACATGTGTTCTAGTCAGCTGCCCTTATTTACTATTTCTAAGAAAAAGCAAGCAGTCATTACCAATGTAATGCAATTGAACTAAAACTGAAATAACGCAGTTAAAATAATATAATTTTAATAACAATCATCACCCAAAACTTTATAATCTTATTATCACGATCGTCGCCTAAGCGCGCTAACCAAATAAATAAAAAAAGTCCGATTCAAGCGTATCAGCCTTTAGGTAATAGGCTCAAACTAACTATGTGCGAGCTTTCGCCGCATCAAACGCATCGACTGCACACTTCGCACAGGTTTCTCGAATGCCTGCGAAGAAGTCGTTACCTTTATCATCGACAAGGATGTACGCAGGGAAGTCTTGAACGTCGATCTTCCAAATCGCTTCCATACCGAGCTCTGGGTATTCGAGCAACTCGACATGCTTGATGTTATACTCGGCAAGCAATGCTGCGGGTCCTCCGATGGATCCTAAATAAAAGCCGCCAAATTTTGCACAAGCATCCGTGACTTGCTGCGAGCGATTGCCTTTAGCCAACATAATCATTGAGCCTCCCGCCGCTTGAAACGGTGCTACATACGAATCCATACGCCCAGCAGTTGTCGGACCGAAGGACCCAGATGGTTTACCCGCAGGGGTTTTCGCAGGGCCCGCATAATAGACTGGATGATTTTTAATATAATCGGGAAGCCCTTCGCCCTTGTCGATGCGCTCCTGTAACTTCGCATGAGCACTGTCTCGTGCGACAACAATAGTGCCTGAAAGTGACAGAGGGGTGGTCACTGGATACTGACTCAACTCTACTAGGATGTCTGCCATGGGACGATTCAAGTCTATCTTCACGGCTTCTTTTGGTTTTATAATTTCAGCAGAATCAGGGATAAAACGACCGGGATTATCTTCGAGCTTTTCCAACCAAACCCCGTCCTTATCGATACGTGCTTTAACATTACGATCCGCCGAGCAGGACACACCAATCCCGACTGGACAAGATGCGCCGTGACGCGGCAAACGCACAACACGCACATCGAGTGCAAAGTATTTACCACCAAACTGAGCGCCGTAGCCCATTTTTCGTGTGTAATTGAGCAGCTTAGCTTCGAGATCCAGATCACGGAATGCTTGACCGTGTTCGTTCCCTTCCGTAGGCAACTCGTCATAATATTTGGTCGAAGCCAGCTTAACTGTCTTCATCGTGGTTTCGGCAGAGGTACCACCAATCACAATTGCAATGTGATAGGGCGGGCATGCCGAAGTCCCGAGAGTACCCATTTTTTCAATACAGAATTTCTCAAGGTTGGCCGGGTTCAATAGCGCTTTTGTTTCTTGAAAAAGAAATGTCTTATTAGCCGAACCCCCACCCTTCGCTACGAACAGAAAATCATACGAATCACTGTCAGTCGCAAGTAGATCAATCTGCGCAGGCAAATTACAACCGGTGTTTTTTTCCTCATACATGCTCAGCGGCACAGTCTGCGAATAGCGTAAATTCTCCTTAGTATAAGTATTGTATACGCCTTGCGAGAGAGCCGCTTCATCGCCTCCACCAGTCCAGACACGCTGGCCCTTCTTACCTAAAATAATGGCCGTGCCGGTATCTTGGCAGAATGGCAGCACACCATGCGCCGCCACTTCGGCATTGCGCAACATCGTCAATGCAATCGTACGATCATTCTCTGTCGCTTCTGGATCATCCAGAATTGCAGCCACTTTCTCAAGATGCTCCGTGCGCAACTTAAAAGAGATCTCCTTCATCGCAGTCTCCGATAAATAAGTCAGCGCTTCAGGTTGCACTTTTAAAATCAATTCGCCGTCAAAATCAACCGCCTGCACAAACTCGTTGGTCAATAAACGGTACTCGGACCGATCCTCACCGAGTGGGAATTGCTTTTGGTAATGGAATGGAGGCGGTGGTTTAGCCATAATGCTTCTAATTTAGAGGATACCTAGAATTCGTTTATATTATCTAAGATAGCAAGAGCTGAAAGGTGTGAAACGGCTCCTAGTGGGCTTAATCTGCCGCCAAGACTCGACTGAGTTGCATTTTATCGGCCTTACGATCTGTCCGGACCTCAATCACCCGCACCCCTGCGGCCGGTAAGCCATCAATCGCAGTCAAAAAATCGTCCCAAGTCGCAGCATGTAGGTACTCCACCCCGTAGGCTTGGCAGAGCGTATCGAACTGCACCGATTGCGGCGTCGCGAAGTGGCGTTCAAAAACCTCGCCTATGCCTGAAACTGGCAAGTGCTCAAAAATTCCGCCGCCATTATTATTCACCAAAACTACAGTTAGGCTGCCCTTCAATTCTCTAGTAGCAAGCAGCGCATTACTATCGTGTAAAAATGCCAAATCCCCTGTCAATAGCACCGCAGGCTGGCCACGGTGCGCCATCCCCAATGCAGTGCCTAGCGTACCATCAATTCCATTCGCACCACGATTCGCTTGGATTGGACAAGCTCGATTACCTGCAGACCAGAAATACTCCGCATAGCGCACACTCATACTACTTGCCAAAAAAACCGGCGTGCCGACCGGTAAATGACGAGACAGCAGCCATGCAACTTTACCCTCAAACAAGCCATCTATCGCTTCTAACTGTGAATCAATACTGGCGACAGTCATGGCTTCCACTGCCCTCCACGAATCGGTCCAAGCAGAATCGGTTTTCAAATGATGCATCGCCTCAGCAAGCACGTGCGCCTGACCAAACAACGGTGTTGCCACTCGGTGTAATGGATCGGTATTGACGGGACGATCTGTCAATAAAAACGATACTGCATCCTGCGATCCCAGCCACCCTCGTAGTACCTTGCTAGTGGGCAACGCACCAATCTGTAAAATCGCAGTGGGTGCCAAGGAGTCGAGCTGATCCGGCTGACGCAAAAATGCATCATAATGACAGATCAAAGCAGTCGAATCGCTAGCGTGACCTCGTAATGGATTCAAAACATCGCTCAACACTGGCCAGCCCAACTTATCGGCAAGCATCGCTACCGCATCGGCAAACGCCTCGTCACCCTCACGGGGATTCACGGCGCCGACCACGATAATGCCTCTGTGGTGGCTCGCCAATCGCTCCAACGCGACTGTATCTAGCCCAACTCGGGTGCCAATACATTCGCATGGCCGTGTCGACACTGTGGCTTGAAGCTCGAGCACATGCGCATCAATAATCGGTTCTGCATCAATACTTGGCGCCAACGGATCGCGAAATGGAAAATTCAAATGCACTGGTCCGGCATTCCCGTGTAGGGATCGATTCACCGCATGCACCAGGGTCTGCCTTAAATAGGCTAACAAGGGCACGCTCACTTCTGGCAAAGCCATTTCGTTAAACGCACGCACTGAATCGCCAAAAATCTTTAACTGATCAATCGTCTGTCCCGACGAGCAATCTCGCAGCTCCGCAGGCCGATCGGCGGTCAATACCAACAGTGGCGTACCTGACATCGAAGCCTCCAGCACTGCAGGATGATAATTCACTACTGCCGAGCCCGAAGTGCACACCAATACCACTGGCTTGTGCGTACGCTTCGCCAAACCCACCGCAAAGAAGCCCGCGGTACGCTCATCCAAGATCGAAACCGCTTCCAACTTTGGATTACGCTCCGCAGCCAGCGTCAAAGGCGTTGAGCGCGACCCCGGCGAAACAACCACCGTCTCCACTCCCAAACGAGCGAGCACTTCCATGGTCAATGCCCCCCAAACAGAATTCACGTTTGAACGTGCGAGTACATCGAATGAGCTGGAATTTGAATCGGTCACAAGCAACAATAAAAAAACGAACAGAATAGTTGCTGCGTATCGATAAATCAAGTGCGACTCTATGAAATTAGCGGAAGTTAGCACAGACCCTACAACCCTTTGCCCGGATTTGCATCGCCTACTTCATCACCCTTTTTGCTGAGATTTTGTCTTAAAATGGTGGAGAGAGAGGGAAACGTCCTGCATATCACGGCTCGAAAGAGGTATCCATCAGCCAAACTTAGCGATTATGGTTCTTCACAGATTTCGGACAAGAGTCGTCTGAAGTCTACTTTCTTTGCCACATCTCTGGCTTGGATTCGAGATGCCAATGAGCAGACTCATTACATTGATTTAGTGGGTGGAGAAGGTGCTGGTTGTCGTTTTGCTGTCTGCTTTTCAACATCAATGCACCAAAACTATGACAACCAACATCTTTTGCCATACTTAGGGCATTCGCGGATTCCACTATTCAAAAGATAATCCGCAAGAATCAGACGGAGTATTATTACATCATTAGCACTGCGACCGATGCGGTATGCCCCTGCTGCAAGTCTAAGCAGGCCCAGTTCTTTGAAACAGCAGAGCAGCTCTATTCGGGGGCTAACGATCGGCTTTAAAACACGGTTTTTACAGTGCAGGTCAGGCGGGTTCGCTGCGAGAGTTGCGGCGTTTTCGCCCGTGAACCTTTGAGCTTTTGCCCGACTCCAAACATGACTTACACCAAGTGGCTAGTGAAGTATGTCTTGGCCCTGAGGCGCGAGATGTCGATCACTGCGGTGGCGAAGTTCACTGGCTTGCACTGGCAGAGAGTCAAAGAGATCGAGACGCGCTATCTGGCTAAGAAATACGCGAAAGTTAGCCTAGGTTCGGTGCGCAGGTTAGGTATCGACGAGGTGTATCTTGGGACGCAAGTTCGGCTTCATCACTGTGGTGCGTAATATCGACAGCGGTGCAGTTTTGTTTATTGGCAAAGGCAAAGGCGGCGAAGCTTTAGATCCCCTCAAAAGCCGGCTTTGTCGTAAGGCTGAGCAGATACAGGCATGAAGAGTTCCTGCACCTAAACATCTATGATCTGCCCAACTTACCGACACGCAAAGAGCTGTGACCGAAATCCGTGAAGAGGGCCTTTTAATACTGGATAGCAAAATATTGCTATCCATAATAAGAGAACGCTCACATGACACACATTGTGATTTCCGCGACAATAAATAACCCCGCAGCAAGCTGCGGGGTGCTGTGAATTGGAGTATTAATAATTCTGACGCCCTAAGCGGCGGAGAATTGAGCCCAAGTAAATTAAAAGATGGAGAGACGAATGAATCCGCCTAAATCCCTCTCATTTACTTGGGTATAGTGTGCATATTCAACACCAACAGATATACCTATAGTTAATTTATTTGGAAAAACATGCTGCCCTTTTAAAGTGACACCACCACGAATTCGATCGTAAGGCCCTTCGTCTGAGTTAACAGAAACCGGAAATCCGACTGTAACAAATTCCCATCCTGAAGTGAAATCATTGTCATATAGCTTATAAACAGGCACCCACATCGGCTCGACACTGAATTGATGAATGGAATAGGAGCCTTCGCCAGTACCTGCTGATAAGTTACGCTCACGATAGGTGTAGGTCGTGTAAAGATCCCATACTCCATCCGCTAGACCAAGCTCTTCATTTGACACAAAAAAGCTCCAATTTTCTTCTTTTACTGTGGGATTACTTGAAGACTCATATCGTCTTTCAGCCCGGCGAAGACCAATTTCCTGGTGACTAGATCGACGACCTCTATAGCGCTGCCGAGCGACATTTTTCATTGGATCTTCAAAAAAGCTTGAATTGCGGAGTGAAACTGACTGCTCGTGTATCGGGTATCCTTCAAAGTTAAACAAGTCACGTCTGTAGGCACCACCAGCATTTAATCTAATAATGCCATTACTAGTCCCCCATTCTTTCCTAAGGTTTAGCGCCGCAAAAAGATAGAGAAAATAATCATCATCGATGTACGATTCGAATCGATTTTGCGTATTTTGATACACAAGTCCGAGATCACCCTCCAAAAACAAATCGTTTTTAATGATAAACGTTTTTTCTAATTCCAAAGCTGCAGAATCATCGACCCGATCAAAAGGACGATTGATTCCATCGACATTTAATCCGCTTTCAAACGTAGAAACATTAAAGTAACTCAACCGAACCGCAGGAAGATTCGTATTGGGTGTCCTGAATAAAAGGCTTGCAAGCGTTTCTGAGGATCTAAGTTGCCTTTCTAAATTTTTATCCAGTTCACCTAGGTTACTTAACCCCCCAAGGTAACCTTGCTCATTATAGAAACCCACTGCTCTAAAATAATCCGTACTCAAATCCAACGCATCCTTTGCCGTCTTTTTATAGAGAGTATCCAATCCACCAGTTATCGTAAGACTGTCGTTTTCAAACAATAATGTTCCATCCGAACGATTCCGCTCAAAAGTATGTATACCATCATTTGTATCTCTACGGAAAATATGGATGGATCTATCGAGTGTTGGCCCAAAATCATCTCTCACCAGATTAGGATAAGTCTTTGATAGTTTTCTGGCTTTATAGAGTTGCCCCCAGGCTTGTTCCTCAAGTCCACGATAACCGATTAAGTAATCACCATATATTCGACGGAAGTGCGGGTCATCAGGATTTGCTTTGATTGCCAGTTCGAAAAGTGTGATTGCATGTCTCACATCATTCATATCCCGACAAAATCCTGCAGCTCTAAAAAAGAGCTTCGACGCTTTGATAGGGTCTTCCTCTCTAATTGGAGTCACTTCAAGCACAGCTTGTTTGAAAATCTGAGAACTCGCTTCCTGGGTTTTGGTTTCAGATAACTCAACCCAACTTGCAATTAAATCTTTGGAAGTGTCTGCAAGCCCAGGATGCATTGCAAATAGCAACATACCTGCTAACAGCATCTTTGTTAAACTTGAATTTCTTTTGATACTAAAGGCACTTCTGAAAAGACCGTTTTGACGACTCAGGTTAGGTTGTTTTGTATTTTCCATAATTAATTGATGCTGGTTCGGTTTGATTCGGTTTTCGAATGATTGGAGAGACTAATATTTAGATTTAATTGGTTCGTTTATCCGTTTTCCCTAGGCGTTTTCGCTCACTTTAAAACCTATCGGCGCAGGAATGCATAGCGGTCCATATTGTAAACTAGATTGCACAGCGCGTTATGTTGCTTGGTTCGGACGAGCCCGATCGTGCGCAACGGGTCCAGTCCATTTCCAGCTGGCTCATGCGTCCGAATATGTGCTCACAGCGAACCCGAATACGCATCTTGTTGGTCGCAAGTTTTTCTTCAGAGAGTGGATGGTTACGTGTGGCCTTGAACAGAATAAAGTTCTGGCAGTTCTTTTTCAGTAAATATTTACATCTGGCTCCCGACTGATAAGTACTGTCCGCAAAGACAGCTTCGTTCTCTTCGTTTATCAGTTCCTCGAACACTTGCGAATCATGCACACTTGCTGGCGTGGTTGTATAGTCGCTGACCAACTTGGTTTTGGCATCTACCTTTGGATGATTCTTGTCGCCGTAGTGCACCTCATTGTTCTTCTTTGTCCAGCGAGCATCGCAGTCCTCTTGGCGCCCTACAACGGTGTTTGGATCGAACCCTGCGGGGCGCGCTCCTTTTTTGATTTGTACATTTTGTCCACGAGTGTTGCGCTCGCGTGGAGCTGCAACAAGACTGGCGTCCACGATACTACCTTCTTTAGCCAACATGCCTTGCCCCTCAAGCAGTTGACCGAAACGCTCAAAGATCTTGCGACTCAGGTCGCGACCGTCCTTCTCTAATGACTGTCCTAATGACTGTCCTAATGACTGTCTAAATGACTGTCTAAAGTCCCAGATAGTCTTTGCATCTGGAACGCTATCACCAGGCAGTAAGTCAAGGAACTGCATGAAGCTGTAGCGATCCATAATCTGCAACTCCGCTTCGTCGTCACTCAATGAGTAATACTTCTGCAGCACCAAAACCTTTAGCATCAGCACGACATCAAAGGGCGGGCGCCCGCCCTTTCTTTGGTCGCGCACGTCATCGGCCAACAGTGTTTCCAGATCCACTCGAAAGAGCTCCCAATCGATCACCGCATTGAGCTTATTGATGCTCTTGACTGTGCGCATCACCTCCTGCTGGTGATCAATCATACTGAACAGGTCATTATCTTTCTTGGGATTGCAGTATTCCATGCTTAAAGATTAGATATTAATCAAACGCTGTAAAGATTGTAAATAAAAAATTAACAGTTAAGAGGAGGTTTCCAGAGGTGCCCTTAATAGTTGGGTTGAGAATTAAGTATACAATAGGTTAAGCATCAAAATGATGCCCTTGTCACATTTTTGACAATAATTTAAAAACGCCTCTTCAAGAGGTTCATGGATTCCACCATAAAAAGACCAAACGCAAGGGACGGATGGAGTATTATCAGATCGTAGGTGCGACTTCCGAGCCGCCTTGCACCTGTTGCCAATCAAAGGCGACGTAGGTCGTTTCGACGCAGGAACAGCGTTTGATTCGTAGGGTGCCCATCGGGTTGAAAAAGCGATTCTGATCGTCCAAGTCAGGCGCGTGCACTGTGAAGACTACGGTGCACATGCCCGCGAGCGTCCCAACTTTTGCCCATCGCTCAAAGTCAGTTTCATGAAGTGGTTGGCCAAATATGTCCTGGCATTGAGGACGAATATGTCGATCAGCGCAGTGGCCAAACATGCAGGCCTTCACTAGCAGACAGTCAAAGACATTGAGAAGGCTTACCTCAAAGAAGTATGCCAAGGTTCGCCTTAGAGCGGTGCACAAACTCGGCATTGATGAAGTCTATCTCGGACGCAAGTTCGCCTTCATCACCGTAGTGCGCGACTTCGTCAACGGAGCAATTCTTTTCATTGTAAAGGTAAAGGAGGCGATGCGCTCGAACCAGTCAAAAAAAGCCTGCGCAGCAAGGCGGACCAAATCGAAGCCGTCACCATCGACATGTTTAATGCCTGCGCGGCATGGTTGTCTAGGGTGCTTCCCTATGCCGAGATTGTTTACGACCACTTCCATGTCATCAAACTGATGAACGAGCGTATGGACGCTCTTCGTCGCAACATATGAACAAGATCGGATGGCTCACCAGACAGGCTTATGGATACAGAGATGAGGCATTCCTAAAACTGAAAATCTACCACTTGGACAACCTATCAACACGCAAAGAGCTATGACCCAATTCCGTGAAGAGGCAAAATTTCTGCCATTTTGGAAGTCCACTGCGCCAAAATTGTATCTCTTATCAAAAAAGAACTAAACGTGAAAAATCAGAACTGCAGTAGGCTTAGTGACTCATTTTTACTTCTAAAATGAACGAGGCGCCCTACTCCTGCTGACTGCGTCGCAACTCACTAGGTTTCATGCCGGTCTGGCGTTCGATAAAGCGATTGAACACGGGTTGAGAGTTGAAACCGCAGGCTTCGGCGATTTGGCCCAGAGATCGACCGGTGTCACGCATCAGCAAGAGCGCCTGATGGAGTTGGTAGTTGGATCGGTAGTCACTCAGTCGGACTCCGGTTTCTTTTTCAAAGCGACCCCGCAAATGACGCTCGGAGCAGTGCATGAGCGAGGCAATCGTCTCCATGCCAAAGTCTTCATGAACAGAGCGCAAGAGGTACGCCTCGACCTTAGCAACCCACGATGTCTTCGATCTGTAAAATGCGTTTGCAGTCTCCACCGCCTGTTGTTGCGTCCAGTGCATCAGTAAAGCATCTACTAGCGGGAGTGCTTCAACTTGCTTGCGCGTATCCTGAGCTGTCAGGCAATCTAACACCAACTTCCAGTAATGGAGTGCCTGATCATCCAGCGTAATTGCTTGGTGGGATGGATCAATTTGCTCACTCGCCGAGTCATCCAACTCAAAGGTTAGGAACAGCCAGCGAATGGCTTCCTCCTCCAAATTGACATAATGGTGGAACTGGAAGGGTTTGACCCAATAGGCCTGACCGGGCTTGAGCGGAATTTCTAGCCCGTCGACCATAATCGAACCCCCCGTCTCTTGGACAAACAACAAGACATGGCGATGGTGTGAGCGGTTCGCCAAATGCTTCTGTAGCAGGTTTCGGCGGTCGCGCCGGAGGAAGCCAATTAGGTTATGACAACGCGGCCGCACAGCTAGGTCCAGTCCGCGATAGTAGCTCTCTGGTTCAGGCAACGACTTCGATAGGTCTTTAAATAACTCCATTTATGCCGAAAAGGTTAAATAAACGACCGAAAAGAGCAATTATTTTCTCCTCGCTATCTGCTATACTCCTTAAATGAGTCCAATTGACGTTTCCAATCTAGAAAAAATATCTACTGAAATCTTTGCCGAGGCCGACACTGCTTGTGTTGCAGTCGCGGCAAACATAGCCGAATGTATCCGTTTGAATGATACAAATAAGCAGACGACTGTTTTAGGTCTCGCGACTGGCTCGACGCCGGTTCGTTTGTATCGCGAGCTGATTCGGCTGCACCGCGAGGAAGGACTTTCATTTGCCAACGTCACGACTTTCAACCTCGACGAATACTACGGCTTGAACGGCGACCACCCGGAAAGTTACCGGCGTTTCATGCAAGACCAACTGTTTGATCATGTGGACTTGAAGTCTGAAAATACCCATGTGCCCAATGGCTTAGCCACAAGAGATGAGGTGATCCAATCCTGTCAGGCATACGAACAGGCAATCATTGATGCCGGTGGAATCGATATTCAGATTTTGGGTATCGGTCGCACGGGCCACATTGGTTTCAACGAACCTGGCTCTGGACCGGAGTCACGCACGCGGTTGGTGACACTCGATGGCTTGACCCGCCGCGATGCTGCCCGCGACTTTCTAGGCGAGGAAAATGTGCCGCGCCATGCGATTACTATGGGTGTGGGAACGATCCTTGATGCACGTAAGGTCTATTTACTTGCTTGGGGTGAAGCCAAAGCATCGGTGGTGGCCGAATCGATTGAAGGCGAACCGACAGAGACGATTCCTGCCAGCTTCCTACAGACGCACCGCGATTGTGTTTTCTGCATCGACGAAGCGGCGGCCAGCCGCTTGACGCGTATTCGCTACCCTTGGCTGGTTGGCCCGGTCGAGTGGACACCTGAGCGCACCCGCAAGGCGATTCTTTGGCTTTCACAAAAGGTTCAGAAGCCCTTGCTCAAATTGATTGAAGAAGATTACGCAGAAAACGGCATGTCGGATCTTCTAACCGAAAAGGGCTTTGCCTACGATCTAAACATTGAGCTCTTCAACACCACTCAGCATACGATTACAGGCTGGCCCGGTGGTAAACCGCGAGCCGACGACAGCAATCGCCCCGAACGCGCAGACCCTTTTCCAAAACGCTCGCTGGTTTTGTGTCCGGAACCGATGGACGATGTTTACTGCCTCGGCGGAACGCTTCACCGCTTAGCCAACCAGGAGCATGAGGTAACGGTCGCCTATCAAACTTCGGGCAATCTGGCTGTTTCTGACAATGATGTGCGCCGCGCAATCGAGTTGATCATGGAGGTTGAACAAGATCGCGAGGATCGTGAGGGAGTCGGCTTTGCACGCAAAGTGGAACAACAACTAAATGCCAAAGGACAGTTCGGCGAAGACACTGTTGAGATTCGACACCTCAAAGGTTTTATCCGCAGAAGTGAGGCGCGCTCATCGGCACGCTTGCTAGGCCTCAAGACGGAGGCTCTATGCTTCATGGACTTACCCTTTTATGAAAAAGGCCGTTACCGTCGTTTTAAGTCCGAAGAATCCGACATCGAGCAAATGGCCGAGCTGCTAAATAATATACAGCCTCACCAGTTATTTGCTACTGGCTTAGGACACGATCCACTCTCTGTACCAGCAATTTGCTTTCAAATCCTGCTCAATGCACTCGCGCGTTGTGAGGACAAAAAATGGATTAAAGACTGCCATATTTGGCTCTACCGTGGCCCTGGATCTGAATGGGAAACTCACGAGATCGACATGGCTGTGCCACTTTCGCCGGATGAGTTCGAAAACAAGATACGTGGCATCTACCAACATCAGACTCAGCGCAGTCAATCACCGAGCGTGAGTGGTAAGCGGGATCGTAATTCATGGAATCTCGCCAGTGATCTCAACCGTGCTACGGCCGTTACTTATGATGCTCTAGGTATGGCAGAGTATGAGGCGATTGAAACATTTAAGCGTTTTAAAATTTAAAGCAGACTATTTATGTTTACACCAAAGCCTACATTCAAAGCACATCTAGACCCTGATTTTATGCCAGCCAAATTGTGGAATGCTACGTATCAAAAAGCTGTCGAACAATCGAACGATGCTAGAGCCGTTTGCATCCACGTCGGGCGTCCCGACGGTAGTGGCTGGAATTTTGCAACCCGTATGTTACCACAGGCTACAAAATTCAAAACAGTCAACCAACGTTACGGCGAACGCCTCGTCAAAAGTTTACTTTGGGCGTGGGGAGGCAATCGAATTCAGATCGAAGGAGCACCAGATCTAGCCTGTCATTTAAAGACTCATTACAAGCCAAATGGTCTAAGAAGCTTTGATGCTAAATTCATGGGCCAGACCTGTTTTCTGGATAATTTCTTAATCGAGTCTGTTAGTAAAGTGCCCGAAATCAGTGCAGGCCAAACGAAAACCATGAATCGCGATCTAACCGGTTGCCGCATTGGTTTCGATCTGGGCGGCAGCGATCGAAAATGCGCTGCGTTGATCGACGGTGAAGTCGTCTTTTCAGAAGAGATTGAATGGGACCCCTATTTTCAAAATGATCCGGATTATCACCTTGAGGGTATTCGCGACAGCTTACATCGAGCCGCTTCCGCACTACCGAGGGTCGATTGTATTGGCGGTAGTGCAGCGGGCATCTACATAAACAATGAACCACGCGTTAGCTCGCTATTTAGAGGCATCTCACCTGCTGTTTTCAAGGATAAGATACGCACACTTTTTAGTCGGCTAAAAAAAGAATGGGGAGGCTTACCCTTTGAAGTCGCTAACGACGGCGATGTGACAGCGCTCGCAGGTGCGATGTCGCTCAACACCAATGCTGTCCTAGGAATCTCCATGGGGACCAGCGAAGCCGCCGGTTTTCTCGACGCTACAAGTCACATAAAGGGTTGGCTCAATGAACTTGCCTTCGTGCCTGTAGACTATCGCTCAGACGCTCCTACTGACGAGTGGAGCAGCGATCTGGGCTGCGGCGTGCAGTACTTTTCTCAGCAAGCAGTGGGTCGTTTGATTCCTGCATCTGGCTTGTGCATAAACAAGGAAATACCCCTCCCGGAGAGACTGGAAGCAGTGCAGGAAAAGATGAAGCAAGGTGATGAACGAGCTGCCGCTATCTATCAAACGATCGGCACCTATCTAGGATATAGCATCCCACACTACGCCGACTTTTACGACTTCCATCAATTGCTCTTTCTTGGACGAGTTAGCTCGGGAGAAGGGGGGCAGATTATTCAGCAGACAGCCGAGACGCTCTTAGCTGAGGCATACCCTGAGCTAATGGAGACCATTACGATTTCTATGCCCGACGAAAAGATGAAACGTCACGGTCAAGCAGTGGCGGCAGCCTCACTACCGGTACTTTGAAACGACAATAACTATGAAATTTTCACACAGTAAAGCGGATCTCTATATCCCTGATTCTTTGGATTCAGAAATAGCGATCAAACGCACTACGCATTTAGGCATCGGAGCGCATCAAGACGACCTCGAATTCATGGCGTTGCATGGAATCCTTGAATGTTTCCAAAAAGAAAACCAATGGTTTGGCGGTGTAACGTGCACCGACGGCGCCGGAAGTGCTCGTTCAGGCCCTTACGCTGGATACACCGACGAGGAGATGAAAACAATTAGAGTTCAGGAGCAGAAAACAGCGGCACTCATTGGTCAGTTTAGCTTTATGGCTCAATTAGCGCACCCAAGTTCGGTTTCCAAGCAATCCGACAAGCGTATCGCATTAGCCGATGACTTGGAAACAGTTCTGAAAAAAGTCGAACCAGAAATCGTCTATACACACAACCCTTTCGATAAGCATGCGACTCACATCGGTGTCTTACTGGCGACACTTGAGGCCATCCATCGACTTCCAGAATCAAAGCGGCCTAAAAAACTCCTCGGCTGTGAAGTCTGGCGTGGCCTCGATTGGTTGCCCGATAATCTGAAAGTGGTTCAGCCGCTGGATACTCACCCAAATCTTGCGGGCGCTCTGAATGGTGTTTTTGATTCACAAATCACCGGCGGCAAACGCTACGATCTTGCGGTGGAAGGTCGCCGAGTCGCCAATGCAACTTTCTTCGACTCGCACTCGGTGGATCACTCGGGGCGCGTTGCCTACGCGATTGATTTGACTCCGCTGGTCGCTAGCGATCAGCCTAAGGATTTAAGGAGATTCGTGGCGGATGTCGTCAAAACGTTTCATACCAATCTGGCGACTACGATTGATCTCCTTAATTAAAATGTGGGTGATACAGGATTGCCAAAAAATAAACGTTAGAGCCTTTGCTTGATATATGCCGCTTTGATGGATGCAGGGCGTCGCCTTCATTTAGGTCGGACCAAAGCAATGCTTTGCCCGTATCTGGATAACCAATGAGCTCATACGCTGCGAACCAATCGCCAATTCGACTCTCACCGCCGGATTCAAGAACTCAGCCCTACCTTTGCGAAAATGGCACCAATGACAAGGGGTGCCATCTCTCCCGATCATGGAAATTCGCCTCGGGATAATCGGGCGTCGCCGAAAGCACGGGCTGATCCTCCCCTACCGTCGTATCATAGCGTGCAAAAGAAAATCTCCAATTTGGATTAGTGGCTACCGCATTCGAATCCAAAGCCTGGTAAGGAATCAGAGCATACACAGTCCAATAGTTATCATCGGTGTTGATCGTCGCCTTACTTTGAATGAAGGACGGATCATCAATCAGAGCAGACTCAAATTTAGCTTCGCCGCGACGTACCTTTTTAAAATGCGCCGGATCCCAGCGCAGGAGCAGATTCTGATTTTCCGGAGTTACGTGGAATTCATAATACAGATCCTCGGATACCTCGAAGAAAATTTCAAAGACATCTCCTGTAGTCCACGTCTTTTGATTCAAACGATCCGCACTATTGTAAATAGAACGATCTCGTATCACAGCGAGCACTACCAGACCTTCAGTATTCTCATAGATTCGAGTTAAGGTAGGCATGAAATCAGGTTCATGCTCCTCAAGCCATGCCTGCTTCAAGGCAAGCTCCGCAAATGGTTTATTTTGTATATTATGGCTTATCGCATGCTTGTGCATCGCACTGGAAAGTGTATCTGCTTGCAACACCACTGGTTTAGTCGAGCGACAAGCCGAAATGAGTAAGACCATAAGAAAGAGTAAATGTGTAAAGACTGCGTTGCGCATAGAAATTAGTCTTTCTCTTGAAGATGTTCTTCTCGTTGCACGGATCCATCGTCCTCATCATCACGCAAGGCACCGCGTAAAGTCTTAATTAAGTCGAAGAGATCTTTAAAGCCACCGATGAGAAACCAGATAGTGCTACCAACTCCTAAGATTAAGGTCACAATCACTGTAAAGGCCCACCACTGGATCCAACCTGCATCGGATATGCCAACTGTCACAGCAATCACACTACCGATCACAAAGGCGAAAAAGAAGAAGGCAGAGAATCCAATGTTGAATACATAAATTGCCTTATCTCCTTTTGAGAAGTCACGATTCACTCCGATGCGTTTCCAAAATAACGCCCGTTTAGCAAGTGTTGGTCCCGCCTCAGCTGAAGCCTCACAAAATCCGTACTCGGTTTCATCCGTCACCGGCTGTCGATTAAAGTCCTCTACGGCGTATTGCCTGCGATGTAACAGCTTATCCATATTCACAGGCGGACGGCGTGACAACAGTGAAAACAAAATATAATTGAAAACGGCGACCAGGGCGACGATACCGGACATTTCAACACCATTCAGCGGGAACGTTTCGGGAAGCGCCTGCAACCATTGTGAGTTCGGGAAGTCCAACTTCCAATCAGGCAAGAAGTGAGGCCAAATGATATTCCGCATCGCAATCCCCGTTACTGCAAGCACTGAGCCGATCGACATGGCCGCCCACGCACCTTCAACCGAGCCCCGCTTCCAGTAGAGCCCTCCGATGATGACTGCACCAGCGCCTCCCAAATAAATAGCACCTGTAATCTGAAAATACATGAAAATGTATTCGCTCAGTGGGAACACCAAACTGAATACAAATGCGAATACAGCGACGCCAAAAATCGCGACCCTCAATAAACATAGATGCGCACGACGGCTCAGTGGTCTATTCCGAAAGGGCATGATGACATCTTGAACGAAAATCGAACCCCATGAATGTAAATACGTATCATCAGTCGACACCGCCGCTGCTATGATCATTGCTGCAAATAAACCCATGACACCCGCTGGCAGTAATTGACCCACTCCAGTGGGCACACGCATCTGCTCTCTGATTTGCGGATTGTCGATACTGGCTAGTGTTTCATTTACTGCGGCTGCTTGAACTGAAAATTCAGGTAGGTGAAGCATCGCAAAAACAAAGAGAGGCACGAGCATGGACAAGAGGAACAAAGCCTGACCGCGAAACATCCCCAAAATATTCGCCATCTTTGCCTCATGCGGACTCTTCGGTGCTGCATTGTATCCCTGTGATCCTTGCCAAGCCTTGAATCCATAGATATTTAAGCCGGCCACGATAATAAAGAAAGCGATATTAAAACCTTTGGTTTCACCTTGCTTGAAAGGATTAATCCGGGAGGCTTGTTCAGGAGCCATCTGCAAACCAGTAATCAAATCCGACCAACTGATCTGCGATAGCATGACAAAGAATGTGATCAATATTACAATTTGAACGAACTGCCCCTGCAGGAAATCGGTAATGATGATTGCAATCTGACCACCGAGCAACGTAAGGGTCAGGGCCAGCGAAAGCAAAAATAGCATTACTGGTGCAAGCGTCGGAAGCGTCCAGCCGAGCACCTCTATTTGCTCTGGCAAGTCACAAAAATAAATAATGAAACGGGCAGTGACCGCTGGAAAAATACCATAGTTGAGAATGCCTGACAGAAAAGCCAAAATACCTGCGAAGATACGAAATCGGCGGCTGTATCTGACCTCAAAGAATTGAGCCATAGTCATGGCTCGTGTCTCCCGATAACGGTAGATCACGAATCCGGAGAGTGCCAAGACCAAACCGATCGGTGCTAAGATTTGCCCCCACCATGCAGCGGCAAAACCAGCTTCATAAAATTGCTCGAAATTCGCTGCGATTGAAATCGCCCCCAGTCCCGCCATACCATCTGCCATCGTCAGCAGATAGCGTCCTGCACAACGATTTCCCGCAAGAAAGTCAGCAACGCTACGTGTCAGTGACTTGCTAAGAAATGCAATGCCAAGTAGCAATGCGAGCAAGGTTCCTATTATAGTCCAATCAATCCAGTGCAGTGTCATATAACGCTGTTAATCTTAGCTTTCATTTTAGAGTGACCCATGCCAACCAAATGTTTTCTTTAATAAGGGAACTCATACCTGAAACACGGCGTAGAACTAGTAGGGGTAGTCATGACCACGAGCATAAAAAGGCTTACTTCCCTCCTCCAAGCCCATTTCTTCTTCGGGTAACCATGCCGCACTCCCATCAACATAAACGACATTGGCCCCGCCAGGGTGAGGCTGCAGCCGAGGATCTTGACCTTCACGTGTCGTGTACGGACGGTCATACGCAAATGCCGCCATACTGGGATTAAAAATTCCAGCCGTTCCACGATTGGTTTCCTGACGTTCTTCGCTCATTACATAGTTTGCGAGAGTACCGTTGAATTCATAATTCGTGTAGTTCCCCGGCTTACTGACAATCTCTAGCCTGAAGTACGTATCTTCAACTGAATGAGCAGGACATACAAATGCGTCAACATCGCCATCGAGAAAAGGAAGCAATGCGTCAGCAACTTGACCATAATTCAACCATGAGTCACCTCTTGAGGGGAAACGCCCTTTTGTATCATTAATTTGCAGTTTTAGTGCGACGCCAATTTGACGCAAATTTGAAAGGCAAGCCGCTTTGTGAGCTGACTCCCGCACCCTTTCCATGGTCGGAATCAAGATTGCTGCTAGCACACCAACGATGGCAATCACAGTCAGCAGTTCGATGAGAGTGAATGCTGAAGATTGAGTCCGACTGTGCGATCTGCAGGAAAAATAATTCTCCATAAATACGTTAGATTAAAGCGAATCGACTGTACCGTTATCGGATGCCTCGACCAAAGCTTTTAGAGATTTGTAGTGGTGGAGTGCCACTCCATTAAAAGATCTATATTCAGATGCAACAGCCTCCAATTCCGATACAGCATCATTCAACGCTTCGTTGCTCAAGTGCCCAAAAGTAATCTTCTCGGGAATGCCATCCCCGTCGGGGAGGATAGTCTCAAAACCAATAAACACTGTAGCGGCGTTTTCTTGATCTGCCATTTTCAGTTCGCCAAGAGATAGTTCAAAAGTACTGTTCGGCCCTGTCGCCTTATTCCGATAGGCCATCAAGCCCACGTTGTCGACCATTCGAATCAGGTGCGTGGCCAAGTTCGCGTATTTTCCCTTGTATTTAGCAGTAAATTTGTAAGTGCCATTCTTGTCTTGAGCATCAAACCAAAAAGGGATGTCAATGCCGAACTCAATGGGGTTTACATTTTGCGCAATTAAGTCGGCTATATCTTGGTTAATCTTTAAGAAATTATTAATCACTCCCTGCTGCGATGCCCCGCCTAAACGCCACTCGTCCAAAACATATGGCTCAATATCCATGCGAACAGCATGAAAGCGCTCGGACGCATGAGCAGTTTCATTAAAGTTTAAAACGGCTTGAACTCTGGACAACACGGTGTCGTGCTTGTTGGGGAGTGCAAACTCAGGCGCACCGTCCAAAGCATGAATCTTGATCCCACGTTTGGTCGCTAGATTAATAAACGCACGCATTCCAGATGGATCACTTATTTGTGTCACACCGTCACCGTCTTCTTCAGTTAAAATTTGTACGAACAAATGATCTATATTTTGCTCTGCAGCGAAGCTCAAAACCTCTTCTACACCTGAGTCTGAATTCAACATCTCTTCCGTGTGCCAAAACCACATAGCTCGCAAACGACTCTCCTTAACTGCAGACAGACTCGTGCTCAGGCAACCGATCTGCAAAAGTCCAGCAGATAATAAAAGTAAAATACATGTGTAGGCGTATCGAGAAGGGGTTTTGGAATCAATAGTCATTATAATAATATAGTTTTCGGTAAATAAATGTAAATATTTACTAAAATAATTTATTCACATAAAAAATAGTATGTCAAGTTCGTTTAACGAACCTAGGGATATCCCCGAGAAATATGCAGCACTTGGTCGCCCGAGAAAAAACGTCGATCTCGCATCAGAACCGTCTATCCATACTCTGCGACACTAGACTATCGCAGCGAAAGCTCGTCCATAAGACACATCTGCGCGCATCAACAATTCTGAACATCGTGAGTAAACTTCGCGAGGCGGGTATCATCGAAACTGGTGACGCATTATCGGGTGCTCGCGTAGGCCCACTTGAGCATGCGCTACGAATTCTAGCGCGGCTTGGTCGTACGGCGTCGAACTCGACGCAGGGTACTTACCCATCCCCTTACAGATATCAGTCAAACAAGTAACGAGGAATTTTTCGACTACTGTGCACGTCACTTAGCGAGCCTTATAAATTTAATCGACGTCGCCCACTTAATCGTCGCATCCGATACGCAGCTCATTGCACACGCCGACTTCGAGACACGTAAATAAATTGTAAAAGAGTATTTACTCCCAATCCCTAATCGAACCTTCGCAATGCGACGCTCGACATTCGAGAGAAATGGCATTGCAGAGGGAGCCGCGCTCTTTGCGC
>JAURBE010000039.1 GCA_030829145.1 Verrucomicrobiota bacterium | reverse complement strand
CTAAATCGACCATCTCACTTGGAGTATGCATGTAGCGCAGCGGGATCGATAACAAGCCAGTGGCAATACCTGCTTGCGCGACCTGTATCGCCCGAGCATCGGTACCAGTTGGACGCGGATCTGCTTCCAGCTGATACGGGATATCATTGGCCTCGGCTGCAGCAACAATCGTCTCAAAAATAACTGGATTGATATTGGGACCACGACAAATGATCGGCCCTCCACCTTGCTTAAATTGACCGTATTTTCGGGGATCACAATCAGGCGAATCAGTGGCATGGCCGACATCGACCGCGATTGCAAAATCAGGATTCTCAGAAAATGCAGCGGTCATTGCACCACGGGTGCCGATCTCTTCCTGAGTAGTCGCAGCCGCTGTCACTTTGGCAGCCAACTGTGACTCTTGAGTCAAACGCGACACCGCCTCCATCACTGCATAGGCGCCTGCCTTATCATCAAAGGCACGGGCCACTCCGACACTACCACGTACTAATTCGAAGCTTTGATCATACACCGCAGAGTCACCGATGCGCACCAGTGCCTCCGCCTCTTCTTTATTTTTCACTCCCAGATCAATCCAAATTTCGTGAGTGTCAGGTACCTTTTTACGGTCTTCGGGTGTCATTAGGTGAATCGCACGTTTGCCGGTGACTCCCTTGACCACACCGTTCTTAGTCAGAATAGAGACACGACGCCCAGAGATCATTGATTTATCATGCCCGCCCAGTGTGTCGAAATAAACAAAGCCTTTATCGTTAATATAAGTAATGATCAGGCCCAACTCATCGATGTGCCCGGCAAACAGAATGGAAGGATCACCACCGGGGTTCACTGTCGCAAAGCGATTACCCATCGTATCCTTACGATAAACATCTACATGTGACTCAACGTGCTGATCCACTACTACCTGAGCCTCATATTCGTGTCCAGTAGGCGAACGCGCATCGAGCAGATCCACTAGAAATTTTGGCACGGCATAGGCCTTCGTCGTGTTCAACTCATCAGACTGGTCAGTATTGTTTTTAGGCATAAGAATAGATGTAGAGAGATTCACTGCAGATCGCACGTATTTTATACAGAAAATCTACAAGCGCAAAAAAGTAACAATAAAAAAAGCGCCTTCTGCGAAGAAGGCGCCCTGGTGAAACTAGAATTAATAATTCGCTTAGTAGCGATAGTGCTCAGGCTTGTATGGACCGTTTGACTTTACACCAATATACGATGCCTGTTCATCACTGAGCGTCGTGAGCTTGCAACCAATTTTCTCAAGATGCAAGCGGGCCACTTCTTCATCAATATGTTTCGGCAGAATATACACCCCAGGTGTATATTTCTCAACCTGCTTCCATAACTCGATTTGTGCGAGCGCCTGATTGGTGAAACTGTTAGACATCACAAATGATGGGTGACCAGTCGCACAACCAAGATTCACTAGGCGGCCTTTTGCTAACAGGTAAATGCTATGGCCATCGGGGAACGTGTATTTATCTACAGCACCTTCGTGATCCGGCTTGATCTCTTCAACTTCAACACCAGGCATATCATTGAGCGCATCCACACCGATTTCGTTATCAAAGTGACCGATATTACAAACGATTGCTTGATCCTTCATCTTCGACATGTGGTCTGCAGTGATGATACCATAGTTTCCAGTCGTTGTGACGTAGATGTCACCCCAGCCTAAGGTCTCTTCCACCGTCAGTACGCGGTGACCTTCCATCGCCGCTTGCAGTGCACAGATCGGGTCGACTTCAGTCACTACAACTTGTGCACCCATTCCTTTGAGCGCCGCAGCACAGCCCTTACCCACATCGCCGTAGCCACAGACCACCCCAACCTTACCCGAAATCATCACGTCGGTCGCACGCTTGATACCATCGAGTAAGGACTCACGGCAGCCATACAGATTATCAAATTTCGACTTGGTGACGGAGTCATTGACGTTGATCGCTGGCACGAGCAACTTGCCTGCATTATGCATCTCATAGAGTCGGTGGACACCTGTGGTCGTTTCTTCAGAAACACCCTTCCACTCCTTCACCACTTCATTCCAGTGATTCGGTTTCGCCGCATTGATCTTCTTAAGGAGGCTCTTGATCACCGCCTCTTCCATGCTAGCCGAATCAGAATTCACCCAATCACTGCCATCTTCAAGCTCCTTGCCCTTGTGGATCAATAGTGTCGCATCGCCACCATCGTCAACAATCAGTTGCGGGCCGGAACCGTCTGGCCATGTGAGTGCTTGCTCGGTGCACCACCAGTATTCTTCAAGTGTCTCGCCCTTCCAAGCGAAGACCGGCACGTCCAGATTTTTTGCCACATAAGCTGCAGCATGATCTTGTGTGGAGAAAATATTGCATGAGCACCAACGCACGTCCGCCCCGAGCTCTTTCAATGTTTCGATCAAGACTGCCGTCTGGATAGTCATGTGTAACGAGCCCATGATACGCACACCTTTGAGCGGCTGCTCTTTGGCATATTTCTCACGCGTCGCCATCAGGCCGGGCATTTCGAATTGCGCGATCTCAACTTCCTTACGACCGAAGTCCGCAAGATTGATGTCTTTGACCTTATAGTCAGTCTTAGTTGCTATGTCTGTGCTCATAATAATGGATTCTTAATATTAAATTTTTTGTGATGGTATCGAAGATACGGAAAGCAATTGGGTATTGGTAAATTGTTCGCTAGCTCAAATTGCTTCGCGCAACTCAACCGGCAAATTATCATTCTATAATGCGGCTTTTAATTCGGCAGCTTTGGCGGTGGATTCCCATGGCAAGTGGTTCTTTGCAAAGTGTCCGTAGTGTGTCGATTCACGGTAAATCGGACGTAGCAAATCCAGTTGACTGACGATGTCCGCAGGCTTGAAGCTAAATACCTGCTGTGCTGCGGCGGCAATCTGATCGTCACTCACTACGCCGGTGCCAGATGTATCGACGTGAATACTGGTCGGATATGGATGGCCGATCGCGTAGGCAACTTCAAGCTCACAGGCATCGGCAAGGCCTGCTGCCACAATATTCTTAGCCACCCACCGTGTAAAATACGCGGCGGAACGATCGACCTTTGATGGATCTTTTCCGGAGAAAGCACCACCACCGTGACGCGCCCATCCGCCATATGTATCTACAATAATCTTACGACCGGTGAGACCTGCATCGCCTTGCGGACCACCAATCACAAAGTTGCCAGTTGGATTGATCAAATACTCGGTTTGATCCGACAACAACTCAGCTGGTAGCACTTTACGAATCACTTCTTCGATACAAAATTCCTTAATGTCAGCGTGCCGTACATCCGCAGCATGCTGCGTGGAAATCACCACATTCTTAATGCCAACTGGCTTGCCATCGACATATTCGAGTGCGACTTGGCTCTTCACATCGGGCCGTAACCAAGGAATCTTCACTTCCTTGCGTTGACGAGCCATCTCGCGAAGTAAGCGGTGCGCGTACATCACGGGTGCTGGCATGAGCTCTTCAGTTTGATTGCACGCATAACCAAACATGATGCCTTGGTCCCCTGCTCCCTGTTCGGCAGTCTCTTTGCCAGCTGCTTTTTCAGCATCTACGCCTTGCGCGATGTCAGAGGATTGGGCGGTTAAAATGTTTGAGACAAAGACTTTATCCGCGTGGAATATATCGTCGTCGTTAATGTAGCCGATTTCGCGTATCGCTTGGCGCACGATTTCCTCGTAGTTAAGCTTCGCATTCGTGGTAATCTCTCCTGCAAGAAATACGCAGTTGCTCTTCACTAAAGTCTCACAGGCAACGCGACTCTTCGGGTCCTGCTCTAGACATGCGTCTAACACACTGTCAGAAATGTAATCGGCGACTTTGTCTGGATGCCCTTCGCCGACGGATTCGGAGGAAAAGATGAAATTTTTGCTCATAAGATGCGCAGTATTCTCATGTCTGCTAATTAATCAAGTGATATATCAACATATCAGGATTAATTGATATGTTTTTTAATTTACCCAACAAATCACTCCATTCGGTTTATCAATCGGGTATAAGTATGGTTCATCGTCATTTACCGGGGAGTGGATGCATAGAACCACTGATGTAGCCCATGCCCCAACCGAATCCCATTGTGAGCGTGCTTGTTATTATGCCCTTGGGTGCGGATGAACTCTAACCTTCCAGCACTCTCAGGTTCAGTTCTGTGCGGTGGATGAGCCTCCGTGTCTCCGCATCTCCGTGTGAGAATGGCCTCGTGCTGGTCTTTGTGTCTGGTCATTGAGCGCAGAGCCAACAGGAGCAGGGTTTCACACGGAGGCACGAAGCTTGGGTTCTGATGTCGTTGATGTTTGTGCGGTTACAACATCTATGAACTTCAATCCCGCTTCCTTGTTATACCTTTCATGCACAATGACGAAGGCCCAAAAAATAGGTTCAACGTCATTTACTGGGGAGATACTATTCTGAGCCTAATGGGCGGCTATTCGGTTGGGGAGGGTTGACCTCCGTGTCGACCACGGGCACTTTGTAAACCACATGGCAATTCAGGAGTCTCCAAGAGCTGATAATCCTGTCAGACTCTCACGCATCGGCACCGGACGACACGGAGGTCGTCCCTCCCAAGAGCAACAAGCAAATTCAACGCTCCCAACATAGATCAATGCCTGCCCCGCTAATCGACGATGAACCATACGTATGCCATGCGTGACAACTCGAGATCTACCACTATTTAGACATGACATCAGAATGGATTTCGGCTCTTCTCGCACCATGACCACCCCCATCGCCCCACTTGCTCTGCTTAAATCTCATTTCGGGTTTGATGCTTTTCGTCCGGGTCAAGAGCAGGTGATTCAGACGCTACTCGAAGGGCGCAGTGCCAGCGCAATCTTTCCGACTGGCTCGGGCAAAAGTCTGTGCTATCAATTGCCAGCATTATTACTACCTGGCTTAACATTAGTGGTCTCTCCGCTCTTAGCATTGATGAAAGATCAGATCGACAGTCTGCAGGGACTTGGTATTGCCGCCGAGCGACTCGACTCCAGCCTCGACGAGGCCAGCTACCGCCGCGTCACTCAAGACATTCGCGGTGGACAGTTAAAGTTGCTCTTCGTCGCACCAGAGCGGCTTGGTAATGAACGCTTCCTTAATCTAATTCACGGCCAGCGTATCAGCTTGCTAGCGGTGGACGAGGCACACTGTATCTCCTCATGGGGCCACAACTTTCGGCCCGACTACCTAAAACTCGCCGACGCCGCGAAAGCGCTACAGGTCGAACGCGTGTTAGCGCTCACTGCCACAGCTACCCCACAGGTGTCCGACGACATGGCACAGGCCTTTGACATAGCCAAAGGCGACGTGGTCAACACTGGCTTCCATCGGCCGAATCTGGAACTACGTGTCAGCGCGTGCAGCGCTGCCGAGCGGCCTGCTCTACTTGAACAACGCCTGCATGCACGACCCCCAGGAGCGACCATCATCTATGTGAGCTTGCAGCGTGATGCGGAAGCAGTCGCTGAACGTCTGGTTAAAGCAGGCTTCGATGCGCAAGCCTATCATGCCGGAATGCGATCTGAGCAACGGGTCGCAACTCAAGAAGCCTTTATGAAGGGCACTGTGCCAATCATTTGCGCGACCATCGCGTTTGGTATGGGCGTCGACAAGTCGAACATCCGCTATGTCTATCATTACCACATGGCGAAAGGCTACGAGAGCTATATGCAGGAAATCGGCCGCGCTGGCCGCGATGGGCAGCCCTCGATCTGCGAGCTGTTAGCCTGTAGCGATGACTGCACGACGCTGGAAAATTTTGTGTATGGCGACACGCCCGACCCCGAAAGTATTTCCTCGCTGGTGGCTGAACTGCTCGGCGCTGATGAGGAAATCGACATCGCCGTCACTGACCTTTCACGGCGGCACGATATTCGCCAACTAGTAGTCAATACCCTGCTGACACGTCTAGAGCTCAGAGGCATCATCCGCTCGGAGGGTCATTACTATGGCAGTATTCGCTTCGCCCAAAGGCAAAGTAGCGAGGCGATCCTCGCCCAATATCCGCAGAGGCAAGCCACGTTTATCCGTGAAATCTTTACCTGTTGCAGCAAGGCACGTAAATGGATCAGCCTCGACATCGACCAAGCTATCTCGCACACGGGACAAGCGCGCAGTGTAATCCTACGCGCCCTTGATAGTTTGCAGGACAAAGGCCTGATTGACTTACAACTTGCCGGCTATCGACAACGTTTCCGGCGCCTGCAGCAAACAGTCGATCTGCCTGTACTTTGTCGTGAACTACAAGACACTTTTAGCCAGCACGAAGCGATGGAGATCAGCCGTATCGAGTCCATGCTCAATTACGCTCGCAGTGAAAGCTGTCTGACTTCGAAACTACTCGACTACTTTGGCGAACCGATTCAACCATGCGGACATTGCGGAATCTGCCTCGGTGATCCACCAGCCCAACTCCCGACTCGCCAACAGACCTCAATCGAAAACTACGACCTGAGCCAATTCCCCGCATTAGTTGAAAACCATCGTCAGGCGCTGGCACGCCCACGCCAGCAGGCCCGCTTCCTCTGTGGTCTCAACTCACCTGCTGTCTCCGCGGCACGTGGCCTGCGCAGCAACCCGCATTTCGGCCGCTGTGCCGATGTGGGCTTTGCCGAAGTCTTGGACTCCTGTAAATAACTAGGCTATAAACTTGGAACTGCCTCCAGCAAGCGCTTGGTATACGGATGCTGCGGGTTGTTATAGATGGCGTCCGCAGTCGCCTGTTCGACGATTTTCCCCTGAGTCATCACCAACACCTCATCGCTAATATGCTCCACCACTGCTAAGTCATGTGCGATGAACAAATAGGTTAGCCCCAACTCCGCCTGCAGGTCTTGCAAAAGATTGACGATCTGCGCCTGCACCGAGACATCCAAGGCACTGACCGGCTCGTCACAGATAATAAACTCGGGCTCCACCGCAAGCGCACGCGCAATGCCGATGCGTTGGCGTTGTCCGCCGCTGAATTGGTGTGGATAGCGTTGCATACAATCGGCGCTCAAACCGACTTTTTCCAACAGATCCGCTACCCGCGCAATTTTTTGCGCCTTCGACCATTCTTTGAAATGGATGTCCAGCGACTCGGCAATGATACTATAAATGGTCATTCTCGGATTCAGCGATCCAAACGGATCCTGAAAGATCACCTGGATCTTCTTGCGATATGCAAAAAAATCCCGACGCGACAAATGCGCCAGATCCTGCCCTTCGTAATAAATGCTACCGGCAGTGATGGACACCAAGCGCGCGATCGCCCGCCCCGTAGTTGTCTTACCGCTGCCGCTCTCACCCACGAGCCCCACCGTCTTGCCACGCGGCACCTCAAATGATACCCCATCGACCGCTTTCACGTGATCGACTGTGCGCTGTAGCACACCACCCTTAATTGGGAAATGTACCTTGAGATCACAAACGGATAGAAGAGATGTTGAGTCTGCACGGGTGTCGGTCATAACTTTATGATCGAAACCATGAACCCTATTTAAATTTGCGCAAGAACGGAGCCATGCTAAAAATCAATGCTTTATACAAACTGACCCGATGGATTTAAGCACCTACCAGACAATGGACCCGCACTTATTAGTCGGCGTCGTCAACACCGCACTGCGCAACCATTGCGAATCACTGCATGACCTCTGCAAGACCTACGACATCGATCCAAGGATTCTGACCGAACGTCTGCAAGCAGCTGGCTACGACTACATGCCTGAACAACAACAGTTCCGCTGACTCGGAATACGATTGCTCAAAGCATCAAACAATTCAATTGATCCGCATCGCTAACGTACCATCGATCAATTTTTACTTCACATAGCCCTACCCGAACTGCCTACCCGCGCGCCGCTCGTGGCGTCGATGCGATGTAGCGCTTTGCAGATCCGCGACATCGCGGAAAACGTCGATACGCTTCGCGCAGCTGATCCTGATAGACATGCCGGTCTAGAGGCGTGCCACTGAAAGCGACAATACGGTTTTCATAGCCGTCCATGCGAAACAGCTTTGCATAGGGGAATTGCGCACGCAACGTTGCATCCGTCAATAGCGGCAGGTGTGGTACTTTACGCGGCTCGATTAAATTAAATACCAGTAGTCCACCAGGGTTGACTAATTTCGCGAGATTCCGGCACCACTCCAAATCGAGCGGGGCACAGCGCACCGCCATCTCCGCTTCTTCGGCATACAGATCATCAATGATCATATCAAAGGTCACCGGATCCGATTCAGCGCCCTCCTCACGCACCCACTCAACTGCATCTGCAGCCACGAGTTCGCAGCCTTCGCCGCAATCAAAAAAACCCTCTGCTATACTTAAGTGTATCGGATCCAACTCGATGCCCACAATCTGCTTAGGCTCGACTAATTCACGCAACTTGCGAGCGACTGTACCGGCGCCAAAGCCTAGCATCAACACACTCTCAATACTTCCCTTGGGGCAATACAGGGCAGGCAGCGCGATCAAATCCCAGATACAGCCAGCGAGCGGGCGATTCGGATTCCATTGCGAATGATTCACTCCATTTCGATACAGGCGGAGCGTCGCACCTGCAGAACGCACCTCATAATGATTCGATTCGATTGTTTGACTCCAGACAATGGCCATCACTGTGTTGTGCCACCCTTAGGACAGACTTCAAGCCTTTCACAGAATTCGCGTTATAAATACAACGTAGTTTTTAAAGTGGCGATGTATAAAGACTGCCCTCGCCACCTCCTACGCAACTAACGACATGGGCGACGTAGGATGACGCATAGAAATGCCAAACTGGCCGCAATCACTCCACAGGCGCGCGGCTCTGGCACTTGCAATAGCAAGCTGTCAACATCCCAACCGATCAAGTCGAGTGCCAGTAAATCTGCTGTGCTCAAAGCGGCAATTTCTCCGGGCGCCAGAGTCGGATCCAAAGTACCTAAGTCACTATTGTCTTTAAAATGTGAAGCTTGCTGACCGCTGCCCGTCTGCACGCCTGTCTCCATCGCATACGCGATACTCACGTTACTCAGCGAAGCACTGTCTTCAGTACTTAAATCGCGGGCAAATGCTGTAAACTCAGCATCGTTAGTAGGCAGATTCTCACTATCAAACCGATATAAGTCGAGCGCGGTTGGAGATATCCCTAGAATCGAAGTCTCACCCGCGGCGAGGCGCGCATCGATTTGATCCACAACACTGATGAAACCGAGTAAATGAGCGATCTCATGTAGCACCACGCTTTCGAAGTCGTAACTACCGGTGGAGACTCCATCGCTGTTATCAAAATCAAAGTTGAAATCAGTGCTGAAATTAAACGCACCGTCCGACGCCCCAAATTGAGTATCGAGTCCTGTGAAACCGATACTTTTCAAATTCGCTTTACTGGCGCTTATATTACCGGACAAGCCATACGAGATTGGATTACCGCCATAATTCGTTAAGGCTGAAAAAGATGCCGTCGCAGCAGTGGGTAAATAATTTACAATCGCATCTGGCGCGCTCTCGAACGCATTATCAATCACCATCCGATTACGTATGGTATCAAATCCAGCGGCGAGCTGGACCGCAGATGTGCTGCCCAAAGTCGTCGCGCCCAGACTCGAAAAACCAAAATCTACCGTGACAGTGACACTATCATTCAGTGCATTTTCCCATACGCTGGCGGCGCGAATCGCAGCGGCTTGGGCATCGATATTGACGGACGCATCAAAATTATAATTAATATTCAATGCGGCAGAAACAGGCAGCGTGCTGAGTGTGCACAGACCTGCCAATGTCATTAATGGCAGTTTCATCAGCTTAGTGGTTTGGTAGACTGGTAGTTTAGTAGACGACTTAAGTGCTATCATCCGTTTCACTGACTGCAATCTCAAATCAACTACCTGCCTGCATGCGGCGCACCATCGCATGCGCTTCCTCTGGTACCCATTGCTCCCACTCTGAGCCGCCCGACTCGATCAGCTTCATCGTCTTGCGGCTCGTCATTGCCAGTAAACTCGGATCGCCGACCCCGACGGGTCGAATGCGCTGATTCTGCAACAGGTGCTGATAAAAATACTGCCAGTTTTCAGGGGTCTTGAAATTCTCAACCGTCACCAACTCCATACTCTTTGTATTGTGCCATGGATAGACAAACAGTTGTACACGATTCTTAAACAAGCGGCCAAAAGACTCTAAGATACCACCCGCCAAATTGACCGACCACTTCTCTTTGAACAGCTCATTCAACAGCCCAATACTTAAAATAATTGCAATGGGCTCGGCAGTATAACGGCTCAAATAAGTCGCGATACGGTGAAATTCGGCACTGCGGGAAATCAGTACGGTCTTACCAAGCGACTGTAACGCATCCGCGCGGTCGATGAAATCACCGTGATCCACCGAACCGTCGCGCAATAAATTATTCATACTGATCTCGCAGACTTCAATCGCACGCTCCTGCTGCGCATCAGTCATCACATCCGAGAACACCGCACCGGACTGACGAATCATATCCAGGTGTAACTTCAGCACCGGATTAAAACTACCACGGAGTAGTAAAATCGGACGTTTGTACAAGGTATCCGCAGCTGGTACCACCTCTCCGTCTTTGTCAAACATGGCTGCATCTGTCAGGCCGCTCTGCACGAGTTGCAATGCACATAAGCGATTATCCACATAGCGAAATCCCTCACCCCTAAAGCGCAGCATATCGACTTCGACACGCTCTTGCGACAAGCCGTCAGCCAAAGACTCGACGAAATACTGTAAATTCTCGCGGTAATTGAAAGCGGCATGAATCAAATTGACTCCCACTTTACCCAACGCATCCATCTGGTCCGGATTGGTCTCATCCAGCAGCCGCAAATGTAGCATAATCTCACACGGTTCGGTATTCGGCTTCAGCTGAAAACGTACTCCCAACCAACCATGGCACTCGGCCGTGTCATTATAGCCGCGCGCGCGCACCGTATTACAAAAAGAAAAAAACGTTGTCGTATCGCCACGCTCCGGACCAAGGCGTTTGTCCAACAAGTCGTACTCATATTCAAGCATCGAATGCAGGCGCGATTGCGAGACATAGCGATCAGCTTTACCATACAGCGCATCACTCATCGTCATATCATATGCCGAAATTGACTTTGCCACAGTGCCTGCGCTCGCAGACACTCGGAAAAACCAATTTGCAGTCTCCTGGCCGGCTCCGATCTCAGCAAAGACGCCGTATTTCGTCTCGTCCAAATTAAGGGCGAGTGCCTTTTCGTAAGTGCTTAGAATTTGTCGGTCGGCCATGTCGGGAGAGTAATTTATATCGGTTTTGAAAGTGTAGCCATTTCTATGCCATTTGCTAATAAGAAAAACCAGCACTTATTCGGACTGATCGCAAATTAAACCCAGTGCAGCATCGGGACCGAAACTACCGCTCAGACCAGTGCTAAAATCACTTATTAGGAATGCGTGCGGATGCATTTGCCAAGGACTCCGCCACCATCTCAGTGAAAGCCATGTAGCGCACCCCCTGATCAAACGAAGTCAACTCCACTGGCGAGTGCTCACGGATCGAGCGTACAAAATCAGCCTCGACCTGCCAGCCACGATTCTGACCCTGCGAAAGCATAATCTTCTTTTCGTCGGTGGAACCAGCCTGACTGTAAAACAACTGCTTTTGAAAGGCGTCAAAGCGCAAGGCTCCGCGTGAGCCATTTAGGCGAAACTCCATCCGCGGCTTACCAGACTCGACGCCACTAAAGTGATAAGCCAAGCGCGCGCCGCTGCCTGCAAAACGACCGAGCACACTCAAACTATCAGGGATCGTCACCTCCGCTTCAGTATCAGAATCTGGGTAATAGCGGGATGTTTGGAAGATCACACCATCCGCAATCAACCACTCTGGCTCGTCGTCGATCCAGCGCTGTACCATCTCGTGCATAATGCCCATGGTCAGAATATTATTACCGCTTCGGCTACGGTCCTGCCGCCATGACATCGGCGAGTCCTGACTCGCCGACTGACCTCCAGTATGCACCACTCGAACTTCGAGTAAGTCGCCCAATTTATTTGCCGCGATCAACTCTCGAATCGTTGCATCAAAATCCAACGAAAACGGTGCAGGCACAAGCTGCGCGACCAACTGAGGATACGCCTGAGCGACTTGCTGCATGCGTTGAGCCTCGGCCAAATTACTAGCCATACGCGCCTCACACAATACATGCTTACCACGCTCAAGTGCAGCAATCGTTAGCTCAGCATGCATATTAGGCCAAGTCCCGACACAAATCGCATCCACGGTGGGATCCTCAATTACCTCCTGCCACGTTGCTACCGCACGTTTAATTCCATCTTTGCGCGCGACCTCGGCGGCCGATGCCAAAGAGCGATTCGCCACCACCGCCAGTTCAACATTCTCGATTTTCTGAAACCCTGGAATGTGCATCTGTCGCGTATTGGCACCTGCACCAATAAACCCGACACGTAATTTGAGATAATCCATTATTGGTTAGCTAAATTGTCCTAAATGGAGTGTCAACTCACGCTGCGTGCGCTGGGCAAATTTGGGATTATGTGTCACCAATACGAGGCTCTTCGCCGCTTCGCCCGCAAGCTCCAGTAGTAAATCCATCACCGCCAGACCGGTCGACTCGTCGAGATTACCAGTCGGCTCATCGGCCAATACTAGCGGTGGATCATTAATCAGCGCCCGCGCTACCGCGACACGCTGGCGCTCGCCACCGGAAAGCTTGGTGGAGCTATGCCGAATCCGATGTCCCATGCCCACACGCTTCAACAAAGCGACTGCACGATCGGTCACCGTACTGTCGATACGGCCCGCGATACGGGCACCGAGTAGCACATTTTCCAACGCATTGAGCTCAGGTGCCAAATAATACGACTGAAACACAAAACCTATGTAACCCGTCCTGCGTGCGGCCAACCAAGAAAGCGAACGTCCCGAGACTTGCTGACTATCCCAATACAACGTCCCCGTATCCGTCGTCTCCAAACCCGATAAAACATTGAGCAGAGTCGACTTACCACTGCCAGACTCGCCCCGAATACTCACACTCTCGCCACGGCGCAGCGCGAAATCAACGCCCTTGAGCACTGGGATCTCACCATCAGGACTGGGGAATGACTTACCCAGCGCTTTTGCTTTTAGAATGATATCGTTTGAACTATTCACTACGCAATGCATCAGCAGGTTTCAATCGAGCGGCTCGTAACGCTGGCAACAAACCCGCCAACGTCGAAATAATCACCGCGAAAAAAGTCACGACCACAAAGTCAGACATCAAGTAATGCACTGGGATCTCATACACATCATACTGCCCTAGAAAATTGACCTGTGAATTGGTTAACCACGCATAGCCCGCCAAGATCTGACTACGATAATGTAAACACACGATCGCCAACCCGATCCCGACCGCAGTGCCGATCGTGCCGATCACAAAGCCTTGAAAACAAAAACTATAAGCGACCTGATGCGGCCGCCCGCCCATCGCCACCAATAAGCCGATTTCGCGTGTTTTGCGCAGCACTGCCATCATGAGCGCAATCGCGATCGAAAACGACGCTACCAAGATAATAAAAATGATGATGAACGAGATCACTCGCTTCTCCTGCTCAATCACAAACAAAAATTCCCGATTAGAATCCATCCAACTCACCGCGTTCAACCCTGGGCGTAATAACTCCGCCTCCAACTCATCCGCATAACGATCCGCCGACACTCCTGGCCGAAGTTTCAGTACCAATCCATGCGCACCCTCTTCCAAACCATACAGCTCCTGCATTACCCGCAGCGTCGAAATCATCGTATTACCATCCACCTGCGGAGAACCGGTACGGAATAAGCCTATGACCTTAAACTCACGCGGTAACAGCATCTCGTCCTGCTTCAAGCGCTCCAACATTAACGGCGTAAACACCTCCACTACTGAGCCTGGGCCGGCTTTTAAAGTGCGCGCCAGCCCCTCGCCCAGAAAGACACCGTCATCATCAAACGCATCTAAATCACCAAAAGTTAAAAACTTCTGTAGTGGAATCACCGCCTCTTCAGCAACTGGGTCAATCCCGCGGATCATTGGAAATTGCGGCCGATTCTGATGCTGCAACATCACCACACCTTCCGCAAACGGGGCCACTCCTACCACTGCGTCCTGCTCGGCCAACAAATTTGACTGCGCCTGCCAATCGTAAATCACCTCATTGGAGCGAATTCGAATATCGCCCTGTGTCTCGACCAAGCGCGAGCGAATACCCTCGCCAAAACCATTCATCACACTCTGCACAATCACCAACACACAGACACCAAGCATGACGCCCACGATCGACATCAGTGAGAAGAAGGAAAAGAAGCGCCCCGAAGGAAAGAGCTGTTTCAAGGCGTGGTAAAGATACCAAGGCATACGCACACTTCTCGCTCATCCAGCCTCGAAGGAAAAGCGTAAAAAGTATGAATCGAGTAAAAAGACCCACCAGCCACGCACTAAAAAAGCAGCAATGACCCAATCAGCTACATTACTATCGGAAAGTAAAAGACCGCAGGCACCACTAAAATCCGAGCGCCTAGCCGCATAATGAAATTTATTAAAATAGCCCTTTACACGACAA
>JAURBE010000038.1 GCA_030829145.1 Verrucomicrobiota bacterium | reverse complement strand
TTCGGCAACAGGCTCTGGTGCGGCTGGTGCTTCAGGTGCGGCTGCTGGAGCTGAACTCGTGCCTGCGGGCGCTTCTTCATCCGCTTCACCCACGGCAGCGATAGGATCACCTACAGCGACCTCGGCACCTTCACCGCAGTACTGTTTGATGAGCACGCCATCGTCGAAGCATTCGACTTCCATAGTTGCTTTGTCAGTTTCGACTTCAGCGATCATGTCGCCATTGGCGACGGCATCGCCTTCGTTTTTAAGCCAACGGACAAGTGTGCCCACCGTCATAGTGTCGCTGAGCTTGGGCATATCAATGAGTGTAGCCATATCTTAAAAAGTGAGAGGTAAAGTGTGAGAGGAGAAAAGGAGTGATTAACCGAAGATTTTCAACGCGCCTGCGATGATACGTTCTTGATTCGGAATTTGCCAGTCTTCGAGCGGCTTCGCGTAGATTTGCGGCGCGTCGATTGCGGATACGCGATGGACGGGTGCGTCGAGATAGTCAAAAGCCTTGAGCTGGATCAGGTGCGAGATCTGTGCGTCGACACCGCAATACGGCTTGTTTTCTTCGACGAGCAGGGCACGACCGGTCTTTTTGACGGAGTTTAGAATGGTCTCCTCGTCAAGCGGACGAATGGAGCGCAGGTCGACAACTTCGACACTGATACCGTGTGTCTCTTCGAGCGTCTTAGCAGCTTCAAGCGAGAGCATGGCGCAGCGACCATGAGAAACGATGGTCAGGTCGGTGCCCTCCTTGAGGATATTCGCGACGCCGAGCTCAACGATGTACTCTTCTTCCGGGACCTCCCACTTTTCTCCGTAGAGTAGCGTGTTTTCCATGACGAAGACGGGGTCGTTATCGCGGATGGCTGCTTTCATGAGTCCCTTAGCGTCGTAAGCGTTGGATGGGCAGACCACTTTAAGACCTGGATGATTGGCCACCATGTTTTCTGGTGTGTGCGAGTGGGTTGCGCCGACGTTCGTGCCGCCATTCGCTGGGCCCCGCACAACGATAGGTACATTCATCAAACCGCCAGACATGTAGCGGCAGAAGGATGCATTGTTGAAGAGTTGATCGATCGCAACATAGCTGAAGGACATAAACATCATCTCCACAACTGGGCGGATGCCGAGCATGGATGCGCCGATTGCCATACCAGAGAAGGCGGCTTCGGAGATGGGTGTGTCAATCAGACGTTTGTCGCCGTGTTTTTCCCAGAGACCTTCAGTGACTTTGTAGGCACCATTGTATTGGGCGACTTCTTCGCCCATGATGCAGACGTTTTCGTCGCGTTGGATCTCTTCGTCGAGTGCTTGCTTAATAGCTTCGCGGTAAGTGATGAGTGGCATTGTATTTAAAGGAGTTAGAAGTTAGCAGCGAGGAGTCAGAAGCCTAATGGCGAAATTCCTAAGCCCTAATTCGTAATGGTTGTTTAGTCGTTAAAGAAGTAAGTTCCCTTCAGCTTGTTATCGGCGTCGTTATCCACTTCCCAGTAGACATCGGTTTGGATTTCTTCGCGCGGAGCATACGGGCTCTCTTCCGCGAATTTTGCTGAAGCTTCGGCTTCGTCCTTCTTTTCCTGATCGATCTTCTTGGCGAGATCCTCGGTCAGGGTACCATCGGCAAGTAGTTGGGATTTAATTAAATTTACCGGATCTTTAGTGCGCTTGTATTCTTCGATCTCTTCCTTTGTGCGGTATTTTTCATGATTCGCATCGGCGACTGAGTGGCCGCGGTAGCGATAAGTGCGAATCTCAAGTAAGAAGGGTTTCGATTCCTCACGGGCACGTTTCATCGCGCGATTGGCGACTTCGCGTACTTCGAAGACGTCGTGGCCATCGCAGACTTCCCATTCGATGTCGAACCCGTCCGCACGGTGCGCGAGGTTCTCTTCTGCAGAGGAGCGCTTGAGGCTGGTGCCCATCGAGTAACCGTTGTTTTCGATCACGAAGACCACAGGGATGTTCCAAAGAGAGACCAAGTTGAGTGTTTCCATGAAGGAGCCTTGGTTGACCGCACCATCGCCAAGGAAGGCGAGTGCGCAGCCCTTGAGGCCCTTGTACTTGAGTGCGAATGCGAGGCCAGCGCCGAGTGGCGTTTGCCCGGCGACGATTCCGTGTCCGCCCCAATAGTTTTTGTCTGGTGCGAAAAAGTGCATCGAGCCACCTTTGCCTTTGGAGCACCCGGTGTATTTGCCATACATTTCCGCCATACATTCATTCATCGTCATACCGACGGCCAGTGCGTGGCCGTGGTCGCGATACGCGGTGATGATGTGGTCGTGCTCTTCCATCAGCGAGACGATGCCTGAGGCGACTGCTTCCTGGCCAATGTATAGGTGGAGGAAGCCCCCAATTTTACCTTGGTTGTAGGCGCGTAGTGAGCGTTCCTCGAAGCGTCGAATCCCTACAATGGTGCGGTAGAGGTCGAGCTTTTCTTCTTTGGAAAGCGTCTTGTTGATCGGTGCAGCCAAGAAGTTTTTAGGCTTCTTAGTCGACGTTGCAGATTTTTTCTTGGTATTAGCCATAATAGCGAAGCCACGAAATTTGCATAAATCCCTTCGATGACAAGTAAATTGAGGGTTTCCCTCGCACGGGCTGATGCAACGACTCGCTTAGTAGGATAGCTGATTTCAGTTCTTGGCCCTAATTGGGCTCATCGTTGGCTGCATACAATGTAGCAGATTGGCCGTTTTCGTGCGGTATTGTTTGCGCAACACAGCATGCGCCAGGCCACACGGAACTAGAGTTTTGGTTTGGGCGCGATTTTTGAGAGGCCACCGTCGACTGCAAAAACTTGTCCGGTGACGAGCCGCGCAGCATCTGAAGTAAGCCATTGAGCGAGGCTGGCGATTTCTTCGGGTTGATTAATATCGCCGAGTGGGTGCATTTGTTTGGAGGCCTGCAACATCTTTGGATGTTGGGTCATGGGTCGTGCCAGCGGAGTATCCGTGAGGCTGGGGGCGATGGCGTTAATGCGTAGCCCGCGCTGTGCGTAGGTAGCCGCGGCAGAGCGCACCATCGCTTCAATGCCGCCTTTGGCGGCGGCGATGGCTTCGTGGTTTGGAATTCCTATTTGAGCCGCCACTGAGCTGAAAAAGAGGCAGCTACCGTGGCGTTGTTTTGCCATATGCTTGGTGGCAGCGCGAAGCGCATAAAATGCGCTGCTTAGGTTGGCTTGGAGAGTGCTCGCCCAGTCATCATCGGATGTCGAGTGAGCTGGCTTGATCAAAATGGAGCCGATGGCATGCACATACGCATCGATTTGACCGTGGGTATCGCTAATTTGCTGAAAAAGTGCATTCAGTGCGGCGGGGTCGGTACTGTCGCAACCATGCAGTTCGGCATTCGGTAGCCGCTCGGAGAGTGCCTGCAATTTTTCAGTATCGCGGGCGAACCCGATGACTTGATGGCCCTCTGCGCTCCACTGATGAGCCAAGGTTTCGCCGATGCCGCCGCTGATGCCACCAATGATGAATGTTTTATGTTTTGTGTCGGTCATAACAATATAATCGCGAAATCTGCTGGAACATTACTATTAAAGGTTCGTGCGGGCTTTTTTACTGCTCATCCTCGATGAGCGGGGAAGGCATTGATCTACGTTGGGGGCGATGGAGTTGCTTGCTGTTCTTGGGAGGGTCGATCTCCGTGTCGTCCGCTCTTTGAGCATTCCGTATTGCCATGTGATTTCCAAAGTGTCCGTGGTCGACACGGAGGTCGACCCTCCCCAACAGAATAGCCGCCCCATTTTGCTCAGAGTGGTATTTCCTCGGTAAATGATGATGCGCCTTTTTCCGCCGCTGCGATTCAAGCGGAATCAGACCTTTAGCGAAGGAGAGTTATATTGCTGCGGTAGTTTGCAGGCAGTCGCGAATTTAAGGACTCTTGATTGTCTGCCTACTTTAATAGCTTGAAACACTGCGCAAGGCACACAGCCTTTGCCTCCATTTTTAAATTTTTTCCTGACATGTCCGAGATCGCAAAAGCCTACGAACCTAAAGAAGTCGAACAACGCTGGTATGCTAACTGGCTGGAAGCTGGATGCTTCAAGGGAGTCGCTGATCCAGTCAAAGAGCCCTATGCGATTATGATCCCGCCACCGAATGTGACAGGGATGCTGCACATGGGACACGTGCTAGATAACACTTTGCAGGATATCTTTGTGCGTCGCGCTCGCCTAGAAGGTAAGGCAGTGCTCTGGCAGCCGGGCACCGACCATGCTGGTATAGCGACACAGACTAAGGTGGAAAAGCAACTCCGCGAAGCCACCGGGGAGAGCAAATATGATCTCGGCCGTGAAGGTTTTTTAGAAAAGGTATGGGAGTTCCGCGAACAGTCGGGCGGCGTCATTTTGAATCAGTTGCAAAAGTTGGGTGCGTCCTGCGACTGGGATCGCACTAGCTTTACACTCGATGAGGGCTACTCGAAAGCGGTGCTCGAGGCATTTGTCTCCTTTTACAAGCGCGGCTATATCTACCGCGGTAAACGCATGGTGAACTGGTGCCCAGCCACGCATACTGCAATTTCAGATGAAGAGGTGAACATGAAGCCGCAAAACGGCTTGTTCTATAAGATGCGCTATGAGCTGGTCGAAGCCGATGGTGAGCGCACCCATCTTGAAATTTCGACCACGCGTCCCGAGACACTGATGGGCGACAGCGCGGTTGCGGTACATCCAGACGACGAGCGATATAAACACTTGATCGGTAAAACGGTATGGCGGCCTTTTCCGAAGGCAGAAATCCCGATTATCGGTGATACGTATGTGGACCGCGAATTCGGCACTGGTTGCCTCAAAGTAACGCCCGCGCACGATAAGAATGACTTCGAGATCGGCCAACGTCATCATCTGGAGGTAATTGAAGTGATCGACCAGGAGGGTAAGCTCAATCACTTGGCCGGTCAGGAGTTCGATGGCATGGATCGTTTTAAGGCGCGTAAAGTGGCTGCGGCAAAGCTCGAAGAGATGGGGCTGCTCATTGATCGTGAACCGTACGCAAACACCGTCGGCTTCTCCGAGCGTGGCGATGTGCCGATTGAGCCGCGCCTTTCCGAGCAATGGTTCCTTAAATACCCGAAGGTCGAAGAAGCCAAGCGGGCGGTTGAGAATGGTACCATCAAGTTTCATCCGGATCGTTGGAAGAAGACCTATCTGCACTGGCTTAATGGTATTCAGGATTGGTGCATCAGCCGCCAGCTATGGTGGGGGCATCGTATCCCGGTTTGGTATAAGAAGGGTCTGCCGCGCGCGGAGCTCGACTTTGAGAATCCTGAGCATGTGCATGTCTCAGTAGCGGGCCCTGCCGACCCTGAAAACTGGGAGCAGGAAGAAGATGTGCTCGATACCTGGGCATCTTCCTACCTCTGGCCAATGGCCAACTTGGGCTGGCCCAACCCGGATGCGGCGCAGCAAAAGGAGCTCGATTATTGGTACCCAACGTCGACGTTGGTCACTGGATTTGACATTATTTTCTTCTGGGTTGCGCGTATGATTATGGCGGGGCTCGAACTCTATGGCGACGACCAGCAGGAGTTGTCAGATGAAGAGATCGCCAAGCGCATCCCATTTAAGAACATCTTTATCCATGGCCTGATTCGCGATGAAAAGGGGCGTAAGATGTCCAAGTCGCTCGGTAATTCTCCTGATCCGCTAGACTTGATCACTAAATACGGAGCGGATGGTCTGCGTTTTGGTATTTGTGATATCGCACCGTCTGGCTCTGATATTCTCTTCTCGGAAGAGCGTATCCAAATCGGCCGCAATTTCTGCAATAAGCTCTGGAATGCGGTGCGCTTTCGTCAAATGTCTGGGCCGATGGCGGACAACTCGAGCCTGGCTACAATTCTTGCTCGTATTGATACCAGCCTGTTTGATGACTATGATCATTGGATTGTTGGTCGCTTGACCCACCTCACGGCAGAGCTCGAAAAGTGTTTTGCGAATTTCGAAATCGCGCCGCTGACACACCAAATCTATGCCTTCTTTTGGGGTGATTTTTGTGACTGGTACGTCGAAGCATCCAAGGGCAAGCTGAAAGGGGACGCAGCGTTGCGTGATAACTGCCTCGCCATTCAGGATCTGGTGATACGCCAAGTGCTGCAGCTCGCCAACCCGATCATGCCGCATATCACTGAAGAACTCTGGAAGGGGCTTGGTTATGATGCGTCCGTGGCCTTTATCCAAAACACTAAGCTGACAACCGCAGACGAGTTGAACCAGCAGGTGTCAGTCGATGCCAGTGCGGTCGAGCGGGTAGTTAACCTGCAGGAGTTAATCTCGCAGGCACGTGCATTGAAAGCGCAATACAACTTAGCCAATAAACGCGACGTCGAAGTCTTTTTCGGTGCCGAAGGTGGTCCGGCCAAAGTGATCAGCGATAATGCCGGGTTAATCAAAACGCTAGCGGGTCTTGGCAAGCTTGAAGCCCTCGGCGCACAGTCGGCAGATGGCTTACCGGCGGTCGTCACTCCGCTTGGCTCGCTGTATCTGGATCTCAGCAGTAGTATCGATGTCGACGCCGAAAAAGCACGGCTGAGCAAAGAGCTGGAAAAATTAAACAAGCTTGTTGCTGCCGGAGAGGGCAAGTTGAAGAACAAGAAATTTGTCGACAGTGCGCCCGCTAATATTGTCGAAGGCGCGCGTAAGCAACTGACAGAGACGACTGAAAAGCGTGATGAGACGCAGCGAATTCTGGAAAGTTTGTAATCACTTAGCAAACACTCGCAACAAGAGCTGTTCCAAATAGGCGGATCTTATTTTGTAGTTAAAAATAGGATACGTTGTATGCACTGTGAGCATGTTAACTGCCGAGGTAATCGACAGCTCTAGAGGCTAGTACCCGCGGTTCGGAGCGAGCCAGCGTTCAGTTGTTTCAAGGCTCTGTGCTTTACGTACAGAATAATCCTCAAACTGATCTTTGTTCAGCGGGCCCACTAAAGTGTATTTCGCATCAGGGTGGCCGAAGTAAAGGCCACTGACGCAACTGCCGGGGGTCATTGCAAAGTTCTCGGTGAGTGCGGCGCCCGTGTTGGCTTCGGCGTCGAGCAGTTCCCAGATCGTGGCTTTTTCGGTGTGATCGGGGGTCGCAGGGTAGCCGCTTGCCGGACGAATTCCGCGGTACTTTTCTTTGATCAGATCGTCGTTAGTGAGCACCTCATCCGCTGCGTAGCCCCAAAGTTCTTTGCGAACTTTTTGGTGGGTATATTCAGCCAAGGCTTCAGCAAAGCGATCGCCAATAGCTTTGACCATGATCGAGCTGTAGTCGTCGTGGGCGTCTTCAAATTCTTTTGCAAATGTATCGACACCGTCGATACATGCGACGAAGGCGCCACAGGCGTCGACACGGCCGCTTTCTTTCGGCGCGACGAAGTCAGACATCGCATAGTAAGTGTCGCCTTTGGTCTTTTTCTTTTGTTGGCGCAGGGTGTGGAGTTTGCCGAGTACTGCGCCGTTGCGATCGTAGACTTCGATATCATCACCAATCGAGTTGGCTGGCCAGAGGCCGACGGCGCTGCGGGCGCGGAAGCGTTTTTCTTTAATGATGCGCTTGAGCAGAACTTGCGCATCGTTAAGGATGGTCTTGGCCTGTTCGCCGTATTTTTTGCTGTCGAGAATTTTTGGATATACGCCCTTCAGCTCCCAGGTCCAAAAGAGTGGCGAGTAGTCGAAGTACTCGGCGAGAGCCTCGAGCGAAATATGATCACTTACAGTCACACCAGTGGTGTTCGGTGCTTTTAGATCCGCGTTCGCCCAGTCGCATGAAAAGCGTTTTTCACGGGCTATTTCTAGCGGGACAAGATCCTTAGTAGAGTTGGCGGCAGCGAAGCGTTCGCGCTGCTTGACATTGTCTGCTTCGACTTCAGCGGCAAAGCTTTTGCGGGTCTCTGGGTTGAGCAACTTGTTGCAGATTTCAGTCACTAGAGAAGCGTCGCCGACACGTACAACGGGCTGGTCGTAGTGTGGGGCAATTTTGATTGCGGTGTGTGCCTTGCTGGTGGTGGCTCCGCCGATCAGCAGTGGTTGCGTGAAGCCGCGCTTGGTCATTTCGTCGGCATTGAAAATCATCTCGTCCAGTGAGGGCGTGATCAAGCCAGAGAGGCCGATGATATCGGCACCCCATGCTTCAGCTGCTTTAAGAATGTCTTCGCAAGAGACCATCACGCCAAGGTCTTTGACCTCGTAATTATTACAAGCGAGCACGACGCCGACGATGTTTTTACCGATGTCGTGCACGTCGCCTTTGACTGTGGCGATGAGGAATTTACCGGCCGAAGAACTGGCGCTGGTATCGGCCTTTTCCGCTTCCATAAAAGGTAGCAGATGTGCGACCGCACGTTTCATCACGCGGGCGCTTTTCACCACTTGAGGCAGGAACATGTCGCCATCGCCGAACAGCTTGCCGACGACTTTCATGCCGTCCATTAATGGACCCTCGATGACGTTGAGCGGTTTTGGATATTTGAGCCGAGCTTCTTCGGTATCGGCGTCTATGTGCGCGACGATACCTTTAACTAGCGAGTGAGAGAGGCGCTCCTCGACAGTGCCGCTGCGCCAGTCGTCTTTTACGTCAGTCGTTTTTTTTTCCGCTGCAGCGGGCACTGCGCCGCTGCCTGACTTGAGAAAGGCTTCTAGTACTTCCGGATTGTTTTCCTTGGTGGCGCGTTCGAAGAGTTCACGCAACAGGTTCATGCCTTCGAGCATGGCAGAGTGAATACGTTCCTCTGGCGTGCCGCTGCCTAGAGTCACGGCTCCGCTTTTAATTGCTTCGGCGAAATCAATCAGCTTCTCGGTGGCGTCATCATTGCGGTTGAGCAACACGTCTTCGACTAGCCCTTTGAAGGCGGGGTCGATCTCATTGTAGTCCATGAGCATGCCAGGGTTGACGATTGCCATGTCGAGACCCTTGGCGATGCCATGGTGCAAGAAGGCTGCATGCATCGCTTCGCGCACGGGATTGTTACCACGGAAGGAGAAGGAAATATTGGACAGGCCACCGCTAGTACGGGCACCAGGGCAGCGTTTTTTGACTTCCTCCACTGCTTCGATAAAGTCGACTGCATAGTTGTTATGCTCCTCCATGCCGGTAGCGACGGTGAGGATATTGAGGTCAAAAATAATGTCCTGCGGATCCATGCCCACCTCTTCGGTGAGAATTTTAAAGGAGCGCTCGGCGATTGCGACCTTGTCGTCCTTGGTCGCTGCTTGGCCTTTTTCATCAAACGCCATGACGATGACCGCGGCGCCGTAGCGCATGATTTTACGAGCTTGCGCGCGGAATTCATCTTCGCCGCCCTTGAGGCTGATCGAGTTGACGATACATTTCCCTTGGACGCATTTCAGACCTGCTTCGATCACCGACCATTTGGAGCTGTCGATCATGATCGGCACTTTGCAAATATCGGGTTCAGACGCGACCAAGTTGAGGAAGCGGGTCATGCAGGCTTCGCCGTCGAGCATCCCTTCGTCGAAATTAATATCGATGATCTGCGCACCTTTATCGACCTGCGACTGCACGATCGCCAGCGCACCGGTAAAGTCATCGGCTTTGATCAGCTTCTTGAATCGCGGTGAGCCAGTGACGTTGGAACGTTCGCCGACATTCACAAACGGGGTTTCGTCGATGATGATATTAAAGGCCTCGAGCCCGCTGAGGCGCTGTGCCGGGATCGCAGTAGGGATCTGGCGCGGTGCGTATTGTGAGACCTCTTGGATTACGGCGGCGATGTGGTCAGGCGTGGTGCCGCAGCAACCACCGACCATATTGACTAGTCCATCGCGAGCAAAGCCACCGACGGCACCCCCAGTGTGTTCTGGGGTTTCGTCGTAACCGGTGTCTGCCAGTGGGTTAGGCAAACCCGCATTTGGGTAAACGTGCACGTACGTGTCGGCCACGCGCGAGAGTTCCTCGAGGAATGGTCGCATCAGGTCCGCACCGAGGGCACAGTTCAGGCCAACGCAGAGTGGTCGGGCATGGCGGATCGAGTTCCAGCAGGCTTCCACGGTCTGGCCGGAGAGCGTGCGGCCGGACTGATCGGTAATAGTCACCGAGACAATCACCGGTAGGCGCGTTTCTTGCGTATCAAAGAAGTCCTCGATGGCGTGCAAGCAGGCCTTGAGATTGAGGGTATCAAACACCGTTTCGGGCAGGAGCAGGTCGACGCCGCCCGCGACAAGATCTTCGACTTGTTCGTAGTAGGCTTTGTATAGTTCGTCGTAGCTGGTGGCGCGGTATTCTGGGCGGTTCACATCCGGCGAGAGCGAGCAGGTGCGGTTCGTCGGGCCGATGGCACCGGCAACGAAGGTCGGGCGGCCTTGCTCGGCAGCGACTGCATCAGCGACTTTGCGGGCCAGCTTAGCCGATTCGATGTTGATGTCGCGCACACGGTGCTCGAGGCCATAATCGGCCTGTGCGATGGTCGTGCCTGAGAAGGTGTTGGTCTCAATGATGTCCGCCCCCGCTTCAAAAAATTGGCGGTGGATGGTCTCAATGATATCTGGGCGGGTGATGCTGAGTAGGTCGTTGTTGCCCTTGAGGTCGCCTTTGACGTCGTCAAACGAGGCGTCGCGGAAGTCTTTCTCTTCCAACTTATATTGCTGGATCATAGTGCCCATCGCGCCGTCAAGAAAGACGATGCGCTGAGCGAAGAGGTCTGCGAGGAGCTGGCCTTTAGCGGTCAGCGGCTGGTCTGAAAATGTGTGACTCATTAGAATAGATATCAACATATCATCATATCTTGATATGTATGCAAGCTTTGAATTTGTGGCTCAGTCGTTTAAAAATGTCATTTTATGGCAACGTATTCAAATGAACTCTCTATCTTGTTTTTTTACTGTTTATTTTTGGTTGTGTGCCTGCCAAGCCGAAAAGTCCTATAGCGATCACGGTCAATTAGATCACTTACTAAGAAGCGCGTATATCCAAGGCTAAAACTGCATTGCCTTCGGCTGACCCTGAAGGTGTGGCAAAGTATAGAACCCGAGCCTGAATTATAATTTTCGAATGGAATGATCATGTTGCTCAAGCAAACTCAATAAAATCAAAGGCGGTGAAGTCGCTTTGATTGTAGGTTTTCAAATGTGTGAGTCCATTTTCTTGCATCGTTGCAACTATGTTGGCGTCGTGTATGCGCTTCCCTTTCAGTTGATAATCCGCGGCTAATTTGTGCAGTTTTTGTGCAACCGCTTGGCTTTCGTTGAGTAACTGGATGCTGGTACTGAAGGTATGAAGGTTGCTTAGGGCATCATTTGGACTGAGCCCAAACCCATTATTTTCAACTGGGCGAGTGGCAACAACTAGGTATTCTCGAAAGACTTGGCCGTTGGTGAACAGCCGCTTTTCGCCACGCAACCCTGACTCTAGGAAATGAACGGCTGCGGTATGATTAGGCCGATCTTTATCCGAGGCTGTCAGCAGCACGTTGGTATCAATGAAGCAGTATTCAGCGGCCGTCATTTTCGTAGATGGATTGGCGGTCCCATTTGGCCTTCGGGTTACCTGAGGAAACTGTTTTAAGTGTTAATTTGGAGCTGAGCGCAGAGTGCTCATCATCAGGAATCATTCGCGCCGCGTCGAGGAGGAGTGATTCTATTTCTTGTTGTAACGAGCGTCGATGCCTGCTTGCCCGATTTTTGAGGCGAGCGAGGGTGTCGTTGTCGAGCTTACGGATGTTATAAATATCATCGGATGTTAGCGGATCCACGGGCGAAGCATGGTAGGATTGATCTGATTCAGCGACTGCGTTAACTGTATCCAAGGCCCTTAGGTTGTTTAAGAAGTCACGTACCATTGCGCTGACCGATGTGCCTTCCTTGGCAGCACGTATCCGAGCCTCTCGATAGGTCGCATCATCTACTTTTAATGTGATATTTTTCATAAAAGCACAGTAACTGTGCAACTGTGCGAGTCAAGGTGCTATCTCTAGGTGGCTCCTTAGGTTTTTATTGTAGAAGCCAAGTGACAATGTGCCATGGCATGAATGAGCCGCATATAGATTTTTGGGGTATTGAGTGAGTTGCTGGCTAAAGTCCTGCATACTGAGTATACGCTTCAAATTGGTAAATAGTGATTGGCGAGCGGGCTACAACTGTACACATCTATAGTGTATGGAAAAAGTAGATGCACGTATTTCAAAAGAATGGCGCCGCCGGATGCTGTTTATGTTGTTTATGGTCTCAGGTATTGCTGCGTGGTTTTTGTATGATGGTTATGTAGTCTGGCCTGCCGAAGCTGAGCGGCATGCCGAATTTGTTGCGATCGAAGCGAAGCTCGTAGAGTCTGGGAAGATTGAAGCAGTCGCGCATAAAGCCCACGATGAGGAGCTAAATCATTACCTACGCATTGAATGGGAGCGCCATGCGAAGCAAGCAGGTTACACGCGGAAAATTCCCAAAGAGCGTACGGATGCATCGATCGGTGAGCAGCGCACCATTGGTTGGGTGATGATGTCGGGTAGCGCTCTGTTTGGGCTTTGGGTGTTGTGGAATCATCAGCTGCGGGTTCAGGCCGAGGGTGATGTTGTGATTGGTACCGGTGGCCAGCGTGTGGAGTTGGACTCTATTGTGAAGATAGACCGTAGCAAATGGGAGAGCAAAGGCATCGCCTATGCGATTTACGAAGACAGTGGAAAACAACAGCGACTGTGCCTAGACGATCATAAATTTGCTGGCTGCGAAGCGATAATTGTCGAAGCCGAGCGGCGCATTCAAGTGCGCAACGCTGAGGCTTGATAGGCCTTGGCCAAGTGCAAGGATGTGGTTAGTTTTAAGCCAGTGATTGTACTGAATCGAGCGCGGATAGTGGCCGTTGTGTTTGCTGTATGTTTCGCGGTGAGCGTCTACTTGGAGGGCAGCGAATCAACCTGGCGTTGTGTATGGCCCAGTGTGACCGCTTTATCGGTTGTAGTGGTATCACGTAGTGCAGTGGTGGGACTGTTGGCTGGCGCGGTCAGTGGCGCAGTGCTTCTGTCAGGGGGATCAACACTTGGAGCTGTGGAGCAATTAGTCGTGCAGCAATTTTGGCCGATCTTTGGTTCATCGTGGAAGTTAAGTGCGATCTTGTTTACGTTGATTTTGGGTGGATTCGTGGCGTTAGTGGAGGCTGGCGGAGGCTTACAGAGCTTAGTTAGGCGCTTACTTGGTGATGGTCGCGCGCCGCATCAGCGCATGCAATACACGGTGTTTGGGTTCGGCTTGTTGGTATTTTTTGATGGCTTGGCAAACACGATGTTGATCGGGCGGCTTTTACGTGGGGCGGCGGATCGATGTGGGGTCTCTCGCGAGAAGCTGGCCTATCTTGCTGATACTACTGGATCTGCGGTGGCATGCTTGGCATTTATTTCCACTTGGATCGCGTTTCAGCTGTCAATGATTCGCGAGGGTTTTGCACTGGCTGGTCAGGCGGAGGTCAGTGCCTACGGATATTTCTTTAAGTCGCTGGCGACGAATTATTATTGCTGGTTTGCGCTGGCCTTGGCGCTGATTTGTGTGTGGCGCGGATTTAATCCCGGAGCAATGGGCCCTGCGGAAGCACGCGCGCGTGCACAGCCTCTGGTCGCGAATAGTGCGGGTGAGGATCAGTCAGCTGCTGGGAATCATTGGGGCCTAGCGATTGTACCTATTGCGGTGCTGACTGTGTCGATTCCAGTGCTGACGTATTGGATTGGATCGGAGGCGTTGTGGCCAGTTAGCTTCAGCAAATTCGCGGAGGCTTACAGCCACGCGGAAGTCTACGTGCCGCAAATTCTGGTGGCTTCAAGTGTATTGGCATCCTTTGTGGCTGCGATCGCGTATACTGGTTCATACAGAGCAGCCTCTGCTGGCTCTGTAGATTACGAGCAAAGGCGTACGCTGAATGTGTTTATGCGCGGGGTAAAAGAGATTGCCGGTCCAGTGATGATATTGATCGTCGCTTGGATGTTGGGTGCGGCGATCAGTCAGCTTGGCACTGCGGCATGGCTAAGTGAGTTGCTCGAGGGCCGAATGCGAGTCGCATTGCTACCTGCGGGAATTTTTGTATTAGGCGCGGCAATCTCCTTTTCGACTGGCACGTCATGGGGCACGATGGGAGTGCTAATGCCGCTGGCGATCCCCGTTATTTATGGGCTGACGGAAGGTGTGGTCGACATTGACCGGGATCGCTTGGTCGTCGCCGCGATTGGTGCAGTATTTAGTGGTGCAGTGTTTGGCGATCATTGCAGCCCATTTAGTGACACCACTATTGTCGCTGCGATTGCAGCGGGAGTGAGCCCCTGGGATCATGTGCGAACACAGTTCCCGTTTGCGCTATTGGCTGCATGCGTTGCATTGTTGCTGGGATTTTTACCTTTGGGCTTCGGGCTTCCTGCATGGCTCTGCCTGCTTGCGGGCGGAGTCTGCCTGCTTGCATTGCCGAGTGTCTGGCCGAGCCGCAGCGTGGCGTCTGGGTGATGATTTTCAGTTGGATGGATGCTTTACTTGCAGCGCTTTGAGCTGTTTGATCCCGATCAATTGGCGTCATCATGAGTGTAGAAAAATTAAAAGAAAAGTTTCCAAATATTAGCGAAGTAAGCTGGCCGATACTGGAACAATGGGCGGTGCTATTGCGTGAATGGAATGAGAAAATCAACCTGATTTCGCGCAAGGATATCGAGTATCTCGAGGAGCGGCACTTGTCGCACTGCCTGGCGATTACCAATCATTTGAAATTGATGAAGGGTGCTCGTATTATGGATGTGGGTACTGGCGGTGGCTTCCCGGGGGTGATTATGGCGATTTGCTATCCGCAGGCACAGTTTACGCTGATCGACTCCATCGGAAAAAAAATCACGGTGGTGCAAGACTTGATCGAACAACTCGGATTAAAGAATGCCGAAGCGAAGCAAGCCCGCGCCGAAGCGATCAATAAGCAATTTGATTTCATTACCGGACGTGCGGTGAAGAATTT
>JAURBE010000037.1 GCA_030829145.1 Verrucomicrobiota bacterium | reverse complement strand
AGTTTGAAGGTGTAGCTGATGAGGATAGTGTATATATGGCACTTGCTTATTACAGCTTTGGCGATGCCGGAGTTACGCTTCGCTATTCAGGTGGAGAGTTTGGCGGTCAGGACTTTGATAAATATACAGTCTCTCCTAGCTATGCTTTCTCTGACAATGTGTTTGGTTTGATTGAGCTTTCCTACGAAGAAGTGGAAGACACAGATGCCACTACACTCGCTGCTGAGCTGATCTACAGCTTCTAATTAAAGAAGTTGTTGCATTTAATTCAAAGGAGTCTCATCCCGGTGGGACTCCTTTTTTATTATGAAAAATATATACAACAAACATCTACTCCAGTGCGTGCTTAGCGGGCTTGTACTTTTTAGTTCACCTTCCATGACTGTCGCTGCAGAAGTGACGAAGGAAGAATTCCTAGCATTACAAAAACGTGTTGAGGAATTAGAGTCTGCTGTGCGAGTGGTTAAAAACACTCAGGTTGAAGCAATCGCAACGGAGACTTTTGCGGCCATGCCGATGACTCAAGATGACCGAAATTCACTGATTGAGAATGTTGTAGAAAAAATTCAAGCGCAGGAAGAAAGTGCGAATTTTCCTTGGATGGAAGCATCAAAGTGGGTGAGCCTACGTAAGGGAATGACGCCGGAGGAGGTCGTTACACTCTTAGAGCAGCCCACCTTAAATGAGCCGTCTCTTCATAAGCGCGTCGATTTTGTTTACACTTACCAGGGTCGCCGTGTCGCTACCGCTAAAAAGGTAACGGGTATCATCCGATTCTATAAAGGTAAGGTTATTGCAGTGGAAGCTCCCGATCTATAAGTGGCTGGTCGGTCAGATCTTGTCCAACCCTCAATGCTATATGCTAGAGGTTTTTTTGTTTTCATATTAGAACGCTCAGGTAAAATTTAATATGAATTAAAAGTGTATTCATATTCTAATACATAAGATGAATCTAATCTGCTATATATTGAATAATCTTCAATGATTATTGATGATTATACATGCATTTCACTTATCATGTTGTACTAAAATAACTTATTAAAGTAATTGGCACAGGATAAGCTATATAGATTTTGAATGTAATTTGGCTTACATAGCACGATTCATTTCGAGAAATCTATAATACTAATTAAGGGAAAATAAACATGATTAAATCACTCAATAAATTTTCAAAGTTGATCGCGTGTGGCGCACTTGCCACCGCTTCCTTTGGCATTGCTCAGGCCGAAGATGAGACCGTCAAAGTCGGTGTGCTTCACTCACTTAGTGGCACGATGGCAATCTCTGAAACTTCGCTACGTGACATCCTCCTTTTCACCTTTGATGAGATTAATGCCAGTGGTGGTGTGCTAGGTAAGCAGATCGAGCCCGTTGTAGCAGATGGCGCTTCGGATTGGCCGGTCTTTGCCGAGAAAGCCGAGCAGCTTCTCGCTCAAGATGGAGTCTCTGCGATCTTTGGTTGCTGGACATCTGTGAGCCGTAAGTTCGCGCTTCCTGTGGTTGAAAAATACAAGGGATTGCTGTTCTACCCAGTCCAATACGAAGGCGAAGAAGAATCACCAAACATCATTTACACTGCTGAAGCAGTTGGCCAGCAGGCGATCCCTGCGGTCGACTACTTACTCGCTGAGGGTTATAAAAAGTTCTACCTGATTGGTACAGACTATGTCTATCCGCAGACTACCAACATTGTTCTTTTTGAATACTTACTCTCGAAGGGCATCCCAGTTGAAAACATTGGCGGTGGCATTCGCTACGAAGGTGATGTTGCTGTCTCTGCTGGTAACTACACTCCTTTTGGTCACACGGACTTCCAACAGATCGTTGCTGATATCAAAGACTTTGCAGCTTCTGGTGAGGCGTGTGTGATTAACACGATTAACGGTGATGCCAATGTTCCTTTCTTCAAGGAAATTGCTGCTTCAGGGTTAACTTCAGACGACTGCCCAATTGTATCGTTCTCACTCTCAGAAGATGAATTCCGCGGACTTCCTACCAAAGACTTGGTCGGGCATCTCGGATGCTGGACTTACTTCATGTCGATCGAGTCTGAAGCCAATGATGCCTTCAAGGAAAACTTCCAAACTTGGTTGAAAACTGAAGCACCAGACGCAGTTCAAAAAGAAGGTCGTGTGACTTGTTCACCAATGGTGCTCTCTTACAATGGTGTTTATCTCTGGAAAGCTGCGGTTGAAAAAGCCGGCACGTTTGATCCAGAAGCGGTAATTAAAGCACTTGAGTCTGGTATCTCTTTCGAAGGTCCTGGTGGCAAAGTCACCAGCCAGGAAAATCATCACGTCACTAAGAGTGTCTACATTGGGGAGACACTTGAAGATGGTCAGTTCGAAATTCTCGAAGTGATTCCTGATGTGTATGGTGAGCCTTGGCTCAAAGGGACTTTTGAATAGTTCATATTGTTAGTTGTATTGTTTGGCGGGGCTTGCTGGATCTTTGATCTAGCAAGCCCTTAGCTTTTATTAAGAAAAATAGCTACGCTGGCGCGAAACGTGCTTGGCAATTCTATTCATGGTTTCCGGACTTATTATTACTCTTAAGAGCGCGTCGAGAAAGCTACTTTCTGTGCTGCTCATGTGCTTTGTTTGTTCGGTCGGGATGGCTGAATCCACTAGGACCGCTCGCCAGGTATTCAACGACTTAATACTTTCAGACACTGCGAGTCGTGACACTTTACTCGATGAATTGGCGCAGTATGGAGATCCTGAAATTGCGTCTATCTATGAGTCATGGCGCACGGGCGGGATCTACACTTTAGGCGAAGGTGAATCACGTAAGATTTTACAGTTTGCTGCAGAGCAGTGGACTCTAGTTTCCAGCGGCGAGCCCGTATCGTTGTCTGATGCCGAATTGGCTGCGGCCCAAAAAACTCGTGCGTCGCGGTCGGTGCGCAAAGCGATGAAGAGCCTGCTGGATACCTTGGGATTGAAAGCGGAAGATCCGCTGGTGCGGATTAATTCGGCGATCAAAATGGGCCGGAGCCAAAAAGCAGACTTCGTGCCTGCATTAGACGCGCGCCTCAAGGTAGAGACAGATGCTACTGTGAGGGATGCGATTCTAGAGGCGTTGGCAATCAGTCTGCTAGCAAATGGTGATGAGGCCGAGAAGCTGGTTGCGGTTCAAACTTTAGACAAAATGAACTCAGTCGCCGCTCGGGCATTTATCGAAAAGGTGTTGGAGGTTGAAGTCGCTAAAAGCAGGAGCAATCAAGTGCTGGCAGAGACCTGCAGCGCGGCATTGATCAGCATCGAAGAGCATGTACGATTGATGGAATTCTTTGGTAGCTTTTTCCGCGGATTTAGCACCGGATCTGTGCTGCTAATCGTGTCGTTTGGCTTAGCGATTACTTTTGGATTGATGGGAATCATCAATATGGCGCATGGCGAGTTTGTTGCAATTGGAGGCTATACCACATTCATGGCGCAAAACTTTTTTATCAACACCTGGGGGATCAGCAGCGAGGCATTCGGCTGGTATTTCGTAGTATCCTTACCATTGAGCTTTCTGGTCGCGGCTGTGATTGGCCTGCTGTTAGAGAAGTCAATTATTCGATTTTTATATCGTCGTCCCTTGGAGTCGTTACTCTGCACGTGGGGAATCTCGATGGTCATGCAACAGGGCTTCCGTTTGATCTTTGGAGCGGCGAATGTACAGGTCAATAATCCGACTTGGCTGATGGGTAATTTAAGTTTCGGTGGCTTTAATATGAGCTACACGCGTCTGTTTATTATGTTTATTGCGTTGGTCGTAGTGATCCTCACTTGGCTGTTACTGCGTAAGACAAGTTTGGGGCTGCACATCCGCGCGGTGATGCAAAATCGGGGGATGGCCAGTGGCTTGGGTATACCGGTGGATCGGGTGAACTCGATGACCTTTGCATTGGGTTGTGGCCTTGCGGCCTTAGGTGGGTCGGTGCTTTCTCAGATCGGTAATGTCGGCCCGCTGATGGGGCAGCAATATATCGTCGATAGCTTCATGGTGGTGGTAATCGGCAGTGTGGGGAATTTACTCGGTGCAGGGTTGTCTGCGATGGGCATTGGTCTTGTAGATCAGTTGCTGCAGCCATCGCTCGGTCCTGTGATGGGTAAGATCACAGTCTTCTTTGTGATTATCTTGTTTTTACAATGGCGTCCGGGCGGATTGTTTCCTGCACGCTCACGTAGTCTGGACGACTAAATTAAACGCTTTGCTATATGATGCTATCTAAAGATAACAGGAAAGAGATCGGTATATTTTTTATCGTTGCCGGCTTGTTGATGCTCATTCCAGGCCTAAACGCTTGGGGCCCAGATTCGGGTGCGTTGTCAGTGAACTCCTTTCAGGTATCGCTGTGGGGGAAATATCTGACCTATGCAATTCTGGCGATGAGCTTAAATTTACTGTGGGGCTACACAGGCTTGCTGTGTTTGTGCCAAAGTCTGTTCTTTGCCTTGGGTGGCTATGCGATGGGCATGTATCTGATGCTAATGATTGGTGATCGTGGTGCGTACCAAAGTACACTGCCGGACTTTATGGTCTTCCTCGGCTATCAGAAATTACCGGTCCATTGGGAGCCGTTTTATAACTTTTGGTTTGCGAGCGCTGCGGTCCTTTGGGTGCCAGGCGTCGTTGCTCTGGTATTTGGCTTTCTGGCGTTTCGGTCACGCATTAAGGGCGTGTACTTTTCCATCCTGACGCAAGCTCTGACCTATGCTTGCTGCCTGTTATTCTTCCGCAACGATTTTACCTTCGGGGGTAATAATGGGTTTACTGATTTTAAAGACATTTTGGGATGTGATTTAAATGCAGACGCGACGGTGCGCGGCTTGTACATCGCATCAGCCTTATTACTACTGCTGACCTATGGGATTACCTCAGGGCTGTTGGCTTCGAAGTTTGGTAAAGTGCAGCAAGCGATCCGTGATTCTGAGAATCGTGTGCTTTTTTCCGGTTACTCAACCACCAGCTTCAAACTGGTAATATTTTGCCTGACGGCGATGATCGCTGGTGCGGCGGGGGCATTGTATGTCCCTCAGGTGGGCGGGATTAATCCCAGCGCGATGGAGGCGGCTAAGTCTTTGGAGGTCGTCGTTTGGGTGGCGGTGGGTGGTCGCGGCACTAAGTGGGGGCCGGTGATTGGCGCGATTTTGGTCAATCTCTTCAAGAGTTATACGACCCAAGCTTTTCCAGATTATTGGCTGATCATTATGGGTAGCATGTTCGTCTTTGTGGTGTTGGTCATGCCAGACGGCATCGTTGGGGTCTATAAGCAGGTGCGGGCGAGTATCGCGCAGAAACGTTCACTTCAAACCGCGGAGGTATAAACTGAATGTCGAATCTCTCTCATGATCCTCTCTATCGCGATACGCCGCTGATTCTATCGGTCTCAGGTGTGAGTAAATCCTTCGACGGATTTAAAGCGATTAATGACCTGAATTTTTACCTCGAAGAAGGTGAGTTACGCACGGTCATCGGACCCAATGGAGCTGGCAAGAGCACCTTCATGGATATTATTACCGGCCGTACTCGGCCTGATGAAGGGACCGTCACATTACATGGTAACGATGGGCACGATACAAATCTCGCCAAGCTACGTGAGTATGAAATCAACCGCCTAGGAATTGGCCGTAAGTTTCAAACACCGAGTGTCTATAAGTCACATACGGTCTATGACAATTTAGTGCTCTCCTTACAGGGCCACCGCGGCGTATTTAAGACGCTCTTTTATCGGGAGCAACCAGCCGACCGTGAGCGCATTATGGAAGTGCTCAAAACGATTCGGCTGGAGTCTCGGGCGCACGACCTAGCTGGTAGCCTTTCGCATGGTCAGAAGCAATGGCTAGAGATTGGTATGTTGCTCGCGCAAGATCCGCGCATCCTGCTAATCGACGAACCCGCTGCGGGGATGAGCGATGAGGAGACAGAGCGCACAGGGGAGTTGTTGCTCAGCTTGGAAAAGAAGCACAGCTTGATCGTCATTGAGCATGATATGGAATTTATTCGGCAGATTGCTCGTAAAGTGACGGTACTCCATCAGGGCCACGTGCTCAAAGATGGTAAGTTCGATGTAGTGAAATCCGACCCGAAGGTGATCGAGGTGTATCTCGGTCGTCAGGGTAAAAAGGAAGATAACAAGTAATACTTTAATACGCTATGAGCGAAGACTCTCAAATATCCAATAAGCAACCCCTGCTCTCGATTGAAAATCTGAAAGCGAGTTATGATGAATCGATCATTCTTCGAGGCATCGACATGGTCGTGAAACCGAACTCAGTGGTCGCCTTGTTGGGGCGTAACGGCGTAGGCAAAACCTCGCTGCTGCGCAGTATTATGGGGCAGATGCCAAAAACCGAGGGGTCGATTTGCTTTAATGGTGAACCCATACTAGGGCTGCGGTCTGATCAACGTGCACGACTGGGCCTCGGTTACGTGCCACAGGGACGTGACATTTTCCCCAACCTGACAGTGCAGGAAAACCTCGAGGTCAGTGTCAGTATCGCTGGGCAGGCAGGTCGTGATCGTCTGGAAGAAGTGTACGAATTGTTTCCAGTAATCAAAGAGATGCTAGGCCGTAAGGGTGGCGTGCTTTCCGGCGGCCAGCAGCAGCAACTCGCGATTGGCCGAGCATTATTAACCAATCCAAAACTGTTAATTTTGGATGAGCCCACCGAAGGGATACAGCCGTCGATTATCGATCAAATTGAGGACGCGATTCATTTGCTAAAGCAGCAGGGTAATTTAAGCATTATTCTCGTGGAGCAGTATCTTGATTTTGCGAAAGCGGCCAGTGATGAGTTTTACATCTTAGACCGAGGCAGCGTGGTACTTGCAGGTGAATCAGATGACCTGACTGCTGGGGTGATTGATAAATATCTTACAGTTTAATCGATTGGTTGTTGATCGTATCATACCATAATTTAATTCTTCATAATTCATGCACCTGACTCCAAGAGAACAAGACAAGCTCATGATTGTCGTCGCGGCCGATTTGGCGCGCCGTCGACAAGCACGTGGGCTCAAGCTGAATTACCCTGAATCGATTGCGGTTATTACATATGAGATCCTCGAAGGTATCCGTGATGGCGAGACTGTAGCGGATTTGATGAGCTTTGGCACGACGATCCTCAAGCGCGACGATGTGATGCAGGGTGTGCCTGAAATGATTCACGAAGTGCAGGTCGAGGGTACATTCCCCGATGGCACGAAACTAGTCACTGTCCATAACCCGATACGATGATCCCCGGCGAATATAAATACTCCGATCCCGATGCGATATTCACTGGTAATGTTGGGCTAGAAACGTTGACACTCAAGGTCGCGAATAAAGGCGATCGTCCGGTACAAGTCGGTAGTCACTTTCACTTTTATGAAATCAACGAGCAATTGGATTTTGATCGTGCCGTGGCTAAAGGCTTTCGCCTGAACATCGCGGCAGGCACTGCCGTGCGCTTCGAACCCGGAGATGTGCGCGAAGTTGAGCTAGTTGCACTGGCGGGGGAACGTCGCGTCTACGGCCTCAATAATAAAGTCGATGCGCCGCTGGATTAATTCTTCACCCTTAGCCACAGATTACGATGAGTCTTGAATTTACCCGACGCCAATACGCTGAGATGTTTGGTCCCACAGTAGGCGACCAAGTGCGCCTCGCAGATACCGAACTATTTATTGAAATTGAAAAAGACCTGGTCGCGGAGGCGGGCGGCTATGGCAACGAAGTGAAATTTGGCGGAGGTAAGGTGATTCGCGATGGGATGGGGCAGTCGCCGCTTGCGCTGGATGCGGATTGCTTGGATTTAGTCTTAACCAATGCCACCATTATTGACCCGATCTTGGGCATCATTAAAGCGGATATCGGAGTCAAAGATGGGCGTATTGCCGGCATCGGCCACGCGGGAAATCCATTGATTCAAACTGGAGTGACCGAAGGTATGGTGATTGGTGCAGGTACTGAGGTGATTGCCGCCGAGGGGCATATGGTGACGGCCGGTGGCTTCGATTCGCATATTCATTTTATTTGCCCACAACAAATCAACGAGGCGCTCACCAGTGGAGTTACGACAATGTTTGGCGGCGGCACGGGCCCCGCCACTGGTACCAATGCGACCACCTGTACGCCAGGGGCATGGAATATTCACAAGATGCTCGAATCAGCTGAAGCCTTTCCGATGAATCTTGGTTTTATGGGTAAGGGTAACGCATCCAATCATGCTGCGCTACGTGAGCAGGTCGAGGCGGGAGCCATGGGGCTGAAGTTACATGAAGACTGGGGGACGACACCCAGTTCGATCGATCATTGCTTGAGTGTCGCCGACGAGATGGATGTGCAAGTAGCGATTCATACCGATACTTTAAACGAATCAGGCTTTGTCGAAACCACCATCGGTGCCTTTAAGAATCGTGTGATTCACACCTTCCACTCCGAAGGTGCGGGCGGGGGGCACGCTCCGGATATTTTAAAGGTCTGTGGCCAGCCCAATGTGTTGCCATCATCGACCAACCCGACACGTCCTTACACGGTCAATACAATCGATGAGCATCTAGATATGCTGATGGTATGCCACCACTTGGATTCAAAGATTCCAGAAGATGTTGCGTTCGCCGAGTCGCGCATCCGTCCGCAGACGATTGCTGCCGAAGATATTTTACATGATCGCGGAGCGATTTCGATTATGTCCAGTGACAGTCAAGCGATGGGCCGTGTTGGTGAAGTACTGATACGCACCTGGCAGACTGCAGATAAGATGAAGCAGCAATTCGGTAAGCTCGAATCCGAGACCCATACAGCTGCGGATAATTTCCGAGTGCTCCGCTACATTGCCAAGTACACGATCAATCCGGCAATTGCCTGCGGGTGTGCGGCGGACGTCGGTAGTCTTGAGGTGGGGAAGCTTGCTGACATGGTGCTCTTTAAGCCTGCGTTCTTTGGTGTGAAACCTGAGCTCGTGTTAAAGGGTGGTTTAATTGCGACCGCCAATATGGGTGATCCAAACGCATCCATTCCGACTCCACAGCCGATGTACTATCGCCCGCAATTCGCCGCATTTGGGAAGGCGGTCTCGACCACATCGATTACCTTCATGAGTCAGGCGGCGATGGATGCCGGCGTCCCGGAAAAGCTCGGCTTGCAGAAGCAAATACGCCCCGTTTTAAACACACGTACAATTTCGAAGCACGATATGGTGCTGAATGATTACTTGCCTGATATCGAAATTGATCCTGAAACATACACTGTGACAGCAGATGGCGAAGTACTGACCTGTGAGCCTGCTGTGAAATTGCCGATGGCGCAGCGCTATTTCCTTTTCTAACAATGGAACTGATTACTCAAGCACTCCCACATGCGCATGCGGGCCGCGAGGTCGTTGCTGTTTCGGTGGATCGGCATAAGTTAGTACGTCGCCGTTGGCGCGGTGTGGCTGCGGATGGCACAGATTTCGGATTTGATGTGAATGAGTCGCTTAACCACGGTGATTGTATTTACGAAACAGATACAAAATCGTATATAATTGAGCAGGTTCCAGAAGACTGTTTTTTGATCGCGTTGAACGGGGCGAAGGAGTCCGCTTGGATGGGGTGGATGATTGGTAATCTACATTTCAAGGCCTCCTTTAGTGATGAGGGTGTGCTGGTGCAGGATGACCTTGCGGTTGAGCAGATGCTTGAGCGTGAGCATATTCATTATCACCGAGTGAAGCGCATTTTCCAGCCAGCGAAACAAGGCGGCCATTCGCACGATCACGATCATGGACATTCGCACTAGTATGTTTTTATTGTTGATTGAGTCATTTAAGGAATGTGGCGTGCGAGCTTGCTCGCGCTTGTGTGTAGCCAGCGAGCATTCGCAACGAATTAACACCGATCGCTGTCGGCCTTCGAAATCAGTCGAGGATGTTTTGCTGTTGTTATATGGCTGTCGCATGAGCGCGAGCAAGCTTGCACGCCACGGTTTGCAAATTCATCCATGATTTCCGATCAGCAGTCCGCAGAATGGGTGCCTGCATTATTGCAGATCTCAGACCCACTCTTCCCTACAGGTGCATATGCACATTCGATGGGACTGGAGCAATGGGCTGCGGCTTGTGGCTATACCAGTGGCCAAGATTTACAGCAGTTTTTCATCTCGCATGCGGGACCTTCGTTGGCGCGTTTGGAGCTGCCGTATCTTCGCTACCTGCGTGCCGCAGTGCAATCAGATGCGTGGTTAGAGATTGCCGAACTCGATGCTGAGATCGATGCGTGGAAGTGGGCAGGTGAAATACGTGAAGCGAGCATTGCGCAAGGCCGTGGTCGTTTGCGTTTACTAAAGAAGCTGTGGCCTGACTGCGAGCGGATTGAACAGTACGCAGATGCATATGCTGCAGGTAAGGTACGCGGCCATCATCTAGTGGTCTCGGCGATACAGTTCGAACACTTGTCGGTGCCTGAAGAGGCGGCCTTGATGGCATATGGTTATCAAAGCCTCGCTAACTTTGTGTCGGCCTCGGTTAAGCTGCTACGCATCAGCCCAGAAGCTGCGCAGGCCGCACTTCATGATGGGCTCGATCGTTTGCCTGTGTGGGTAGCTGAGTCACAGCAAGTCGAGCGCGCTGACGCTGGTTGGTTTGCTCCTGCGTTTGATATTCACTCTGCCCGCCACGCGACGGCTTTCTCGCGCCTCTTCATCTCATGAGCACTGAAGGTCATGACCTAGAAACGACTCTTTTCTGTTGGGGCAGGGACCACCTCCGTGTGGTCCGGTCTCGAACGGCGAAGGGCAATGCGGTCGACGCGGAGGTCGACCCTCCCATAATACATTCAACAGATTTATTATTATGACAGATTCAAAGACATCTACACGTCCCGTTCGTATCGGTATTGGTGGGCCAGTTGGCTCCGGTAAAACGATGCTGCTCCTGCGCTTAATTGAGAAATTGCAGGAGCGCTATCAGTTGGTGGCGATCACCAATGATATTTACACTAAAGAGGACGAGCAGTTCTTGGTTAAAAATAGCGCGTTGGAGCCGAGCCGTATTTTAGGAGTCGAGACGGGGGGGTGTCCGCATACTGCGATTCGTGATGATACCAGTATGAATGAGGTGGCGATTGAGGACCTGACGACACGCCATCCTGATACACAAGTGGTGCTGATGGAGAGTGGTGGCGATAATTTGTCGGCAACGTTTTCGCCAGACTTAGTCGATGCGTTCATCTACGTGATCGATGTTGCCGAAGGTGATAAGATTCCGCGTAAAGGTGGCCCTGCGATTCGCTTCTCGGATCTGATGATTATTAATAAGATTGAATTGGCGCCCTATGTTGGAGCAGACCTTGATGTGATGGCCCGCGACTCAAAGGTGCAGCGCGGTGAGCGGCCCTTTGTTTTCTGTGATTTAAAAAGCTATCAAGGACTCGACGATGTGGTCGCATGGCTAGAGCAAGAGTGCTTTTTCGCGATCAAGACTCAATGACACCGCCACTGACAGAGCATCAGACGCCGCGAACTGGAGTGCTCGGTGGAGCGCGTCTTACGTACACCCATCGAGATGCAGTCGGGACCCGCTTGACAGATCAGTGGGTGCGCCCGCCGCTGCATTTGGCAAAGGCGTATCATCAAGGAGACTGGGCAATCAGTCTTTTAACCAGTCCAACAGCCGGACTACTTGATGAAGACCGCCTCGAAGTATCGGCGACTGTTGCCGCTGGTGCCAAAGCTGCACTGATTAGCCCTGCGGCATGCCGTGTGCATACAATGAACTCTGGCTATGCGCAGGTAGATCAGCAGTACATCGTTGAATCTGGTGCGGTGCTGGATGTGTGGCCAGCGCCGTTGATTTTACAGAAGCAAGCCGCACTCCGGCAGACTACGCGGCTCGAGGTCGCCGCAGATGCAACAGTGTTACTGTGTGAAGTGGTATCTCCTGGCCGTGCGGCATTTGGTGAGTGTTTCGAGTTTTCCGAATGGACTTCGAAGCTACGCATTTATCGCGAAGGCCAGTTACTAGCGTATGAGAATTTCACGTGTGAGCCAGGTCGTGGAGATCTTGCCGATTGGCGCTCGGTGTATCCAGAAGGTAGTTACGCAAGTTTTTACTTTTTATCCGCAGAGCCTTTAGGTGAAATCGTGCAAACTCTACATGATTTGAAGGTCGACCATGCGGTGCTTGGCGCAAGTCCATTACGCGTGGGGGGACTGGGTGTAAAAATATTAGCCAAAGATGGAGTTAGTTTACGCAAGGTGATCTTTTCGGTGCGGAACCTGCTTATAGCACATACTAAGCTAGATTTCCCTCATGCGTTACAACGCGCACAAACATTCTTTAATTAATACTTAATCGTTCATGTATTTAGTCGCTGAGACGTTACCTTCATCTGTCTCATTATTTACCTCGGTCACTGCGGTCGCCAGTGTGGTTGCGGCTTGCTATGGTGTACGTAATGAAATGGGTCGCGGAGTTGTTCCGGCATTTTTTGCATTAACAGGATTTGTGTTAATCGCACAGCTACTGAATTGTTCCATGGGACTAGGCTTTTCTGGGTACTTGTTGGGCGGTGCTTTGGTAACTGTGCTGCTGGGTCCGTGGGCAGCAATGTTATCAATGGCGGCGGTCTTGTTGACTCAAGCGTTGCTGTTGGGCGAAGGTGCATACAGTACGCTCGGCCTAAATTTTCTTACGATTGGTGTGGTGACTCCTTGGACTGCGCATTTGATTTATCGTACGCTGCAAGGTCGCCGCCAATTGATGGGTGACTCTGGGCAGTTATTTGCAATGGGGGCCGCGTCGTTTGTCTCGGTGATCATGGCCGCATTTTTTTTGAGCTATTTGCTCGGCGTACAGTTAGTGACGATACTCAGTGTGTATGCAGTAGTTGGCATTCTGGAAGCACTCTTTTCGCTGCTCATATTTGTCGCCAGTACGCGCACTCGAATCGCCCGCAGCCTGACCGTACAGCGACAGTTTAGTATCAAGCCGATTGTGCTCGCAGTCGTGATAGGCCTATGCCTGCTACCTTATCGCTCACAGTTGTATGTACTGGAGATATCCACCAGCGTTGTGAATTAGGCGCTGGGATGAAAGTAGTGTGGGACTGTTTGTTGGACCTTGCCCGTGAGCGGCTCAGGGCTACGATTAAATACCTTGAGCGACTGCCTAGACTTATTTTTGCGACTTTAAGAAGTCGCGACTGCCGCGTTTGATCTTCTTGATTCGCGGCGTCATGCGTTGCAGGTCACGCTTGTCCATCTTGTCGATAAACAGTTCGCCGTTGAGGTGATCACTTTCGTGTAAGATGCAGCGACCGAGCAGGCCTGTGGCTTCGAGTATATGAGAGTTGCCTTCGGTATCTTGAAATTCACAACGCACACCGATCGGGCGTGTCACTTTGCCGCGCACGTCGGGAAAGGAGAGGCAGCCTTCTTCGTAGACGTCTTCGCTTGAGTCGATGATGGATACTTTGGGATTCGCCAGCGCCATCGGCATGATCAAGTCAAGTGGCGGTTGCTTGCCATCGAAGCTATAGTCAAATGCGGGTTGCTCACCCTCGGGTGGGCGTACATCCAGCACGAATAATTGGATGGCTTTACCGATTTGCTGTGCGGCCAGGCCAATGCCCTCCTCGTCATACATCGTGTCCACCATGTCGTCGGCGAGTTGCGCCAGATCGGCATCGAATTCTGTGATGGCTGTGCCCACTTTACGCAGGATGGGTTCGCCGTATTGTGTGACTCTTAAAAGCATGTTAGGAAGCTGAAACCGAGCCGCAGGCTTGTAAAGCTTTTGAGCGGAGGGATTTTCGGCGTGGACTTCGTGGTTTCTCGTGTTTACTTAGATGGATTTTGTTAAAGTGATCGACAGTGTGTCGCCCCTTGGATGAGGCGTCGGTCAGATATACGGATGTTGGTCGAAGTCTCCGCTGAGCAGCAATTAGCGCTCGATTAGGTGTTGTTGGCTGACTATCTGGCTCTCTTTGGTTTCACGGATCGCGTTGAAGCGATGAAAGTATGGTATGGCGAAATTAACCGAGAGTGAGCGTGCTGAATGGTTGCGCGTAGCGAGTGTTCCAGTGGACCAGCCGCCATTGAGCTATAATGAGCGCATTGTTGCTCCGACGACTGAAGCCCGTGAACGCTATGCCCGTTTTGCGACTGAGGCTGCGAAATTATATAAGGGAACGAAGCCTATTCGTTTTGAAGGAAGCCATTGGAAGCTGTAGCCGAGTGCTACTCCGTCTCGCTGGTGTTTTTCGCCACCGGAAGGTGCACTTCGGAGCGTTTCAGCAAGCTTGGCGTATAAGGACCATTCCAATAGATCGCTCGTGCCGAACCAGTGGCGCTCCATGTGTTCTGCCCGGCAAGATGGGTGAGGAGGGCTGCTTTTGCCCGTGCGAAATTTTCAGCACTGTAGCTGCCGCGCACTCCGATGCTGAGCACGGTGCGCTCAGGCAGTTCAATGATGGAGACGTCATCGGTGCCCTCAAGTTCAGCGTCGGCGTAGTCGGAGCCGACATAGAAATACATGATCCCAGGCTCAATTTCAGCCTCTACCGGAGTCGTCATCGCGATATCGTTTGACTGAATATAGCGAAACAATGGCATGAATAGACCGTTGTCGGATTGGAAGTAATTGCCATCGCTGTGCGAGGCGAGCAAACGAGAGGCGGGGAGCGTCTTTACTTCGATAGTGTCCACTGCCGTTCTTGGAAATGCGCGTTCGTAAGCAGACATGATGTGTAGAGGTAGAAGTCCCAGAAGGATGATGATCAGTGGTTTCACAATGAGTGTAGGGTGCGGAGGGTAGCGGTGAGTGAGCGTAACGAAACAATCTAACCCATAGCCAAAACCTTACAATCAGAGTGATCAGCTCGTGGTGCATGATTAGATTAATCGATTGCCAGTCCGCGTGAACTGATCTCAATAGGTGCATGGAATTAATTGTTGCGCTTGTAGTGGGTCTTTTGGTCGGGGCTGGTTTA
>JAURBE010000036.1 GCA_030829145.1 Verrucomicrobiota bacterium | reverse complement strand
TATTGAGCAAAAAGCGTATCTGCGTATTTATTACGCAATGCGACGAGCTTATTAAACAGCAATTTAACACACTCCACCTGCACTTTGGTACGCGGGAAGCCGTCTACCACAGCACCAGTTTGATAAACAGGCTCAAGGAGTTTACGTAAGATGATCTCAATCACTTCGCGGTCGCCCACTAGCATGCCAGCATCGATCTTCTTTCGCGCTTCCGGGCTTTTCAACAATTCACTGACCACCACCGGAGGTGCTGTCAGGTCACGATAGCGCATTATGAAATCAGTATTCGTACCCTTACCTGCGCCTGGCGCACCATTCAGCCAGAAAATCTCTTTCGGAAAGCGCAGATTCTCTTCACCAAGCTCTTCTTCTAGCAACGTCCAGACCGACTGAAAGATAAACTGTGCATCTTTGACCTCGAGGTCATGTAGTTTTTTACTGTCTATTACAGTCGCGGTGCCAGTTGGTTTTGATGCCATTATATATATGCAAGAAGAGTTGGTCGGTCGAAAAACTACGATCATTGGCGAAAAGGGCTACTGCGATCAAGCCTCATTCGAACCACTCACCAATTATTTATTAGAAGAGAGTGGCCGAGTAATCTGCCCGCGAGTATTGCGCGGTAAGCAGATACGTGCTGCTGCACCTTCGAAATCTTCTTCTCCTGATAAAATATCAATCTCTAAGCGTAAGAAATAAATCGGAATCGTGGGCTGAATGTCTTCGAACAAGCGTACCGCGTCTTTTTCGGTGGTCACAATCATATCGAGCTTCCCCTCTGCAGCCTGGTCATAGACATGCTGGATCTCTGCTCGTGTGAAGCGGTGATGGTCCAAGAATCGATGATTGTAGCGGATTTCAGCTCCATAGCCACGCAGCATATTCTCAAAACTCTCTGGCGATGCAATTCCACTAAAGGCCGCGACATGTGCACCCTTTAGGTGACTCAGCGGCAGGCGTGCTCCACTTTCAATTGCTTGGAGATACTGAGGCTGATGCGAACATTCGATAATTTCCGCCTTAGGGTTGTGCTCTCGGATCAGCTCCATCAAGGCCTCGTCTTGAATCCCATCCGATTTAGTCAGAAAAATATAACTGGCTCGAGAGAGGTGTTTTATTGGCTCACGCAGGATTCCACGTGGCAGCAGGTGCTGATTGCCAAAAGGATTAGTCTTGTCGACCAACAGTAAGTTCAGACGCCCTTTGAGCGGCAAATACTGAAACCCGTCATCCAAAATCAGGGTATCACAACCAAAGCGCCGTATGGCAAATGAGCCTGCCTTTACACGATTTTTATCACACAGCACGACGACACCAGGCAAATTGTTCGCCAACATGAAGGGCTCGTCCCCTGCCACCTCAGAGTCAAGAAACACAGTTTTACCATCACTAACGATCTTTGGCGGTGCTTCTTCTCCATGCGTGAGCTTGCGCCATAATTTCTTAGGCAGAGGCTCCTTCTTACTCTTATAACCACGACTAAGAATCGCAACTTTGCGCCCACGCTCAGTCAATGTACGAGCAAATTTCTCTACTACGGGTGTCTTACCAGTGCCACCAACAGTCAAATTACCCACAACGACGACCAAGCAGCCCAATGGCTTATTACGCAAAATACGGTGCTCATAAAGGTACCAACGCAACTGAACTAGAAAACTAAACAAAAAGGACAGCGCATATAATAAAGAGCCGAATAACTCTGCGGCTCGGCCATGCTGCCGATCATAGATCACATCCGCAGTAAATTGCGCAAAATCATTGGCCTTGCGCGCTAAGTCTTTGCGGAATTGTTTGAGCATGAAAAAGAATATAATTAATGAGTTTAAAGAGGCAAAAGCTAACTCAAAAGTCAGAAACAGGGTTGACGCCAGTTTTAATCGCCTGTTTTACCGAAAACTAGCCGTCCTCATTTACGAAAGTCAAAGCAATGCGCGAACAAGAATGAGATCGCTAAAACAGCACCACTCCACACAACTGAGTCTCGACCACTTCCTTTCTACTAATATGAGCCACCGAACACTCACAACACAACTCCCCTGCATACGGACTGGTGCATGGCAGAATGGTACCGCACAAGGCCACCATGTGCTGCGCTGCCCCTGCGACTAATACATTTTTTTGATCCCCTTTTATAAGAGCCTCCGCTAATCCCGGAGGCTCAGCACTTTACAGACGAACTATATGAAATATTTAATCATCGCCGAGAAACCTTCCGTCGCCACTGACCTTTCGAAGGCACTTGCCAAGCACTTGGGCAAATTTGAAAAGAAAGGGAAAACCCGTGATGCACAATATTTCATCAATGAAAATGCGGCAATTACCTCTGCAGTTGGCCACCTTGTGGAGCTGAAGATGCCAACGGGCCCCAATGGCAAAAATCTGCCATGGAACTTCAAAGTGCTGCCTGCTATCCCGAAGAAATTTGAACTACAACCAATCGAGCAAACGCACAACCGCCTCAAGCATGTGCTCGGACTTGCGAAGAAGAAAGAATTCGACGTCATCATCAACGCCTGCGACGCCGGCCGTGAGGGTGAGTTGATCTTCCAATATATTATGGATATTGGCAAAATAGAGAAGCCCATCAAGCGCCTCTGGATGCAATCCATGACCACTAACTCGATTCTCGAAGCATGGGACAACCTACGCGAGGGTGTGCAAATGGAGCACCTTGCCGATGCTGCAAAGTGCCGTTCCGAGTCTGACTGGCTCGTCGGTCTGAACTCGACCCGCGCCCTGACCTGCTTCCGCTCCCGCCATGGCGGATTCAACATTACCGCTGCAGGCCGCGTACAAACCCCTACTCTCGCAATCCTGGCCAAGCGCGAACGCGAGATCGCCGCGTTCAAGCCCGATGATTACTGGGAAATACACACCGAGTTTGCCGTAGCCAATGGCGACTACCCAGGCAAATGGATCGACACCCACTTTAAGAAAAACAAGGAGCAGCCGCATGGCCGCGCAGAGCGCCTTTGGGACCAAGCTAGCGCCGAGCGCATTCGGGAACGTTGCATTGGAAAGACCGGCACCGTGACGGAAGAGACTAAGCCGACCAAACAAATCGCGCCACAGCTCTACGACCTCACCACGCTTCAGCGAGAAGCTCCTTTTACTGCAAAAAACACACTCGGCCTAGCCCAAGCACTTTACGAGCGTCACAAAATGCTCACCTATCCGCGAACCGACTCCCGCTACTTGCCGGAAGATTACGTCGGGAAGGTCTATGAAACTCTCCGCGACCTTGCGAGCTCTGGCCACGCCATTGCGAAATGGGCCGCCGATGCGATCGAAAACGACCGCGTACAATTTACTAAGCGAGTCTTTAACAACGCCAAGGTCTCGGATCACTTTGCAATCATTCCAACTGGCCGTGTCGTTAAGCTCAACGAACAGGAATCGAAACTCTACGACATGGTGGTCAAACGCTTTGTCGCAGTCTTCTTCCCACATGCCGAATTCGAAGTCACCAAACGTCTCACTACCATCAACCATGGCAGCGAAGCCGATGTCTTCGTGACCAACGGTAAAACGCTTAAGGTGCCGGGCTACCTCAGCGTGTATGGCCGCGTGGCTGGCGTGGCTGCAGAAAAAGACGAACTCGTCGCCGTGAACCAAGGTGAAGCTGCCAAAACCGAAGCCATCGATGTGCTCGACAAAGCGACCAAGCCGCCTGCGCGCTACACAGAATCAACGCTGCTCGCAGCCATGGAAGGTGCTGGAAAACTAATTGACGACGAAGAACTCCGCGAAGCGATGGTCGAACGCGGCCTAGGCACTCCAGCAACACGTGCCGCGACCATCGAAGGCCTACTCCGCCAAAAATACATCGCTCGCGAAGGCCGCGACCTCAACGTCACCGGCAAAGGCCTGCGCCTGATCGAGCTCTGTGAAGAAATGCAGATTAAGCAACTTACCTCACCCTCTATGACTGGAGATTGGGAAGCAAAGCTGAACAAAATGGAGCGTGGTGAGATTCAGCGGGATGCCTTCATGCAAGAAATTGCCACCTTTACCGAAGATGTGGTCAACAAAGCACGCACTCACATGGAGATACTTGTCAACCGCACCTTCCCCGATCTGGAATGTGCCTGCCCGGCTTGTGGAGCTACACGCCTCAAACAAACCGACGCAACTTATGAGTGCCGGGAACAAGAATGCGACTTTCGTATCTCCAAGCACATCGCTGGTCGCAAGCTCAGCGAAAGTGAAGCCGTTGAACTCTTCAGCACCAAGAAGCTACCCGAAATGGACGGCTACCTCTCGCGCTTTAATAAACCCTTCAGCGCCGCTCTAGAACTGGTGCAAAACGTCACCAAAACGGGCAAGATCGGCAAATGGAAGACCAACTTTGTATTCGAAGACGACCTCGATTCAGCAGACGAATTAACCGAGGATCAATTGCTCAAATCCATTACCCTGCAAAACGGTCTCGATGCCAAATTCTATGTCACCGACAAGGCCTATCATGTGCCAGACTTCAAACCTAAGGATTCACCGGACGGCTTCCGTCTAGGCAAGACCATCCTACAAAAAGAACTCGAAACTGACGCCGTCGAAAAGCTTTTCACTGAAGGCAAGACACCATTACTGGATGGCTTTATCTCCAAGCGCACCAAGCGCCCGTTCAAAGCCCACCTCACGCTCGACTTTGAGAAAGGCAAAATTGGCTTCGAATTTGCTCCACGCCCAGCGAAGAAAGCAGCAAAAAGTTGATGGTTAGTTCGTTGTTCGCTGAACATTGCTAGTAGTAAACAACTCACAGCGCCGCCTACCCAACAACCAACAATCAACAATCAACAATAACGTTCAACCATTTCCATGAAACCAACAGTCAAACCAACACGTCCTTATTTTTCATCAGGCCCTTGCTCCAAGCGTCCTGGTTGGTCGCTCGAAGCGCTTAATGAAGCACTCGTAGGTCGCTCCCACCGTGCCAAGCCTGCAAAAGCGCGCATCGAAGAGGTCATCGAAAAATCCACCTCTATCCTCGGTCTTCCGGATGGGTATGTCTGCGGCATTGTACCGGCCTCCGACACAGGTGCCGTTGAAATGGCGCTCTGGTCCCTACTCGGCGCACGTGGCGTTGAAATGTGCGCATGGGAGTCGTTCGGCTCTGGTTGGGTGACGGATGTGATCAAGCAACTTAAGCTCGACCATGTCACCAGACACGAAGCCGACTACGGTCTCCTCCCCGACTTTTCCAAGGTCAACTTTAGCAACGACGTCGTCTTCACGTATAACGGTACCACTTCCGGCGTTAAAGTGCCGAACACCGACTGGATACCGGCCGACCGCGAAGGACTCACGATCTGTGATGCGACCTCCGCTGTGTTCGCGATGGACATGGACTTTAGCAAACTCGACGTCGTCACATGGTCCTGGCAAAAAGTCATGGGCGGTGAAGGAGCGCATGGTATGATCGTGCTCAGCCCACGCGCAATTGAGCGCCTCGAGGGCTACACACCTGCATGGCCCTTACCAAAGATCTTCCGTCTCACCAAGGGCGGCAAGCTGATTAAAGGGATCTTTAGCGGTGCGACAATCAACACCGTCTCGATGCTCGCCATTGAAGACGCAGTCGACGGCCTGCGTTGGGCAGAACGTATCGGCGGCCTTCCAACGCTCATCGAACGCTCTGAAGCCAACCTCAAGGCCATTGCCGACTGGGTGGCGAAGACTGATTGGATTGAATTTCTCGCCGCAGATCCTGCCACGATTTCAAATACGTCGATCTGCCTAAAAATCACTGCAGATTGGTATCAAGCGCTGCCAACCGATGAGCAAACTGCAAAGGCCAAGCAACTTGTTAGCCTACTCGACAAAGAAGGCGTGGGCTACGACTTCGGCAGCTACCGCGATGCACCGGACGGGCTCCGCATCTGGGGTGGCGCGACCGTCGACACGGCCGACATCGAAGCGCTCCTGCCATGGCTCGATTGGGCCTTCGCCGAGATCCAAGTCTAATCGGTCGTGTCTCTTTAAAATAAAAGGACGCTCTTTTCGGAGCGTCCTTTTTTTTCCATCGTCATTTACCGGGGAGATACTATTCTGAGCCTAATGGCGCGGCTATTCGGTTGGGGAGGGTCGACCTCCGTGTCGACCACGGGCACTTGAAAATCACATAACAATCCAAGAGGTTCCAAAAGCGGATGGTCCTGCCAGACGCTCCCGCATCAGTACCGGACGACACGGAGGCCATCCCTCCCAAGAGCAATACCGGACGACACGGAGGTCGTCCCTCCCAAGAGCAACAAGCAAATCCAACGCTCCCAACATAGATCAATGCCTGCCCCGCTCATCGAAGTTGTACCATACTTTAGCCTAGAAGAAAAATGCTTCGGCAAGTGCTTGTTCCGCAGCCAAAGGCTTAACGCGTGTGCAGATGATATCTTCACCCTTACCTAAAGATGCAGCGATCTCACCTCGTGAACCATCCTTGAACTTACGGCATTTCAGGTAGCGATCATCGTTGTAAACAAACTCGAGCTCCAGCGAACAAGGGTCAGCCACGGCCGACTCAGTCACTGAAAATTCAGCTTTCAATGACTGGCACTCAGGGCAAGCATCACACTCAGCAAAACAGGCTTGCACCCACTCTAACAACCCTCGGCCTTCGCCAGACATGCTTGCAGAATGACGCACCTGCACGGCCTCCAAGCCCTCGCATAGGCTTTCAATCGCGTATCCGCTCATATACTGGCCGATTGCTTGGCGCGCGGGGAGTAACCTCGCTTTTGCCAGATCTTTGACTCGGTTGCGGTTTGGCCAGCTTAATTGCGACAAATCTTCAGACTCCACCGAGCTGTCAAACACGCAACGGCGCACCCCAATGAGTAGGTCATCAAAATACGTCTCAATACGCTTGGCAGGCACCCCACTAAACCAGTGATAGGTTGGTAAATCTCCCTCAGTCCAGATCGATACCTGATTCGCCAAGTAGCCAAAATCCTCTGAATTATACTGTAGTAATAAAGCCTCGCAGCAGCACATTTCACGATGCGAGTCACCAATGTAACACTGGCTAAAGAGCTTACTCGCCATCGCACCTTTCAAATCGACGCGAGTGGGACACAATACAATGATGCGACTCGGGTAGCGCTGCGCAAAACGAATCAAGGCATCGAAACGCTCACGCGCTTCTTCTGCTGTCACGTCTAAACCAAAATGCAGCACCACATTCATCTGAGAGGCACGGAAATCTTGTTGCGTGCCAGTCGCTCCAGACTCCCACATCGTCGCCAGTCGACTTGTTACTTCACGCACAGGAAGATCCACACCCGGGAGGACATCAATTAATTCAGCCATAATAGTCTCTCTTGAAAACTGTCTGTCAGTCATTACCTCAATCGATTAGAAACAGCTCAACCAGAGCGACGCCATTGGTGGCCCTTCTCGCTAAGTAAGCGCACACTCTCCGACGGACCCCATGAACCTGCAGCATACTCCGCCAGCCCATTTTGGCCACACGCTTGCCAATGCTCTAAAATGGGCGTGATCAACTTCCAAGATGCCTCGGTCTCATCACCGCGAATGAACAAAGTACTATCCCCGATCATCGCATCTAAAATCAAACGTTCATATGCCTCTGGCGTGTTTGAGCCAAAAGTCGTCGCATAGCGAAAGTGCATCTTAACCGGCTGCGTACGTGTCTCCAACCCCGGAATCTTTGAATTCATGACCAAGGTCACGCCCTCATCCGGTTGAATTCGAATCACCATCGTGTTCTGCGCCACGTCAAACTTGTCGCCTTCAGAAAACAAAATGCCAGGTGGGCGTTTAAACTGTATAGCGATTTCACTCGCACGGCGGGCCATACGCTTGCCTGAGCGAATGTAAAACGGTACGCCTTGCCAGCGCCAATTATTTATCGATAACCGCAAGGCTGCATAAGTCTCAGTCGAAGAATCTGCGGGGATTCCCTCTGCCTCCATGTAGCTCTCGACGGGCGCTCCATCAACTACGCCATCGGTATAGCGCCCGCGAACCACATCGCCGCCGTCGGCCTTAAGCTCGAGCGGTTGGATCGCTTTTAACACCTTCACTTTTTCATCGCGAATCGCCTCTGGATCAAGCGATACGGGGGGCTCCATAGCAGTGAGTGCCACGAGTTGCATCGTATGATTCTGGATCATATCACGCAATGCGCCACTGGTGTCGTAGTAGCCACCTCGAGTACCGACACCGAGACTTTCCGCCACAGTAATTTGCACGCAATCCACGTGCTCGCGATTCCACAGCGGTTCGAAAATTGAATTTCCAAAACGCTGCACCAATAGATCCTGCACCGTTTCTTTACCTAAATAGTGATCAATTCGGTACACCTGTGGCTCTTCAAACACTTCATTGATCGCGGCATTCAGCGCCCTCGCTGAACCTAAGTCTCGGCCGAATGGCTTTTCGATAATTACTTTGGAAGCCAGCTTCGTCCCCACATGTGCCTTGGCCATGCCACTACTGCCCAGATTATTAATAATCGGCTCAAAGACACTCGGCGGTGTCGACACATAAAAAAGGCGCTGTACATCCCGACCGAGTCCCGCCTCGATCTGATCAATCTTTTCCGCAAGCGAGGCAAACGCCTCCGCATCATCATAACCACCGGAATGATAAGTCATGTTCTGCCGCACTCGGTCCCAAACTTCCTTATTCAACGGGCGACGAGAATGTTCGCCAATCGCCTCGTCCATAATCTCACGAAACGCATCGTCTGCGATCGGCTTACGACCATACCCTATCAAGTGAAACTCCCCAGGCAGTAAATTATCCAGGCCTAGATTGAAAATTGCCGGCACTAGCTTACGCGCAGTGAGATCGCCTGAGGCGCCAAAAATCACCACCACAGTCGGCGGTGCGCCGCGATGTTTACTTAAGCCATTAAGGAAAGGATGCCTAGATTCGTCTATTTCGTTAGTCATGTCTGAGAGCGTTGGACTGAAAAATGTTTATGAAAAAGAGGTACATTTGGATAATGCTGCACTGATCCACGCCCTCCTTTGCAAATCGAGACGCCTATAATGTCAAAGCGGAAGTGCTCCGGCGGATTTCGCAACTGTTTCAAATAATTCCTACAGCCACGCATGAGTACTTCTTTTTTATGCCTGTCGACCGAATAAAAACCAGACACTAGGGCTTTTTCCGAACGTGCACGGACCTCAATAAAAACCAACACATCGCCATCCCTACAAATCAAATCGAGCTCATCCCGCTTGTAGCGCCAGTTACGAGTCAGTATATGATAGCCAAGTACCCGCCGACAATGGTCTGCCGCGAGGTCTTCCCCAAAGTCGCCCAGCTGCGCACGTGTACTTCCGGGAGGTAAGCAACGCGTACGCTTGCCCCAAAGGCGGTAACGGACACGATTAAAAATATTCACAGGTTAACCTTTAGCAAAAATAGCACTCATCGCAAGAAATCAGATAGAAAGATCACACGAGCGCTTTTTATGCTTTTCAGGCTTTGAGGATTCCAGCTTTCTACACCCACACGCATGAGCACCCAGAGACATATCATTGTCGGCGCAGGCCTCGCCGGATGCCTGCTCGCATGGCGATTAGAACAAGCAGGGCAGCGAGTCATACTGATCGGTAGCACTGAGCTACCGAATGCCTCAGAGGTCGCAGGTGGCATCATCAATCCCGTCACCGGTCGCTGGATGACCAAAACCTGGAATTTTGATACGCTCATCCCTTGTGCAGAACTCACTTACCGTGAATTGGAGCAGCAGTTCGACATCGCGCTGTACCACCCGATTCCACTCATCCGCTACTGCCAAAACAGCACCGATACAAAGCGGATGGGCAGGCGCATGCGTAACCCCCGCTACGCCGATGTGCTCGGCGAACCAATCGCTGTAGGCAATGGTCCGACCGCTCTCGAAGATAGTCACGGTAGCTTCCAGATCAAACAAGCTGCCCATGTTGACCTCCCTTTGCTGCTGCAAACGCTGCGCGCCTATTTTATCAATAAAGCAATTTTTCGGGATGAAAGATTCGTCTACAGTGACTTACGTAAAACCAGCAACCATTGGGAATATAATGGCTTACAAGCTGACCATATTACCTTTAGTGAAGGCACTGGCATGCAACTGAACCCTTGGTTCAACTGGCTACCGATGACCCCCGCCAAAGGCGAGACACTGGTCATCGACTGCCCTGACCTCAACCTTCCTCGGGCAATCTACCATCACCGCAAGTGGCTCCTCCCTTATGGTGACGGCACGTACCGCTTGGGCGCAACCTTTGACAGCGGCGATAGCTCTCACGAACAGACCGCGGCGGGTGCGAGCGAGCTACTTAAAGCCGCTCAATCCTTCATCGCCGCGGCACACCGCATGACAGTCAAACAGCATTACGCTGGCCTTCGACCCACCACCCAAGATTTACGACCCTTCATCGGCGATCATCCCACGGAGCGGCGGCTTCACATTTTTAATGGCCTAGGCTCCAAAGGCGCCTCTTTGGCTCCCGAACTCGTCCGCCAGTTTTTAGCACATTTGCTCGCAGGCGAAGCACTTGATCCAGAAATCGACATCACGCGTTACCACGACATGTTCAACTCCTCCATCCATGCGCCTCACTGACATCGCCCACGATTACCTGCGTGCACAGCTAAAGCCCGGCGACCGTGCACTGGATGCCACTGCTGGCAATGGCCACGATAGTCGCTGTATGGCTGAAATCATCGGCTCTTCGGGGCACCTGATAGCAATTGACCTGCAGGAAGCTGCGATTCGCGCGACACGTGCGCGCATTGAAGCGATTAGTTCTCTGCCACGGGCCGAGTTACTCGTCGCCGACCACTCGCAGGCACTAAAATCGCTTTGCTCACAGTATGCGCACACGATCAGTGCGATCACTTTCAACCTAGGTTACCTGCCGGGCAGTGATAAACGTATCCAAACTGAACCCAAATCCACACTCACCGCTCTGCGAGCAGCCAGTGAACTGCTAAAACCTGACGGGCTGTTACTCGTGACTGCATATCGCGGACATCATGGCGGCGAAACAGAAGCTCACGCGGTGGCAGAATGGATGCACACCATTGAAGCACGCGGATGGACTGTAACAAGCCATGAACCGGTGGTGACGAGCGGTCGTGTTCCCCCGATCCTGTGGGTTGCTCGCAACGCATGACTCGCCTTGCGTGACTATTTTGCGATCAAACCAAAATTCGCCTGATGGACTTCAAAAAAGTCGCCTGCATATTGGCGCGACATGTAAAAGCGCACTCGCAGCGTATACGCCTCATCCGGCACACGTGTCGGTAATACGATTCGCCGGACCCCAGAAGAATCTCCCGTAGGGCAGCGAAACAGCAACTTTCGCTCGATCTGGCGCCCCTCGCGATCTGACCACGACAGCCAGATTTGTGAGCGGTTGTCTGGGCTGATTCGATAGGCAATGCTAGCATCTAACAAATAGCGCTGCCCCGAGACCACTGGCACATCGCGAAAGATCGAAAAGACATCGGCTCCAGTCACACGAACACCGGCACCATCGTCCACCGCTTCAATCGCCAAACGCTCTGTTGGCCGGAAGTCAAAATGCCAACCCGGCACTTTAGGTAAATCGGGCCCGAGGAAGTTACGCGGCTGCGGTTCAGTCGCAGCATGCTGTAACTCAGAATTTTCGAGTTCGGAGCAGAGTGCCTTCTCATCAGTCGCCCACCACTCGGCGACCTCCATTACATCTGCGTACTCATACAACTCGGCAGGGGGCATGGTAACCCCTGCATGTGCCATCGCTGCCACCACAAATGCGACAGGGTCGAGCTTAGCGTATTTGACAAATGACTTGAGTCGCGCATGCATCGGCTCGTCTAACAAGCGCTCACTGAGAGCCGTGAACGCCGCTCGCATCTGAAGATAGTACAGTAACTGCTGCGGCAGTGCTGCAGCATCTCCCGCATCTATGAATACATCCAATGCATTCGCGACTAAACGCGTACCCGACGCATGCTGTGCGGCATAAGCTTCCGTCATACTGAATGCGTCTGAGACGATCTCGACGCGGGCCAAGCGGCGTGCATCATTTGCCACCAGTTCTTTTGCAGACTCGATCGAAGCCCGCAGTACTTGCAAGATTTCAGTATCAAAGAGTTCGATACTGAATTCATCTTCATAAAACTTAATCCACTCCGGTGTTCCCTCATTCAGATTGCGGTGCCTTTCGGCGGCTTCATAAAACGCACGTATCGGCTCAGCCGCCGCGCCGAAGAAGTTCGCATAATACTCCTCAATGAGAACTGCAGCATCTTGCTCAGGGTTCCACAACAACTGCGCAGTCAACCAAGCCTTACAACCATCCAAACCCCAAGAGGAAGGCAGCTGCGAGAAAAACACTGAAACCCCATTCTCGGCCATGAAAGAAACGCTCTGTGCGATCCATTCGTTAAATTGACGCGGGTAAATATAAGGTGCTCCGAAATAATAATCCCACGTAGCAATGCGCTCCGCACCGGAATCCGCCCAGCGACGAATCAATGCCTGATCCTCCGCTCGATAGGCAGGATCATGCCACTGAGCACGGTCAGCCGTTAGCACTGGCATCACTCTGGGATGGATTGGAAACGAAGGCGATTGCTCAGTCCAATAATAAGCCAAGGCAGTCAAATACCGTGACTCCCCTGACGGTGTGGTCCATGCCCCCGCCTGATCAAAAACGCGCGCTGCGACCGCATTCATAAAACCAAACACCAGATCGGTATAATTCGGCTTACCACGAAAATAGTTAATCGGCTCAAGCGCGCTGCGCGTGGCCTCAGAGTCGTCGAACAAACAATTATCATTGATCGACAACGAGAAGCTGCGTGCTTCTGGATTGGCCTCAAATGCAGTCAATGCCGCCTGTGCTGCAATTTCGATCGCACGCGATTCGGTAAAGTCAGGCTGCGGATCATAACCACCATGCCCGCGCGGAGCACGGCGACGCCCATAGACCTCGGAGAACACCTCCGGTTCTATGTTATAGAGTTCAGGCGTAAACACCTTCGCCAATGCATGATTGAATTTGAAATGCCGCACCAAGCGATTGCGCCTACCAAAGTCGCCATTCATCGGATAAAATTGCCGCATCACATACGCTGGCTCTTCATGCCAATGACCTTCAGGAAACTTGTCACGCTGCGGTCCGACAAACTCTAAACCGATGTTTTCTGCCCAATACCAGCGTGCGCCAAGCACCTGCTCACACAGTGCATACACCCCATTGAGTGCGCCCAATTCCCCATCCCCGCTAATAAAGACACGCGTTCCTTGCCTGTGAATTAAAAATGCATCGTTCTGCAGGCGACTCTTTATGTGTCCTGAATTTCTTAGATAAATCGCATATTTTGGGCGCTCTCCTGAGGCTACTTGCATCACCAGTTGCACACCATAACGCTGCGCAAATACATCACGAAGGTCCTCAACCGCAGCGCTTAACTGGTCGCCCATCTCCGCAGGCACCACCAATGTACGAAGGGACTCGATCGACAAGCGATGCGCCCCAGTCAAATGCTCGACTCGCCACGCTCCGGGACGGCGCGATTGCGCTGCTAGCATCATCGCAGAACAACTTAAAACAACGATAGATAAAAATATATGGTACACACGCATTAGAACTCAGACTTCACACTTGGCAGTCAACCAACTCACCTAGCAAGTACGAGAGCAATCAGACTCAAACAACAAAAAAAGAACCGCACAAAAAGGACGAATTTTATTTAGTGACTTTAGCGTGATTCGCTCAGGGACACGCTTTGCAAAAAAGCGGATAACATACTAAACTGGCCCCACGACCACACGACTCTAATCACAGCACCAAGCAGAACCAACGGTCACACAAGCCAGCTGATCAACGCTGGCTTAAAACGCACGATCAATCATGCCTGCTAATTGACTCAGCAGCTGCGAAAATGAATTACGATTCCATCGGCTATAAATCGCCCGGAGAGAGCTAGACAAATCGGTGCGCTCCATTGTCGCGCGGCAAATCTCTCATTTTGAGCACATGACTTACTTCAGTGTTAAACTGCGTTAGACTTGATCGAACTGCTCAATTCCCTTGCGCACGTCTGACAAAAATGAAGCCGCTCCCACACCGTTGATCCATCGGTGATCGAAGGTCAACACCAGCGAAGCCACTTCAATCGTGCCACCTTCGCTCGATTTAGGATCTGGTAGTCGATACGGCGTTCCAATAAAGATCGTCGCGACCGATGGCGGCACCACGATCGGGATCGCAGAGCGCACGTTGTAAGTCCCCATACTAGAAATGGTAAGCGCTACTCGATTCTTAGAATCAACGTCACCATGTCGGGCGCGGCGTAGTGATTGATTAAATACAACTGCAAACTCATGCCAGTCCATTTTATTGGCACCTTTAACCACCGCCGCCTCCAGCACATCCCCTGGCAGCGCCACGGCCATACCAAGATCAAACCTATCTGGATCATAAAACAGCTCACTCCCACGAATCACCGATGCGAATCGCTCATGCTTATGCATTGCTTGGACCACTGCCCAGGCTGCCATGGTCGCAGTCGAAAGTGTGCCCCCCTCGGTCTTCTTGCTACGTAACCGAGCATCGCGCACAGTCTCCCATCGGCAATCCATCTCAATCGTAGCTGGAAGGATGCTCTGCTGAGACTGCAGCACCTCCCACGAGAGAGCTCCATTTTTATACTCCGCTGGCTTCGTCGCTGTCGGCAATAAACTCTCAGTAGTCGCCCCGCTTGAAGCAGATGTTATTTTCAACGCAACCAGCTCTTGTCCCACCGAGACTTGCTCATCTTCTGCGATCAACCACTCGCCAAGTATGCCATCCTCATCGCACTCGATTGGAAATACAGCCTTATCAGTCTCCACCTCACAGAGCGGATCATCTGCTTGCACGGCATCGCCTGGTTGCTTCAAAATCGACACAACGCGAGCAACTCGAATGCCTTCTCCTAATATAGGAACAGTGATTATCTTACTCGCGCTCGGCGTCGGGGTCGATTCAGCAGTCATAGATTCTTTAATAGTGGATGGGGTAGAGGAACTGTCAGCGTTGTCTGCATCGAATGGACGCGATGCGTCCATTGTCGTCGAAAGTAAACATTCCAAAGCTGCAGTAATGCGCTCTTGATCCGGCAAGGCGGCATACTCGTAAATCGGATTAAAACCAATATGCACATCCGCTTTCGAAACAAGTACAGGCGGGGCCTTCAATGTTTCTAAGATCTCGCGATCGCCACACATCTCCGCAACAATC
>JAURBE010000035.1 GCA_030829145.1 Verrucomicrobiota bacterium | reverse complement strand
CGCGAATATGGGGTGCGTTCGGCGATGCCAGTTTTTAAGGCAAAGCAACTCTGCCCTCAACTCGTCATATTACCCGTGCGATTTTCACTCTACCGCGAAGCCTCGCGCAAGGTACGTGACATCTTTGAGCGCTACACGAAACTCATCGAGCCACTCTCATTAGACGAAGCCTACCTCGATGTAACACACCATAAGCGACGCGGCGCAGAGATCGCTGAAGAAATCCGCGCCACTATTTTTGCCGAAACTGGCCTCAGCGCCTCAGCAGGCATCGGCCCGAACAAACTGATCGCTAAAATCGCTAGTGACTGGAATAAGCCGAATGGTCAGTGTGTGGTCTCCCCTTCTCATGTGGACGAGTTCATGCGAGATTTACCCGTGCGACGAATTCCAGGTGTCGGGCCCAAAAGCGCAACTCGACTCACGGAAATGGGCATTGAGACCTGCCAACAGCTACAAGGATGCGACAAGACTGAACTCGCTCGTCAATTTGGCAGCTTTGGATTTGAGCTTTACCAACTCAGCCGCGGCATCGACGAACGCCTAGTACACGCGAACCGTATACGTAAAAGCCTGAGCAACGAGCGCACCTTCAGTCATAATATTGAAACACTTGAAGACTGCGAAGCAGCCCTACAACGCCAATATGGCGAAATGCTAGACGAGTTACGAACCAGTGCCGCGGACAGGAAGATCGCAAAAATTGTAATAAAACTCAAATTCAGTGACTTTCGTCGAACCACGGCTGAAATCAGCAGTCATCAGCCTGAGCTGAATGCCTACCTCCGCCTACTGCGTGAAGCTTGGGGACGGAGCGGAGAACCAGTGCGCTTACTCGGCATCGGCGTGCGCTTTGCCCAAACTCACAGCGGCCCAGAGCAACTGGAGCTAGCCCTAACCTAAAGTGAGTCAGCATACTTTTGAGGATGTTATAGCCAATCGCATACAACTACTGGGCACAGCGAACACAGACTCACCCTAATTACCTCGAATCAGCTCTCTGAGCAAAAAAATGGCGCACCTCCTACCCCTAAGAAGTGCGCCAACCATTGTCTACTTTATACCTACTGCATGCAGTAGGATTTATCTGTTACCCCAAACTCCCTTGCGGGAGAAAAGTTGATGCCATGAACGAAGATAAAAAAATGGATCTCTGCAACCCTTATTTTTAAAATAATGTAAATAGCTCATCGAGATGATTCAAATCGCGCGTAACAACAGCTTAAGAAAAATAAAACACGACCGACACCGCCTAAATTTAAACAAAAAAATGGCGCACCTCCTACCCCTAAGAAGTGCGCCAACCATTGTCTAACTATACGCCTGCTGCAAGCAGCAGGACTTATTTTTATTACCCCAAACTCCCTTTCGGGAGAAAAATTATACCCACTTAGAAAAAACGAATCGGTACCCCGCAGATCGCACCAAACATGGTGTTGAAATATGAGCGGCCAACATTGCCTATGTTTATCACATGACTAGATGAATCTGCTAAGAGGAGCTATCAAAAGAACTACAATGGTAATAACATCTATCGTGCCAATTTTACTAATTACTCATTTTTTTACAAAAACACACTAAGCTACCTTGAGAACCGTGTTTTTGATGGCACAATGATCATAATTAAGTGAATCTATGTATTGTTGTTGTACTTTATGAATTTCTCGAAAAATACCGAAGATATCATCGCCGACTTTCGCGGATTGCCCCGCACGACGACTGCGTCTTCGAAACGACCACCAATGCAGTTAGACAATTTACTCGTGCTACTGACCGAGCGCTACAAGCTGGAGGAACCGAGCGCTGAGCGCACCCTCGTCGAACATTGGGGCGAGATCTTTGGTAGCATTGCTGGGCGCTGTAATCCAGTACGCATCAAAGATGACCGCACCTTAGTCGTCTCCGTAACCAATCAAACGCTACGCTCTGAGCTACAATTCAGGAAACGCTCAATCATTAAAAAAATTCAATCACTGCCAAACTGCAAAACAGTGTGTGAACTCGTCATTCGAGGTTAGAGAAGCATTTCACATAGACCTTAATTGACACCACTGCCTGACCTGCAAATTCTACTACCTACTTTATTAACATGAAAAGCTATCTGGACCTCCTTCGCACTGTTCTCGAAACCGGCACCTACCGTGATGACCGCACCGGCACCGGCACTTACTCCATCTTTGGCGCACAAGCACGCTTCTCTCTCGATCCGGATTTCCCGTTGCTCACGACCAAAAAACTTCACCTGCGATCTATCATTCACGAGCTGCTCTGGTTCCTCAACGGCGATACTAATATTAAATACTTAAAGGACAACAAGGTACGTATTTGGGATGAATGGGCAGACGAAAAGGGCGACCTCGGCCGTGTATACGGTGCGCAATGGACAGACTGGCGCGCCAGCGATGGCAGCAGCACCAACCAGATCGAAGAAGTCATCCACTCCCTCAAGCACAACCCTGATAGTCGTCGCCACATCGTCTGTGCATGGAACCCTGGCGAAATCAAACACATGGCGCTGCCGCCCTGCCATGCGCTATTTCAGTTCTACGTGGCGAATGGCGAACTCAGTTGCCAACTCTACCAACGCAGTGCCGACATCTTCCTCGGCGTGCCATTTAACATCGCTTCCTACGCACTGCTCACGCAAATGATCGCGCAAGTTTGTGGTCTCAAGGCCAAAGAATTCGTCCACACCTTCGGCGACCTGCACCTCTATGCCAACCACGTCGAACAAGCAAAACTACAACTCTCTCGAGAGCCACGACCACTGCCACAAATGAAACTCAACCCGCAGGTGACTACCATAGACGGTTTCAGTATCGATGACTTCGAGCTAGTCAATTACGACCCACACCCATCTATCAAAGCACCCATCGCAGTTTAGCCTGTATTCATTCGAGGTACTTATCAGCCTCGATGTTATCCACATGAAAACTTTCAAAGCAATCGCTGCCATGGCAGAAAATCGTGTCATTGGTAATCAGGGCGATATCCCCTGGCACCTGCCAGAAGACTTCAAATGGTTCAAGCAAACCACGATGGGGCAGATACTCGTCATGGGCCGCAAGACCTATGAATCCATTGGCCGTCCGCTGCCGGGGCGAGAGACCTTCGTACTCAGTCGCACACCACGCGAAATCGAGGGCGTTCACAGCTTCACCAACCTTGAGATGCTCGATCATTTTGAAACCGACCAAACCATCTGGATCGCTGGCGGCGGGGAAATCTATAAGCAAATGCTTCCTCATTGCAGCGAGCTCTACCTCACTCGCGTACACCGCACTGTCGAGGGCGACGCACACTTCCCCGAATTTGAAAATAAATTCGAACTAGCAGAAACAATCTTAAAAAACGACGATTTCACCGTCGAACGCTGGGTCCCGCAAAGCAGTTAGTGCGCTAAGTTCAATGCGCATTCGACTGTATTTAACAAGCTGGCCGACAGAGCCACTGAAATTAAGCTCTTAGGAGGCAACGAAGCAAATCGCGGACGACTCAATGATCCCAGTAAAATGTGGGATAAGTCATGTGGCACTACTGCCACAGTATAAGTACTTTGAACTTACGCCCGCTTCGACGGGATGATGCAAGTGTAGAGCAAGAAGAGAACATTCAGCCCTGGCACTAACATCCATAGCGTCAAATAAGCTGCCTTACCCATGTCGCGCAGGCGCTTGAGCAATTGCATCAAACCAGCCATGCCGCAGATCAAGCTAGCAACAATTGCGAAAAAGACACCCAACGTACCAAAGGCACCGTGATGAAAATAGTCTGGATGCTCGAAAAAATAAATCGCCGCCGAACCGATCGCCGCTGCAATCGCAGTGAGCAGAACGAGACGTAATATATATGAAACGCGGCCGATGCAGCCTTCAGAACTTAAAAAACTATTATTATTCATGGAATTGATAAGCGAACAGTGAATATGGATAGTTTGAATTGACAACCAAAGCGCAACAAAAACTTACCATCATTCTGCATCCTAAAGTGAACTGCGTAGGGTATGACCTTGCTTTGTGTTCAACCTAGAATCGGCAGTTGGCTTAGGTTCGGTTTCTTAAACCGTTAATGGACGTTAATTTACGTAAATTAAGCCAGACGCCAACATGGCGACTCGTCGAAAGCAGTGCAAAATTTCCGTAGGAGACACAAGTCATTTGCTGGCATGTGATTCTGAGATCATATTAACGTCCATTAACGTTGATTAACGGTTCAACTCATTTTTTAGGTTCAAACAGTGGCGTCCAATATCGCAAAACTTCACCCAAACAATCTGACCAGCATAATCGCAAGTGACCGATGGATTTTACCCCACGCCTGACTACTTCTCTTGATTCATTCCTTGGCACATAACATACGCCTAACTTACATAGCTCAGCAACGATACAGCTTATTACTTTACCAAGCTTAATAACTAGCCACTCAATAGTATGCCTATGCAAAACTGACCAAGCGCAGAACTGATAGAATTCAGGGCTAGTATATAATATCTAAAAATGCCCGTTACCTTGCTGGCTTCAAGCCGTTTTATTTGTAGCGCTCACGATACGGCTCTAATACAGCACCCCAGTCTTTGTAGCACTACTGCACTTCTAAATCGAAGTGACCAAATACCTCGCGACCGCTCACCTTCACCTGTGCAAAAACTCGATACCACCCTGGATTTGGCACATTGAATAAGAAAGCTAAATCCGCTTCATTTTCAGCGGCAGCGTCACTTGATAGTACACTTTCCATCGGATGCATATGTGCAAAGCCCTTGCGAGCTTGGTCGAAAGCCACCATGTGACCACTCGCCCCCATCACCTCTTCCAAAACAACTGAGCTACCATCGACTGCTGCCACATCTAAATGAAAGCGATAATCAACACCCGTTCGCATTTCCTTTGGTACATTGCCTAGGTCAAAGCGTAAGCCATTGACTACGCTGTTAGTCTGTCGCTCAAAAGCCATTGTGCCAGACGTACCAGCTACTTCAATCGTGCCAGTTGCTATGATTTGGCGCCGCGTACGTAGTGGCACAATCTCGGTAAATACCTGATACGCACCTCCACGATTCGGCGTGAATTCGAATGTATATTGCCCATTTATCCCATCTGCCCGAGGGTGCACGTGATGATAGTCCTGCAGTGATGGATCAATCACCATGACATGCATCTTTTTTGTATGTGTCACCGCTAGCTCATACGGGGCAATTGGCGTGCCACCGGACGTTAGCAGCTCGAGCATCACTGTTTGCGCGCTCCCTTGTGCCGCTGACTCATTCTCTAAAGTCAGCTCCATCTCTACTGGATATTGCAAACGTGTCAGATCCAAGAACCCCGCATGGTTGGTCGCGCAAAACTCGATGGTGCCATCGGGATGGACGATCTCTTCGTAATGCAGGAATCCACACTGCGCGTCTGGTAACGCTCGTAACACAAAATACGTAGCCACAAATAGCATTGTCAGCATACAGATACTTACAATCGGCAACCTCTTATCCAAACGACTCTGTTCTAACTGCAATGTACTCATACTCTGTGTTCTACCAAAAACTTATAACTGCGCGGCTTCTTTTAAAAATTCCTTTACGGACCATTTCGTCCCTTCCTTACGAAAGGCCACGCGCCCATTCGCGTCGACTAACAAGGTCGCCATTGTATGATTAATGGTGCCGTCTTCTTCCATCGTAAGAATGCCAAATTGCCGCAGCAGATCATCGACCAGTTCCTGCGTGCCCGTCAACAGATGGAAATTGTCATGCTCAAGACCATAGGCTTGCGCATACTGGCGTAGAATCCCTGGTGAATCATACTCGGGGTCAAAGGTAATCGTGACCAAGTCCAAATTCTCTAAACCCGCCTCTCGAGCGGCAATCTGCAACTCTGACATGCGCGCAGTTGACGCCGGGCACATCTTGGCAACTTGGCAACGTGTGAAAATAAAATTCAGCACAAATGCCTGACCCCGAAGTTCACGAATTTGCAAGAACTCGCCGTGCTGATCTATCATCCCAAAATTCGGGATATAGTCGCCCTCACGCACATACTTACGACGACTCAAGCTAGCAGTTGCATCGTGTAAGTGTTTATTCACATCGACCATCGCCTTTGCGCCAATTCCATCCACTGGGAAGAGTTGCTCCAAGTGCCAGACCTTGCTATAACTCACTGCATCGGCTCGAATCAACCGGCCAGCATACCCAATTTCAAGATCTCCCGGCCCCACTCTAAATATCATGACTTGACCAACTGTTAGCACCTCGCGCGACGATTCGGACAACTCCACCTTGACCGCACGAAGCTCCGGCAACACCTGCAAGACACGTCCCTGCACAGGAAATGACTCCGCCACGACGGCACTGACCGCAATCAACGACAATAACAAGCTATTTAGAATACCACGCATGCTTGCAACTTGCCACGAAACTGCGACACATCAAGTCTGGATGAAAGAGAATCCGAGCAAATCTCGACGAACTACCGCAGCTTTATTTTAATCCCGCGACGCAGATAGGTAGGCACATCGAGGTCTTCATCCTTATAAACATTGCGGTCAGTCTTCTCAAAATAGCCGCGCTGCGCATCCTCTTCATTGAAAGTGAACTCATCCTGTCCTTCTGCCACGGCTTTTTTCTTACCCAGTAGTTTCGATGTATGCACTGCCCGATGCAGTGGCAATTGATCCTGATCTACCTCGGCTTCCAGCCCCAGCGCATCCAGTACCTGCAGAGGCGATGTCGACGGCTCTGCAACATTGGCAGTCTCAGCCTTTGTGGGCGCCCGCTGCTCCATCTCAGCCTTAGCTAATATGCAGATTTCGAGACTCTCGCTGCGGGTGTCATCAATCACTGCACCAAATACAATGTCTTCGCGTGAACCAAAGCGCTGAGACACCTGTGACATGATCTCATTGACCTTCGCGATCCCAAGATCTGCCCCACCAACGACATTCACCAAGACACGGTCCAACTGCGCTGGGCGATCCCCCATATGCAACAAGGGGCAAATAAATAAATCATCGAGCGCGTCTTTTACATAATCACCACCACTGGCGATACCGGTACCAAATATCGTCTTTCCTCCACGTCTTTGAAAGACAGAACGTAACGATCCAAGGTCTTGATTGATCAATCCAGCTTTGAGTAGCATGATGCACAGTGAATGCACCCCACGTCCAATCCAGCGATCTGCAATCGCAAAGGCATTAAGCACGCTGGTATCTTCCTCCCCCTCTTGTAGTAGCACATCATTGGGGAGCGGAATCAAACCATGTACTAATTTACGTAGTTCGCCAACACCCGCCTCGGCGATACGCTTACGACGGGAGCCTTCAAAATGAAATGGCAGTGTGGCAAACGCCAATACCAGCGCACCAGTCTTGGTAGCAACTTCAGCAACCACACAAGCGGCGGCACTACCAGTACCACCCCCGAATCCAACAACTAAAATAATTAGGTCCATCTCGCCTACTAAAGTAGCGATCGCCTCGCGATCGGACTCCGCAGCAGTCCTGCCGATATCAACTTCACCACCCGCACCGAGTCCACGCGTCACCGCTCTACCGATGACCAACTGCTCCTTGATCGATGACTTTGCTAATGCCTGCGCATCCGTATTGATCGCCGCAAACTGTACCTTATCAAGATCAGCTAATGCTATGCTAGCAACTGCATTGGTACCTGCACCGCCGATACCAATAATCTTAATCTTAAGACCGGCTTCAGGCATATGCTCGCCCAATAAACTCTCCGCTGATGTATCCAATGTATTGATTCGTGATTAGAAATTTAAAATATCGCGTAACCGGGGGAAAATCCCAACCGGTTTGGCATGTTGTTGCTCATCCTCTTGCCCCTTTAATGCATAATGTAGCAACCCAAGCGCACTGCTATACTCAGGCACGCGAAGGTCGGGAGAAACATCGCGCGGACCTTCCGATTGCCGCGCGTCTAGGCCAAGACTTCGCCGAGCCACCTCGTCGATACCTACCAAGCGCGACGTACCGCCAGTCATGACCACGCCCGATGCAATATCAGCAGGCACATACAGATCCGCGTCAACTAATTGATCTTTGATAATGTCAAAAATTTCCGCGACACGAGCCTCTATAATTTTAGTAATCGCAGCGAGTGGATATTCACGGTCGCCAATAGTCATATCACCATAAAGCCAAACCTTCTCCGTGCGATCTTCAGCCTTATAGTAAGCGCGGCCATTCTTGATCTTCGACTCTTCCGCACTCTTGCGACCGACCCGTAAGCCGATACTCAGATCATTCGTAATATGATCACCACCAACTGGCACCACACCTGTCAGTACGATAAATCCCTTACGATAAAGTACAAAATCCGTCGTTCCACCGCCGATATCAACGACCAACGCACCGTTGTCTTTCTCAGATTCCTCAAGTAGCACCGCGCCGGATGCAATACTAGAAATAATCATATCGCTCACTTCTAAATCAATCCCACTGATCACGCGGAGACTTTCACTGACGATCTCACGGTCCGCATGCACCGACCAATAACCAACCTGCAAGCGGTCACCCTCTTTTGAGAGTGGATTTTCAACTTGCTGCCCATCGATCGAAAATGGATTTTGAATATGGTGAATGTAGGTTCGGTCTTCAGTCAACTTACGACGTTTGGCATCGACCGTCGCCTGCTCGACATCCGCACTGCGTACAACCGAGTCGGACGAACCAACTGTGGTCGTTCCCACATTAAAGTTACCCCGTAAATGACTCCCAGTGAGCGCTAAATAGACTTCATCCGTACGGGTCTTGGCATTCTCCTCTGCAGTCATAATCGCGGCATGCACACAGTCACTCGCAGCTTTCAAATCAGTAATCACGCCCTTCTGTACACCTTTTGAAGAGCATGAGGTGTGACCGATAATGTTCAACCCGGAATCGCCGACAATTTCGCCGAGTAGCACCGTCACTTTAGATGTTCCGATTTCGACTGCACCGACCACTCTGGATTGAGCCATAATAAATAGAAAAAGAACTTTGGAGTTAGAATTTAAAAGTCACGCGTGATCGTTTAGCTCTGATGAGCGTTAGCCGTTCAATTACAGCATCCTGTGGATGCTTGCTGCTTTAGGGGGTAATATTCTATCTACTCTATTCTATCTTCTATCTCCTTTCTAAAATGTGCCGACACGACCACTGCTAAATTGCACTGCTGCGGAACCACGTAAAGAAAGATCGATACGTTCGATGGACGGATTGCCCTGGTTCTGCACATACTTTAAAATATACTTCAATCGATCCAACTGTCTAGAATAGTCCGCCGAGGCACTAAATATAATACGTGGCACCATTGTAGTACGTACTTCGATAACTTGGCCCGGCAATGACAGGTCTCCAGAATAATACTCCAGCGACACCACTTTCCAGGTGCGAAAAAATTGTGGTTCAGCAGCACGTGCCAACTCTAGTAACTCTGCCACTCGCTCAATGCCACGCATTGGAAAAAAGCGACCACCAGGATGTTGATACGGCTGCACAAAAGGCAGATTTTTCAACGTTGCTTTCGGATACCCTAGGCCATCGTACACCACTCCATCGCGCGCGACGAGTCGCATGCGGCGATGCCCATTTGCATCTGCTACTGCGAGGCGAAATGCAGGCTGACGCTCGGACACCCGTATCCGCAAATCACTTGGAAACACCCGCTCCACAGCAGCAGACTTCACTTGTACATCCGCCTCTAGGGCGGCTTTGAGTGAGTGAATATCTGCCTCCATCATTGACATGCCTGGACGCAAATCGACTGTCTTGCTCAACCAAGTATTAGGCAACACTCCATCTGTATCAAACAAGATACGTTCAATCGTTCTGGATCTAGGCGTCGCAACAATCGCCTCTTCTTGACCCTTAAAAGCCATTCCCAACCACAACAAACTGCCGACGATCGCAACCAATACAAACAAGCCCAAAGAAAATTTAAACCACTTTGCATGTCGACGCTTGCGCGCTTGCGGCGAATTCACACGCGAACGACGAGGACCGGCAAGCTCGCGCCAGCTTTGCTCACCATCAGCCGAGGTGCTGCCCTTCTGTCTGCGATTGCCGATCATGCCTCTGGTCCCTTCATATTACGAGCTGAGAACCTTTGAATTGCAGAGGCTACTAGCTCACCGCCTAGCGACTCAAAATTAAAGCCCGCACAGGATGCACTTTTCGGTAGCAAACTCGTCGCAGTCAATCCTGGCAAAGTATTAATCTCTAAAAAGTACGGAGTCGAGCCATCTAGAAGGAAGTCAATCCGCGCAAAGTCTCGACAGCCACAGGCATCAAACAACGCTTCAGCCTGCGTCTTGATTTGTGCCTCCACAGCCGACTCTAGATCGGCGGGATATTGATACTGCGTAGATCCAGTACTATATTTAGCCTTATAATCATACACCCCGCTCGCGCTCAGGATCTCAACTACCCCTAGTGCAGCACCATTAAGTACTCCAACAGTCAACTCTCGACCTTGGATTCGTTGCTCAATCATCCAATTCCCATGATGGATTTGCGAAAGAGTCACCCCGAGTGCCGAACGGTGTTCAGTAAAATATAAGCCCACACTACTTCCTTGGTCCGTCGGTTTTATTACTAGAGATGCGCCAAGTACATCCATCACCGAATCTGCCAGCGGCGCGTTCGCACCATCAAAAGTCAGTGCTGCTGGGACACTGATGCCCAACTCCCGAGCTAGCTCCTTGGTTTGGTCCTTCGCCATACATAACCGACTGGCTGCAGCATCGCTCCCGCAATACTCAATCCCACGGGCGTCTAACAAAGTCTGCAAGCGACCATCTTCGCCAAAAGCGCCATGCAGCGCGGGAAATACAATCGACCGTGCTCCATCAATTGAATCAGGGACTGATTCAGCATTCAAGCGCACCAACTCAACTTTAAAGTTCGCCGCCAGTGCTTGAGCAATCGCCTCCCCACTCCTCAGCGAAACCTCTCGTTCAGAGCCCACTCCACCATACAATATTACAATCGATTCTGGATTAACCACAGTCATTTCCTCCCACTAAAGATTCCATATCGCCGAGTACTTCTTCCCATGATTGCCCCAATAACAATACCTCCGGCTCCAACACATAGCCTGCCTTGGTGTAAATCACCGCGCGCACCTGCCGCACTAATTCGATCACATCCGCCGCGCGCGCACCTCCACGGTTAACGATAAAATTACCATGCACATCCGACACTTCAGCCGCACCCACTCGCATGCCTTTCACGCCACAGGTATCAATTAATTTACCAGCAAAATTACCTTCTGGATTCTTAAAAATACACCCCGCGCTTGGATCTCGAGGCTGTGATGACTTACGCGAACTTGAATAACTGTCCATACGCCCTCGAATCGACACTTCGTCTTCTGCATTCACACTTCTCAATATTGCACCCAGCGCAATGCCACGGCTAATCTCTTCGACTTTTCGATACCCGAAATGAAAAGCATCTTTTGGCAAATTCTGAAACTGACCAAACTCATCTAAAAACTGCACGCGCTCAACCACATCAAACATCCAGCTTCCCATCGCGCCTGCATTCATCCGCAAGGCACCACCAATCACGCCTGGAATTCCCTCTAGAAATTCAAATCCTGCGATCCCGGCCTTCGCCGCATGACCACAAATTTCTTTTAGACGCACCCCAGTTCCCGCCCAAATACGACCTTCGCTTAGCACTTCCGAACGACGCCATTCAGCACTAGAAAAACGAATCACTAAACCAGAAAATCCTTCATCCGGAACCACCACATTCGATCCACGACCGAGGCAAAACGTCTCTAAGCCAAACAGCTTAGCAGCACGCAACAAAGCACGTAAATCGCATAAATTCTTAGGCTCTGCATAAAACTGGGCCGCACCTCCAATACGCATGGTCGTCTTGTTCGCAAGCGGCTCATTTCCCTTCAACACGCAATCAGTAGAGACACGTGTCTTCAAAAAATCAGCCCACGCACTATTCAACTCAGAACCAAAACGATGCATCGCTGTATACAAGCTACCAAATAAGTCGATGTCACCAGCACCAACAAATGCGACCATACTCGGCTCAGTACCGATCGCACCTTCCAACCTCTTTATTCCAGCAAGATCCATCGTCAACACCTCAGGTGTCTCCCCCTCAAACTCGTCGGCCAACTCATCGATCGTACCACCCACGATCACTTCTTCGTGTGCTGCATATACCGGCAACAGGAAAAGCTGGTCAGCAGATGTGAGTACTTTGGCAAATTCACGCTTAAACTGTTGCGTGCGCGAATAACGATGCGGTTGAAACACAATCACTAAACGTTTATCAGGTGCCATCGCTCGCAAACAATGAAACAGCGCAGCTATCTCTGTAGGATGGTGCGCATAATCTTCGATCACAGTAAGCTGGGCATCGTGATACAGCATCGTCTGCCGGCGCGCCATACCACCAAAGCTGGAAAGTACATCGACAGGCAGATCCACCGACATCAAATCCAACACTGCCAATGCTGCTGAACCATTGACTTGATTAAAATAACCCGCACCAAAAGATTCAACCTGCGCCGGAGCAAAACGACCACTAAGTTGCAAACTGCCATTCGTAAGCGGCTCTACCATATAGTCGCCATCCACGCCGAATGTACAGCACTCGACTTCACCTGTTTCGATAAAACGCCTAGGCAAATCATCCTCTGAAGATAATAATACCTGCTGTTTCGTGCGTGCGATTAACTGCCGAAAAGACGCATCCAAATTCTCTGCATTAGGATAACGATCTGCATGATCCCAGTCCACATTCAGCACGACTGTAACTTCAGGTGAGAAATGCTCGATCGTTCCATCACTTTCATCGATTTCTGCAATCAGCCAATCGCTCGTATCATAACGACTCGGAGGCATTGCCGCATCATTGAACAAGCCCCCTAGGATATAATTTGCAGCGACGCCACAGTGATTGACTGCATGTGCAATCATTCCGGAAGTTGTGGTCTTCCCATGACTCCCAACTATTGCGATTAAGCGCTTATTTACAGCAATTTCTGCAAGCATTTCTCCTCGGCGAAGGGTCTTTAATCCCAGCTCGCGAGCGGCTACCAACAAAGGATCGTTGGACGGTATCGCACTCGTATACACTATCGTAGTAAAATTGCCCAACTGCTCCGCGAAGACAAAATCTCGAAGTGTTACCCCAGCATCTTTCAGAAAAAGACGAACACGCTCTTGTAAATTATCGTCGTATCCAACAATCGGATATCCAGCTCGCGCCATCCATCCAGCAAGCGGAGCCATACCCATACCACCTACGCCTAAAAATAGATACGCCTGTTGCTTGCCGTTCATCATAGAGCTAGCTCCGATTTCTGAGTCGCTGCTAAAGCCCGAGCTGCGCACAATTCCTCAATATCTGATGCAATTCGCTCACTTGAATCAAATCGATCAAGGCGCTCGAGGTTCGATTTAAACTTACTCAGCATCCAATCATTAAAAATCAAGCCTTCAACTTCGTTAAGCAAATCATCCACATGATCTTGCTTAAGCACGATCCCGGCACCGTGCTGTTCATGCATCAACGCATTTGCCTGCTGATGATCATCCGCAGCATATGGGTATGGGATCAAAATAGCGGGAGCCCGGCACCGAATAATTTCTGCAATCGAGCCAGCGCCTGCTCGTGAGATCACAAGGTCGGCTGCCGAAATTACCTCTCCCATCTGATCTGAAAATGGCACAAAGGTTGCGGTGACAGTTTCGCCACCATCACTCACTTGCTCGATCATGCCTGCGGAGTTCTTACCCAATCCAGTCACGCAATAAATCGAAATACCCAACTTAGCCAAAGTAGTGAAATGATCGACCACCCATTCGTTAAGTGCCGCAGCACCTTGACTACCACCAATGAGCACCAATAATTTGTTTGGTACTACGATGCCTAGACGCTTCCACGCATCAGCTTTTAAGGAGTGCTTTACATCACTACGTACGGGGTATCCAAAGTAGCGCACACAATCTGTTCGCACTCCCGGCAAGCATACTCCATCTGGCAAATATACACGCATAGCTAAATGTTTCAAAAGCCGCACTGCCTTACCGGGGCGGCAGTTTGCCTCATGTACCGCTACCGGCACACCTTTGAAACGCGCAGCCATACCTAAACCCAGTGATAGAAAGCCGCCAAACAATAATACCAGATCAGGCTTTTCCTTACGCACTAATTTATGCGAAAAAATACAGCCTGAAAATAAGCTCCAACAAGAAGCAATCCACTTAGTCAGCCCACCTGAAAAAGCGCGGCCAGGCGTTTTGTGAAAATTTAAATGCGCATATTTCTCAATCAAAGCCGAATCTACCTGCTTTTGACTAATTAATAAGATGCATTCATGCCCACGTGATTGTAACACCTCTGCAATCGCAATCCCTGGAGCTAAGTGACCACCAGTGCCGCCACATGCAATGAGTATGCGGCTCATAATTCCCGCTGCCTCCGCAGCACTGGTAACTCCCAAGCCCTGAAACCGTTCAAGATAATTCCAGTCAGAACAAACATGAAAACAAGATTTGATCCGCCATAGGAAATAAATGGTAACGACATGCCCTTTGTAGGCAAACAGCCGGTGACCACTCCGATATTAATCAACGCTTGCAAGGTCAAGAAGAGCAATGCGCCCATGACTAATAGATACTGATACAAATTCGGCGCACGCTTCAGTTGTAACACACCAACAAAAAATAAAGTCATGAACAAGGTCACGACACCCAGAGTAAAGACTAGCCCGAGCTCCTCTCCCACAATTGCGAAAATAAAATCAGTGTGCGCCTCGGGTAAAAATGACATCTGCTGACGTCCTGCACCCAAGCCAACGCCCTGCACTCCTCCTGCTCCAAACGCAAGGATTCCCTGCCACAACTGATAAGAGCTGTCACTGCGATTTCCCTCCACATCAAGAAACGAGGTGATACGCTGTAAACGTACTGGGTCATGATACACCGCGATCGAAAACAACGAGAGCGCCAAGATCGCAGAGGGAATCAGAAATTTCAAGCGCACGCCGGCGAGATAGAGCATCAAGCCACCAACTGCACCACACAAGAATGCGGTCCCAAAATCAGGCTCAATAATAATCAAACCACAAATCACAGACAACATGCCAATCGGCACCAGAAATCCACGCAGCATATCATCAAGATGCCGTCGATTCGCCGCCAAATAATGCGCCATCATAAACAACAAACCTAACTTGCCGATCTCGGATACTTGTAAGCGCATCGGGCCAAAATCAATCCAGCGCTGAGCACCATTGACCATTACGCCGATACCTGGCACCAGCACTAGCACTAATAACAATGCCGATCCTCCTGCTAAAATGTATGCATACTCGCGCAGCGCATCCAAGTTAACAATCATTGTAAAGGCACCAGCAAAAGTCGCAATGACCAGCCAAATTAACTGTTTCTTCAACAGTACAGTGGGGTCA